>MGXA01000112.1 GCA_001801215.1 Gallionellales bacterium RIFCSPLOWO2_02_FULL_59_110 | reverse complement strand
GCAAGCTCCTCGTCGTAGGGTGGGCATGCGACAGTATAATATGTTTCGTTATTTATGTGTTTATATACTAGCAGCCTGTCTGACTTAAAGGGAATCGGCTGCAAATCCGCCTGGCCGGGCCATATTTCACCGATTTTTTGGTCAATAGAACGACTATTGACCTGCAAAACCGGCAAGTGGGGTAAGCAGGCATTTCGCCGCAAGGCGAAAGCTCGCAAAATCTGTCCTCGCCCAGCCGAATTTTCGCTTCGATTCTTCAAGTCAGACAGGCTGCTAGATCGCGCCGGCTTGCTGGGCCTGCTCGTCCGCGAAATAGCTCGACCTGACCAGCGGCCCGCAAGCGGCGTGGCTGAAGCCCATTTCTTGTGCGGCGCGCCCGAACAGCGCAAAAGTTTCCGGGGGCGCATAACGCAACACCGGCAGATGGCCGTCAGAAGGTTGCAGGTACTGGCCGATGGTGAGCATGTTCACATCGTGCGCGCGCAAGTCGCGCATCGTTTGCAGCACTTCCGCGTCGGTTTCGCCGAGGCCCAGCATCAGGCCGGACTTGGTTGGGATTTGCGGGAAGCGCGCCTTGAATTCCTTGAGCAGCTTCAGCGAATGCGCGTAGTCCGCGCCGGGGCGCGCCAGCGCATAGAGGCGCGGCACGGTTTCCAGATTGTGGTTGAACACATCGGGCAGGCTTGCGGCGAGCGCCCCCAGCGCGACATCCAGCCGTCCGCGAAAATCCGGCACCAGAATTTCCAGGCGCGTGGCGGGCGCGCTGGTGCGGATCGCCGCCAGGCAAGCCGCGAAATGGCTTGCGCCCCCGTCGCGCAAATCGTCGCGATCCACGCTGGTGATGACCGCATATTTGAGTTTGAGCAGGCCGATGGAGCGCGCCAGATTTTCCGGTTCGCCCGCGTCGGGCGGTAGCGGTTTGCCGTGCGCCACGTCGCAGAAGGGGCAGCGCCGCGTACACACGTCGCCGAGAATCATGAAGGTCGCCGTACCCTTGCCAAAACACTCTCCGATGTTGGGGCAGGAGGCTTCTTCGCATACCGTGTGCAACTGGTGTTCGCGCAGTACGCGCTTCACCTCGCTGTACCCCGCGCCGCTGCCGGGCTTCACGCGTATCCATTGCGGCTTGCGCAGGCGCTCCTGCAACGGCACGACTTTCACCGGATTGCGCGCGGTTTTTTCCTTTCCGGTTTGCCTTATGGCTGCGCCGCTATTTTTATGTTCAGCGTTGGTCATGGGATTGCTTTCTTTCAAGGTGCCGCTGTAGTCCATGAATCAGATTCTGCGCCAGCAGTGCTTGCAGTTCTTCGATGCCGGCGGTGATGCCGAGTTCGCAGCATTGCGTGACGCGCAGCCCGGCGTGGCCGCACGGGTTGATGTTGGCGAACGGCGCCAGATCCATATCTACGTTCAGCGCGAGGCCGTGGTAGCAGCAGCCGTGCTTGATCTTCAATCCCAACGAGGCGATCTTGGCGCGGCCGACATACACGCCGGGCGCGTCTTCGCGGCCTTGTGCGGCGACGCCGAATTCGCCGAGCAGATCGATCACCGCCTGCTCCATCAGGCGCACCAGTTCGCGCACGTTGATTTTCCAGCGGCGCAGGTCAAGCAGCAGGTAGGCGACGATCTGGCCGGGGCCGTGATAGGTGATCTGTCCGCCGCGGTCGATTTTGACGACGGGGATATGCGTGGGGCGCAGCAGGTGCTCCGCTTTGCCCGCCAGCCCTTGCGTGTAGGTGGGCGGATGCTGCGCCAGCCAGATTTCGTCGCGAGTTTCTGCTGTGCGCTCGGCGGTGAATCGCTTCATCGCATCCCAGGTGGGTTGATATTCAACCAGGCCGAGCGAGCGGATGACCGGCGGAGAAGGGTGAAGGGGGGAGGCCGTTGCACGGCCAGGTAAGGGGGAAGGGGGGGGAGGCGTAGCGCCGCCGTGCCCCTTCTCCCTTCTCCCTTCCCCCTTCTCTGCTTCACCGCTCATAGCACCATCACCACCAGCGGATGGTCGCACAACTCCTGGTAAACCGCGTCGAGCTGTTCGCGTGAGGTGGCCTGGATGATGCAGGTCAGGCTGATGTAGCGGGCGTTTTTGCTGGCGCGCATTTCCATCGTGGCGGGTTTGAAGCCGGGGTCGTGGCGCACCACGACTTCCATCACCGCCTGCGCGAAGCCCGCCTGCTGCAAACCGAATATCTTCAGCGGGAATTCGCAGGGATATTCGAGCAGGCTGTCGGTCAATTTGTTTGCTGGCGATTCGCTCATGATTATTCATTCAAAAAATCGTAATTCAAGCCACAGAGAACACAGAGACCACAGAGAAAATACATAAAGTTGAAAGGCGAAAACAATTCACCTTCCGGTGAGGCAGTAAATCGTGGCGAAAGCACGCCTCTCTCTGTGTCCTCTGTGATCTCTGTGGCTAAATGCTTTTTTCAGGCTTGTTCATGCGCGCATCACGTCGCGCTTGAAATCCTGGTATAGCTTGTGCAGCCTGGCGAACATCGCGCCCGGTTTGCCGTTGCCGACCGGTTTGCCGTCGAGTTGCGTGATCGCCAGCACTTCTTTGGTGGAGGAGGTGAGCAGCAATTCGTCGGCTGCGAATATTTCCTCTTTCGTCACGCGCCGCACCTCGCAAGGGATACCGTTGGCGGCGGCAAGCTCCAGCACCACGTCGTAGGTGATGCCGGGCAGCATCAGGTTGTCCTTGGGCGGGGCGAGCAGTGTGCCGTTCTTTACGGCGAAAATATTGCTCGCCGCGCCCTCGGTCATGAACTCGCCGCCGGTCATGGATTCGGGGCGGATCAGGATGGTCTCGGCGCACCCCGCATCGACCGCCATCTGGCGCAGCAGGACGTTGGGCAGCAGCGCGATGGATTTGATGTCGCAGCGCAGCCAGCGGTTGTCCGGCGCGGTGATGCAGGCAATGCCGCTCGCCAGCAGTTCGGCGGGCGGGGCGGGCAGCGGGTTGCTCATCAGGAACACGGTCGGCGCGACGGGCGGGTTGGGGAAGGCGTGGTCGCGCCGGGCCGCGCCGCGCGTGATATGCAGGTACAGGTACAGGTCTTCGCCGGCGTTGCGCGCGACGAGCCCGTCGACGATGGCCACCCATTCCGCGTTGCTGTGCGGGTTGGCGAGCCGGATGCCGTCCAGGCTGTGTTGCAGGCGGCGCAGGTGTTCTTCCAGGCGGAACGGCCTGCGCGAATAGACCGGGATCACTTCGTACACGCCGTCGCCGAAAATGAAGCCGCGATCCAGCACGGAAATTTTCGCTTCCGCGATGGGCAGGTATTGGCCGTTCAGGTAGATCGTCATGTGGTATTCCCTTTATTCTAAAACTACGCCTGTCCCCAGCATCGTAGCCCGCATGAAGCGCAGCGTAATGCGGGGGAAAGCCGTATTACTCCCCGGATTTCGCATTCGCTGCATCCTGGCTACGGATAGGGCCGTTTATAAATAGGGCCATATCTTATTCGAACAACAGGCGGATGCTGTCCCAGCCGCGCGAGAAAACATTCGCCAGTTGCGCGTCTTCCAGCGCGACCAGCGGAAATTCCGCATAGGGTTTGCCGGCCAGCGTCAGCTTGAGCGTACCCAGTTGTTGACCGCTGCCGACCGGCGCGAAGATCGGCTGACGCGTTTCCATTGTAGCCTTGAGCTGGGCGAGCTTCCCTTTGGGGATGGACAGGAGCAAATCCTGGCGAAAACCGATGTTGAGGTGGCTTTTCGTGCCTTTCCAGACACGCGCTTTGGCGACTGGTTGATTCTTTTCATAGAGGCGCACCGCCTCGAAATGCTGGAAGCCGAAGTTCAGCAGCTTCTGGCTTTCGGTGGTGCGCAGGTTGTCGGAAGGCGCGCCGAGCAGCACCGAAATCAGGCGGCGGTTATCTCGCTTGGCCGAGCCGATCAGGCAATATCCGGCGGTTTCGGTATGGCCGGTTTTCATCCCGTCCGCATGGGGGTCGATCCACAGCAGGCGGTTGCGGTTCGCCTGGGTGACGCCGTTAAACGTGTAATCGCGCATCCCGAACAGCGCATAGTGCTGCGGGTAGTCGCGCACGATGGCGGCGGCCAGCAATGCCAGGTCGGACGCGCTGCTGTAGTGTTGCGCATGCGGCATGCCGACCGGGTTGGTGAAGTGGGTGTTGCGCATGCCCAGCCGCTCCGCTTCCTTGTTCATCATGTCGACGAAACCCGCTTCGCTGCCCGCGATATGAAGCGCCAGCGCGAGCGCCGCGTCGTTGCCGGATTGCACGATCAATCCGCGCAGCAATTCGTTCACCGTTACGGTTTGGCCGGCTTTTAACAGCATGCGCGATTCGCCGTTGCTGATGCGTACGGCGGCAGCGGGAACGGCCAGGTTCTGCCCGGCAGCGAGCGTGCCGTGCTCGATGGCGTCGAAAGCCAGGTAGGCGGTCATCAGCTTGGTCAGCGAAGCGGGCTCCATGCGCGCATCGCCGTTCTGGTTCGCCAGTATCTGGTTGCTGGCGTAGTCATACAGCAGGTAGGATTTGGCTGCCAGAACGGGTGCGGCGGGCATTTGCGGCGGCAGCGCAAAAGCCGCGACGGGCAACAACAGGCTGGCGAGCAGGGGGAGGATATTCATGGCTGGATGGCGTTTTCTCGGGGCAATTATCCTAGAAACCTCAGTTGGACGGAGTGTAGTGTATGTTCATCGTGGTGCAGGGCAAGGCGCGACGACGAGGAATGGTCGTTCCATTCCGAGGAGGAGCAACGCCGCCATGCGCCGCGAGGGACATGCAATACACTTCGTAGCGACTTCACCAAATGGGTGAGCGTGGATATGTATCGAATTGTTTTCATATTCACTCCCTTGCGACCTCAATGGAGCGGTCAACTGAGGTTTCTAGGATTATAGCCTCAGGGGGTAATCGCGCAAAACGGCTAGGCCGAAATATATAGGCATTTCGGCCTATTGTTCTTTCGTCTCGGGGCGGATATAAAGCGCATATCACAACAATTGCAGGAGAATTGCGATGGCACGGTTATCCCTACACGGCCCGAAGGCCTCTGATAAAGAACTATCCGGCGCAAGCGGGCATCAGAAATTCGATAATCACGAGAAGAACGAGTTGCGCAAGAGGCTTAACCTCATTGCGGTGGCCGAGACGCATATATTGTGGAAGACGCGCCTGGGGCATCACGTAGAGGGAAATACCCGCGAATCGCTGGATGAAACCCCGCTCGGGCAGGACGGCATTTGCCAGCTGGGGAGATGGATCAACAGTTCCATCCTGGAACCGTTTTGCGAGCCGGAAATTTGCCGGCAATTAAGCGAGGCGCATCAGCAATTTCACGAATTCGGCCTGCTCATCATCGAAAGGCTGAAGGCCGGTGACCGCAAGGGCGCGGCGGAAATGTTCGCAAACGAATACAACCAATCGTTGCGCCGCATCATTCAGGCGCTGACGCAAATCAATAAACGTCTTCAGGAAGTGTAAGCCCGGCGCTGCCAATAAGTATCGCCAAGAGCGCAACGCCAATATCATGTTCCGGAATTAACGAAACATATTCAAAGCTTGCAGGGCGTAAAATGAACCGAGCGAAATTTCGAGCTTGCGGTCAAAGCGCAGCGCCTTCCGCCGCATGACAATTCCATCCGCCGGTTAAGCCAGACCCTCATTCCCGGCTTGTCCGGATCAGAAAGTGCTGCTGAGTTGCGCGGTTTGCACCGCAAGTTCGTTGGCCTGCGCGCAAACATCTTCGATATCCGCCGGCTCGATACCCAGTTCCGCCCACTCGTATTCGCGGATTTCTTCGCCGGTGTGTTCGGCGATGCCGAAGTTCGGCGCGATCTTCTCGGACAGGTTGACCAGGCGCGCCAAAGGGTTTTCGGATGCGACTTCTTCGACATAGGGCGGGTGGTGGTAGCCCAGCACGGTAATGATTTCGTCCGGCAGGTGCCAGCGCCGCGCCAGTTGTGCGCCGATATAGCAGTGCGTGATTCCCAGGGTTTCCAGTTCCACTTCCAGTATCGGGCGTCCGGGTTGCAGAAGCAACTGGTGATGCAGCGCGTCGCTTGCTGCCGCGTCGATATGGTGCAGGGCCATGAAACCGATATCGTGCAGCAGTCCCGCCAGGAAAATCTGGTCTTCGCCGGGGCGGTTCTTTCTGGGCATGGCCTGCGCGATGGTGCGCATCGCGATGGCGACGGTCATGCTGTGCAGCCACAGGTCTTGCGGCTTGAAATACTTTCCGGCGGGGGAGCTGGACAGATGGGACATCGATGCGATACCGACCGCAACCGATTTGATGCGCGTCATACCAAGCAGCAGGGCAGCTTCGGATACGGTGCCCACCATGCGCGAAATGCCCATGATCGGCGAGTTGGCCAGACTGATTATTTTTGCGGAAATCTGCGGATCCTGCCCGATCAGCCTGAGCATTTGTGTTTCGCCCTCGTCGGTATCCAGCGGCAGCGCCAACAGTTTCTGCGCGGTGGCCGGCATGGCGGGCAGTGAATCGAGATTGGCCAGCGCTTGTTTGAGCCTGTGGCGGGTGCTTTCGTCGGTCATGGGCGTATTGCGTATTATTATCGGTAGAGGCAATTTTTCCGTAGGGCGCAAACTATACGAGAGATTGGCTAAATTCGCGAGAGGGATTTTGCATGAGGTTTATTCGGTGCGCGAAGGCGGTTTGGTGAGCTTGCGCTGCAAGGTGCGGCGGTGCATGTTGAGCGCGCGCGCGGTGGCCGAGATGTTGTCGCCGTGCTCGTGCAGCACGCGCTGGATGTGTTCCCATTCCAGATTTTCGATCTGCGTCGGCTGCGCCTTGATCGGCACGTCGCTGCTGGCGGTGTGCCCGAACGCCGCGACGATCTCGTCCGCGTTGGCGGGCTTGGCGAGATATTGCGTCGCGCCCAGCTTGATGGCCTCGACGGCGGTGGCGATGCTGGCGTAGCCGGTCAGCACCACGATGCGCGTATTCGGGTCGAGCCGGTGCAACACCTTGACCAGGGACAAACCCGGCGCACCGCCCATTTTCAGATCCACTATGGCAAATTCCGGCGGGCAGCTTTCCGCCAGCGGAATCGCCTGCTCGACGCTGTGCGCCACGGAAACGCTGAAGCCGCGCTTCTCCAGCGCGGCGCATAACACCTTGCAGAAGGTCGTGTCGTCGTCCACCAGCATCAGCGAGGCGGATTCTTCGCGATGCGGCATGGTCATGCGCCCGCCCCGGCTACCGGCAGGATGATTTCCGTGGTGGTGCCGCCCTGCTCGCGGTTGAACAGGCGCACCGAGCCGTTCATGCGCTCGACGGTGGCGTTGGCCAGAAACAGCCCCAGCCCGTGCCCGCCCGTCTTGGTTGTGAAAAATGCCGAGCCGGCCTTGAGTTCCGCTTCCTCGCTTAAACCCTTGCCGTGATCGCGGATTTCCATGGTGAAGTTGGCGGCATCCCAGCGTGTGCGGATTTCAATCGGTTGCAGGGCGGTATTGGCCGATGCCGCGTCCGCTGCGTTGTTGAGCAGGTTCATCAGCGCGGCGCGCAACGTGCCGTCCACGCTGACGAGGGGGGCGGGCTGCGCGCTGTCGCTGCAATGCCGATATGCCGCGGTCGGGCGCAGCAACTGCCATTCGTCCAGAACTTCCTCCATCAGGCGATCGGCCGGTTGCAGCGAGGCAGCCCCGCTGTCTTGCGCGTTGGCCAGAATTTTGTCGAGGATGCGCTTGCAGCCGCGCACCTGTTCGTCGAGGATGTGCAAGGCATCCTGCCAGCCGGGCTGCGCTTTGCTGTCGTGCCGCAATTCGCCGATCACCACTGCCATGGTGGATAGCGGCGTGCCCAGTTCGTGCGCGGCGCTGGCCGCCTGCGTGCCGAGCGCCACGATGCGCTCGTTGCGCAGAATCTCTTCGCGCACGCGGGCCAGCATCTCGTCGCGGCTGCGCACCGCCTGCGCCATTTGCACCACGAAATAGGCCACCACCACCGTGCTGAAGACAAAGCCGAGCCACATGCCCAGCACATGCGCGTTGAACGCGCTGTCGCCGTCGTGCTGATGGTTGTGCGGCAACGGAATGTAATAAAACATCAGCACGCTGTAACAGGCGGAAGTAAGCGCCGCCATGCCCCAGGTGTAGCGCCCCGGCAGGGTTGCGGCGGCAATCACCAGCGGCAGCAGGTAAAGCGACACAAACGGGTTGGTCGAGCCGCCGCTGCAATAAAGCAATATGCTGAGCGCCAGCACATCGATGCATAATTGCGCGAACAACTCCGCATTGGGAACCGGCTTGCCGCTGCTCAGGCGCAGCCACGAAAACAGGTTGATCGCGGCGAGCGCGGCGATGGTCAGCAGCATCGGCCGCCAGCCCAACTCCAGTTCCATGACTTTCCAGACAGCGGTCAGCGTTATGAGCTGCGCCGCGATAACCATGCTGCGCAATGCGATCAGGCGGCGCAGCTGGCTGTGTCCCGGCAGGGAGGAAAGTATCGTGTTGGCCATGAGGCTATTGTAAGCGGAGACATGGGTTGCGTGGGGTGCGGCATATTGTCGCGGCGGCAGGGCCGGCGCAAACCGCGCCCCGGTGCCGGGGCGCGGGAACGATCGAAGCACCCCGAACTTTTTCCTTTTTGCGATGCCGCAGGCAGGGCGCGTATAATCCGCCGGTTCGTTTTATAGACAGGAATACCATCATGATTAAACCGTACCAATCCGGCCCGCACAAATTCGGCTGGCTGCTGCTGGCCTTGTTGCTGAGCACCGGCGTTCATGCGGACGGCATCCAGGTTGACGGCGCATGGGCGCGCGCCGTTCCCGGACGCGATTCCGCTAATGTGTTCATGTTCATTACCAGCGTGCAGGATGCGACCCTGGTCGGCGCATCCAGCCCGGCCGCCAAGGCCGTGGAGTTGCGCACCATGACGCACAAAGGCAGCATGATGACGACGCACGGCGTCGAATCGGTCAGCCTGCCCGCGAACAAGCGCGTGGACATGACCAGCATCCATGGCTATCACCTGGCGCTGACGGGGTTGAGCGCGCCGCTTCAGGCAGGCGCAACCGTGCCGCTGACGCTGAACGTCGAAACGGCGGGCAAGCAAAATATCAAGGTCGATGTGCGGGCGGAAGTCAGGCCGGCGAAGAAATAACGCAGAGATAGCACCGTAGCCCGCATGACTGCACCGGGAAAAGCCGGAGGGAAGCGCAGCGCGATGCGGGGGATGAAACCGATTTTTTCCGGATTTCGCTCCGTTTCATCCGGGTTACGTTAACCGAGTATTAACCTTGCCAATATCCTGGAATATCCCGCTGGTCTTACTGTCCGTGCTGATCGCTATCATCGGCTCGTTCGCCACGCTCGACCATGCGCAGCGGATGCGCGAAACCAGCGGTCGCGCGGCGAAGCTCTGGATGATTGCGGGCAGCATCACCCTGGGAATGTCGATCTGGGGCATGCACTTCGTCGGCATGCTGGCGCTGCACCTGCCGGTTTCGCTGGCCTACGACCTGAAGCTGACCCTGCTTTCCATTCTGCCCGCCATGGCGGCGGCGCTGCTGGGTTTTTGGGTGCAGTGCTGCAAGGCACGCGTTACGGCCGGACGCCTGATGGGCGGAGGGCTGTTGATGGGGCTGGGCATCAGCGCGATGCACTACACCGGCATGGCTGCGCTCAGGATGTCGCCGCCGGTTGCCTATGACCCGCCGGTCGTGATGCTGTCCGTGGCCATTGCCATCGTTGCTTCATGGGGCGCGCTGCTGCTGATGCACCGGGGCGGACGCATCAGGCTGCCGCCCATGCTGCGCCTGACGCTCGGGGCGATCATCATGGGGCTGGCGATTTCCGGCATGCACTATACCGCGATGCTGGGCACGCATTTCCAGTCCGGCAGCATCTGCACCGCCGATACCCTGCGCGTCGAGCCGGGCACGCTGGCCGTGCTGGTGTCGTTCGGTTCGATGCTCCTGTTCGGCGGCAGTTTTTTCCTGATCCTGTTCGACCGGCGCGTCGCGCGGCAGGATGCGCGAATACTGGCGGGCCTGGTGCTGGCCTTTTCCCTGACGCTGACCTACCAGTTGTGGAACAACGCGCAGCAAAGCGCCGTCCGGATACAGCAGATCGAGTTCGACGCGCATGTGCACGGCATCACCGACAGCATCAACAAGCGCATGAAGACTTACGAGCAGGTCATGCGCGGCGTGGACGGACTGTTTTCCAATAGCCCCATTCCCATCAGCCGCGAGGAATTTCACGAATATATTGCCCGGTTGTGGCTGAAGGAAGACTTTCCGGGCATCCAGGGTATCCGCTTCGTGCCGCTCGTGCCGGATGCGGGGAAAGACCGGCATGTCGCCGCGATGCGCAAGGAAAACCTGCCTGCCTACAAAATCTGGCCGGAAGGGCGGCGCGACAGCTATGCGCCCTCCGCCTACGTCGAGCCGTTCGACTTGCGCAACCTGCAGGTGTTCGGCTACGACATGCTTTCCGACCGGGACCATGTGCGCCCCGGAGACTCGGCGCCGGGGCTGCGCCGCAGCGCTTTGGAGCGGGCGCGCGATTCCGGCGAAACCGCCGTTTCCGGCAAGATAAGGCTGCTGTTCGAGACCCGCGAAGACCTGCAGAACGGCTTCGTGATGGCGCTGCCCATCTACAAATACGGCGCTCCCCGCAGCAGCGTTGCCGAACGCCGCGCCAACCTCGCCGGCTGGATCGTTTCGATATTCCGCATGGGCGACCTGATGTCCGGTATTTTCGATGTGCGCGATACCGGGTTCGACGTCAATGTTTTCGACGGGGAGACGGTCGCGGAAGAAATGTTGATGTACGCATCGGATCGCAGCAACCTTGCCAGCGGCAAGGGCGCGCGCTTTCAGCGCAGCGAGCCCATTGAAATTGCCGGACGCAAGTGGACGGTGCAGGTGCGCTCCCAGCCCGCTTTCGAGGAGAGGGTCGAGCAGAATCAATCCCGGATCATCGCCGCCGGCGGCATCGCTTTCAGCCTGCTGCTCGCGCTGCTTACCTGGTTCCTGGTGTCCTCGCGGGCAAGCGCCTTGCAGGCGGCGGCGGCGCTGGAGCGCGCCAGCCGCAAGAGTGAAATGTTGCTGCACATGGCCAGCGATGGCATTCAAATTTTTGACACTGATGGCAACCAGTTGCAGGTGAACGATGCCTTCTGCCGCATGCATGGCTACGCAGAGGAAGAGCTGCTGACGATGAACCTGGCGCAGTTGAACGCACAATGGTCGAAGGAGGAATTGCTGGAAAAGATCGCCGCGCTGCAAGAGAGCAACCCGATATTCGAAACCCGCCACCGCCGCCGCGACGGCAGCATTTTTGATGTCGAGGTCAGTGCCACGCGGATGGAGATCAATGGGGAGCGGCTGGTCTTCGGCGCGGTGCGCGATATCACCGAGCGCAAGCGGGCGGAAGAATACTTGCGGGAAAGCGAGCACCGGCTCAGAGAGGCGCAGCGCGTCGCTCATATCGGCGACTGGGATCTCGATCTGGCCAGCAATGTGCTGACCTGGTCCGACGAGATTTACCGCATTTTCGAAATCGACCCGGAGCAATTCGGCGCTTCCTACGAGGCCTTCATCGAGACAGTTCACCCCGACGACTGCGAGCTGGTGGGCAACGCCTATGCCGAATCGGTCAGGAAGCGCGCGGCGTATGACATAGAACACCGCCTGCTGATGAAGGACGGGCGGGTGAAATACGTGCATGAGCAAGGCGAGACCTATTACGGCGAGGGCGGCGAGCCGTTGCGCTCCTTCGGCACGGTGCATGACATTACCGAACGCAAGATAACGGAAGACGCAATCCATACCATTGCCCTAACCACGGCCGCAAATGTCGGCGCAGCGTTTTTCCAGGAAACGACAAACAGCTTATGCAAATTGCTTGAAGCGGATTGCGTCATCGTCGGCAAGCTGGTGGAAGGAAACAGGATGCAGGCCCTGGGCATGCAACTGGACGGCAAGGCGGTAGAACACTACGAATATGCGTTGCCCGGCGCCCCCTGCGATATTGTTACCCAAGAGGGTTACCGCGAGTATCCGGAAAATGTCCGCCAGTTGTTCCCGCTGGATAAGGATCTGCTGGAGATGGGCGCCGAGTCCTACGCCGGAGTGCCTGTACGGGGCAGGGACGGCAAGGTCAACGGCATACTCTGCGCCATCTTCAGGCACAAGCTCCCGCCGCAACCCATGCGCCGCGAGGTCATGGAAATTATCGCCGCCAGGGCGGGAGCGGAAATCGAGCGCCAGCAGGCAGAGCAGGCGCTGCGCGACAGCGAGGAGCGCTGGAGCTTTGCCCTGGAAGGCTCGGGCGAAGGCGTATGGGATTGGGACATGCAGACCGGCAAGGTGGTTTATTCCCGGCGTTACAAGGAAATGCTGGGTTTCCCGGCAGACACTATCTGGAACAGCCTCAGCGATTGGACAAAACGCGTCAACCCGGACGATTTGCGCCATGCGATGATGGACATGGAAAAGTATCTGGACGGCAACTCCCCGTCATATACCGTGGTTTACCGCATGCTGTGCAAGGATGACAGTTTGAAATGGGTTGCCGCGCGCGGCATGGTGGTCAGCCGCGCGGAAGACGGCAGGCCGCTGCGCATGATCGGGACGCACAGCGATATCACCGAACGCTTCATCGCCCAGGAGAAACTGCTCACGCTCTCCAAGGCCGTGGAAAACAGCCCGGCCAGCGTGGTTATCACCGGTCTGGACGGCGCGATCGAATACGTCAACCCGAAATTCACCAAAGTGACCGGCTACACCGCGCAGGAGGCCATCGGCCAGAATCCGCGCATTCTCAAGTCGGGAGCGCTCTCGCCGAAATTCTACGAGAAGATGTGGCTAACCATATTGGCCGGCGAGGTGTGGCAGGGGGAATTCCACAACAAGAAAAAAAACGGCGAGGATTATTTCGAGGCGGCCACCATTTCGCCGATCCGCGACGATCAGGGGAGTGTCACCCATTTCGTCGCGGTCAAGGAAGACATCACCGAGCGCAAACGCACCGAGCAGCAGTTGAAAAAATCCATGGCCGCCGCCGAAGCGGCGAACCGCGCCAAGAGCGAATTCCTCGCCAATATGAGCCACGAAATCCGCACGCCGATGAATGCGATCATCGGTTTTTCGCATTTGTGCCTGCAATCCGGGCTGAAGCCCGAGCAGCAGGATTATCTGGAGAAGGTTTACCGTTCGGCAAATTCGCTGCTGGGCATCATCAACGACATCCTGGATTTTTCCAAGGTCGAGGCGGGCAAGATGGAGGTGGAGAAAACGCCTTTCCGGCTTGACGACGTATTGCGCAATGCGGCCGATATCGCCGGTGTTCGCGCCACGGAAAAAGGATTGGCGCTGCATTTCGATAAGGAGCAGGGCATCCCGCAGACGCTGGTTGGCGATCCGCTGCGCCTGGGGCAGGTGCTGAATAACCTGATCGGCAATGCCGTCAAGTTCACCGGGGAGGGCGAAGTTGCGGTCGGAGTCAGGATGGAAAGCCAGACACCCGGCCATGTCGTGCTGGGTTTCACGGTGCGCGATACCGGCATCGGCCTGACCCAGGAACAAATCGGCAGGCTGTTCCAGTCGTTCAGCCAGGCCGATACCTCCACTACGCGCAAATACGGTGGGACCGGGCTGGGGCTGGCGATTTCCGCGCGCTTTGTGGAACTGATGGGTGGAACGATGTGGGTGGAAAGCACGCCGGAGCAAGGCAGCGTTTTTGCGTTCAACTTGCCCTTTGTCTGCCCGCATGAAGAGACCGTGCCGGAGCCGGGCAGATCCGGCGCGCCATCCGGCAACGGCAGCCTTGCCGGCCTGTCCGGTTTGCGCGTCCTGCTGGTGGAGGACAACGAATTGAACCGGCAATTGGCGACCGCCCTGCTGGCGCGCGCCGGGATAGAGGCATGCCCGGTATGCGACGGGGCGGAAGCCATACAGGCGGCGCAGCAGCAGGCATTCGATGCGGTGCTGATGGATGTGCAAATGCCGACCATGGACGGCCTGGAGGCGACGCGTCGGATCAGGGAAAATCCTGCACTGGCCGGTTTGCCCATCATCGCGATGACCGCCAACGTGATGGTTGGCGACCGCGACCGTTGCCTGGCTGCCGGCATGAACGATTATATTGCCAAGCCTATCCAGCATAATGTGCTATACGCCACCCTTGCGCGCTGGACCAAGCGCACGGTGCTGCTCGAGCCGGCAGCTGCCGCAGCGCGGCACGTATCCGGGATATTCCCCGGCCTCGATCCTGATCGGGCGATAGCCGGCATGGGCGGGGAGGACACTTATCTGACCGTGCTGGAGAAATTCATTCCCAATCAGCGCCAGGCCGCGCAGTCCATACGGGACGCGCTCGATGCCGGGGACCGGACGACTGCGGAACGGCTCGCGCATACGCTGAAGGGTATCGCGGCGACCGTCGGGGCGACCGCCCTGGCGGAATCCGCGCACTTGCTGGAGACCGCTATCCGGGAAGAAGAAACAGAAAAATATGCGCGGTTGTTTGCAGCGGCGGGAGCAGAGCTGGCCCAAGCGGTCGTTTCGGCGCAGGAATATTTGCAGTCCTATGCTGCGGGGGCTGAAGCGGTCGCGAGTGAACGGGTGCAGCCGGTTCCAGATCTTGTGCAACTAGGTATGCTTCTTGAGCAATTGACCGCGCAACTGAAATCCTTCGATTCCGCTGCGGTGGATACCATGCGCCGGATCAACAATCAGGTCAAAGATAGCGCAAACATGCGGGATTTTGCCCAGTTGAACCGGTATATGAGCGATTACGATTACGAAAATGCGCTGGCGGAAGTGCAACGCCTCGCTGCAACATTGAATCAAACCCGGGCCGGCGACAAATCTGACTTGAGCGCGAAAATGGAATCACCGAGGAACGGACATGAGCAAACCTGAAAAAAATACTCTGCTGGTCGTTGACGACACGCCGGAAAACATTGATGTGCTGTGCGGGATATTGGGTGCGGACTACGCGATTAAAATTGCCAACGGCGGCCAGCTGGCGCTGAAAATTGCGGCGGCGCAACATCCCGACTTGATTCTGCTCGATGTCATGATGCCGGAGATGGATGGCTACGAGGTCTGCCGCCAGATCAAGGAAAACGAGGCCACCCGGCATATTCCGGTTATTTTTGTCACCGCGCTGGGAGAGATAAAGGATGAAGCGCAGGGTTTTGCACTGGGCGCGGCGGACTACATCGTCAAGCCGGTCAGCCCGCCCATCGTGCGCGCGCGTGTTCAGGCGCATCTGGATCTGGCGGATCAGCGCCGTTATCTGAAACATCTGGTGTCGGAGCGCACCGGGGAACTGGAGCGCAGCAACCG
Source organism: Gallionellales bacterium RIFCSPLOWO2_02_FULL_59_110 (assembly GCA_001801215.1). Lineage (GTDB taxonomy): Bacteria > Pseudomonadota > Gammaproteobacteria > Burkholderiales > Gallionellaceae > Gallionella. The sequence goes on along the minus strand of MGXA01000112.1, from coordinate 1,383 downwards.
GCAACTGGAGGAGACGCATCTCGTCATGCTCCAGCAATTGGGGCGCGCGGCCGACTATCGCGACAACGAGACAGGCAAACATGTCACGCGGGTGGGGAATTTCAGCAGGCTTCTGGGGCTGGCCTGCGGTTTTATGGAAACACGCGCGGAGCACTTGATGTACGCCTCCATGATGCACGACATCGGCAAGATCGGCGTTCCCGACCACATCCTGCTCAAGCCGGGCAAGCTGACGGTGGAAGAGTTCGAGATCATGAAACGCCACCCAGAAATTGGCGCTGGAATCATCGGCGAACACGATGCCGAGGTAATGAAGATGGCAAGGAAGATTGCGTTGGGGCACCACGAAAAGTGGAACGGTCAAGGCTATCCACATGGGTTGAGTGGAGCGGATATTCCTGATGTCGCGCGCATCGTGGCGATAGCCGATGTGTTCGATGCGTTGACCTGCGTGCGCCCTTACAAGCAGGCGTGGCCTGTGGGAAAGGCGCTGGAGTTGATCGAAAAAGAGGCCGGGCAGCACTTCGATCCCGAGCTGGCCAGACTGTTTCTGGGCATGGAAGCGGAAGTACGGCGTATCGCGGTCGAATACAGCGATGCCGACAATGTGCCGCAGGAAGAAAATAGCGGGATGTATTCATGAGCCGGCCAACCGGTGCGAAGCCGGCCATTCTGGTGGTGGACGACACGCCGGAAAATATCGACGTGCTGCGCGGGATATTGGGTGCCGACTACACGGTAAAGGTCGCCAACAGCGGCCAGGTGGCGCTGAAAATAGCGGCGGCGCAACCCCCCGACCTGATCCTGCTCGACATCATGATGCCCGGCATGGACGGCCATGAAGTGTGCGGGCAACTCAAGGCTGACCCGCTGACTCGCGCCATCCCGGTTATCTTCATTACCGCCAGGGCGGAAACGGCGGACGAGGTGCAGGGGCTGGCGCTCGGCGCAGCGGATTACCTGACCAAGCCGGTTATTCCTGCCATTGTGAACGCGCGGGTGCGCACCCAGCTAGCCTTGCGGCAGGTGCAGCGCGAACTGGAAGAAAAAAATCTGACCCTCAACGACGAGAAGGAATTGCTGGAGGACATCGTTTCGAGGATGCGCTCGGCCAGTCCGTTCGATGGGCGCAAGCTGCGGCATATCCAGTCGTCGCTGGAGAAAACCTGCGGCGACATCGTCCTGTCGGCCTGCCGCGCGGACGGCGCCCAGCATGTGCTGGTCGGCGATTTTTCCGGGCACGGTTTGCCGGCCGCGTTCGGCGCTCCCCTGGCGTCATACATCTTTTACCGCCTGAGCGCCGAAGGCTGCACCATGCGCCAGATCCTCGAGGAGGTGAACCGCATCCTGTGCCGCCAGCTCCCCACCCAGCTTTATATGGCC
>MGXA01000111.1 GCA_001801215.1 Gallionellales bacterium RIFCSPLOWO2_02_FULL_59_110 | reverse complement strand
CTTCCCGGGTTTTAGGCCAGTAGCTCAATTGGTAGAGTATCGGTCTCCAAAACCGAGGGTTGGGGGTTCGAGACCCTCCTGGCCTGCCAAAAAGTAAGTAATAGTCGATTGGAATAATTGCGCATGGCGGACAAAATCAAATTGTTGGTTGCATTTTTGCTGGTAGTGGCGGGCATTGCAGGCTTCTATTACTTGCGCGAGAGTGCGGCTGTGCTGAAGGTGGCTTCGGTGCTGGCTGGCCTGATGCTGGCTACGGTAGTGGCGTGGACCAGCGAGCCGGGCAAGCGCTTTTTTGCTTTCGGCAAGGATTCCGTTGCCGAAGCGAAGCGCGTGGTTTGGCCGACGCGCAAGGAAACGCTGCAAACCACGGGCATCGTGATTGTGTTTACCATTACCATGGCCCTGTTTCTGTGGGCGGTGGATGCCAGTTTGATGATGGTGGTGAATAAGTTGATGGGACGGGATGAGTGATGGCCAAGCATTGGTATGTTGTTCATACGTACTCGCAGTTTGAAAAAAGCGTGCAGCGCGCGCTGATCGAACGTATTCAGCGCGATGGGATGCAGGATGAGTTTGGCCAGATTCTGGTGCCGGTCGAAGAGGTGGTGGAATTGAAGTCGGGCCAGAAGAGTATTACCGAGCGCAAATTTTTCCCGGGCTATGTGCTGGTCGAAATGGAAATGACCGATGAGACATGGCATCTGGTAAAGAGTATTCCCAAGGTGACCGGATTCCTGGGTGGTTCGGCGATGAAGCCGACGCCGATCAGCGAAAAAGAAGTGCAGAACATCATGCGGCAAATGCAGGCCGGGGTCGAGAAGCCTAGGCCCAAGGTGTTGTTCGAGGTTGGCGAAGCGGTGCGTGTCAAGGAAGGCCCGTTTACCGACTTTAACGGCACGGTCGAAGACGTCAATTACGACAAGAACAAGATGCGTGTGGCAGTGACCATCTTCGGTCGCTCGACACCGGTGGAGCTGGATTTCGGCCAGGTAGAAAAAGGCTGAGGAGCGAGAAATGCGGAGGGGAACGCAGCCTGCAAAAATTGCAGATGCAGTTTCCCGTTTATCATTTCTCGATATTGGGGAGAGACGAAAAGTTTCGCTAACACCCGTTTGATAGGAGCGCATCATGGCAAAAAAAGTTATCGGTTACATCAAGTTGCAAGTGCCTGCCGGCAAGGCAAACCCAAGCCCGCCGATCGGCCCGGCGTTGGGTCAGCGCGGTTTGAACATCATGGAGTTCTGCAAGGCGTTTAACGCGCAGACTCAGGGTGTTGAACCCGGCCTGCCGATCCCGGTGGTGATTACCGCATTCGCGGACAAGAGTTTCACCTTCATCATGAAGACCCCGCCCGCGACCATCCTGATCAAGAAGGCCGCCGGCGTGCAAAAGGGCAGCAAAACACCGCACACCGACAAGGTGGGCAGGCTGACACGCAAACAAGCTGAAGAAATCGCAACAACCAAGATGCCCGATCTGACTGCCGCAGATATGGACGCCGCAGTGCGCACCATTGCGGGGAGCGCGCGCAGCATGGGTATCACCGTGGAGGGCATATAACATGGCACTAATTTCCAAGCGTTATAAGGCAATTGCGGCCAAGATTGATCGCAACAAGCTGTATCCCCTGAGCGATGCGCTGAATCTGGTTAAAGAGACCGCCGTAGCGAAATTTGATGAGTCTATCGATGTTGCGGTAAACCTTGGCATCGATGCGCGCAAGTCGGATCAATTGGTGCGCGGCTCCGTGGTGTTGCCCAAGGGCACCGGCAAGGTGGTGCGCGTGGCGGTATTCGCGCAGGGCGCGAAGGCCGAAGAGGCTAAGGCAGCGGGCGCGGATATCGTCGGTTTCGACGACCTGGCCGAATCCATCAAGGGCGGCAACCTGAATTTTGACGTGCTGATTGCCAGCCCGGACGCGATGCGCCTGGTCGGGCAATTGGGCCAAATTCTCGGTCCGCGCGGTTTGATGCCTAACCCCAAGGTGGGCACGGTATCCGCCGATGTGGCGGGTGCGGTGAAGAACGCCAAGGCCGGCCAGGTGCAGTACCGCACCGACAAAAACGGCATCGTGCAATGCACCATCGGCCGCGCTTCGTTTGCGCCGGAAGCCTTGCGCGAGAATCTGCTGGCATTGGTCGATGCGCTGAACAAGGCCAAGCCGGCGGCATCCAAGGGGGTGTATTTGAAGAAGATATCCCTCTCCAGCACCATGGGCGCAGGCATCCGCGTCGAGCAGGCCAGCCTGACGGCGAGCTGATTTTTGAATTTGCTGTCGAGGCTTTGTCTCGACAGCATTTGTTTTTGGACTGCTGGCGTGTATGCAGCATCCAAGACCGGTGGAGCCGCAAGGCTTAATACTCAATAGGCTGTCGATGGCGCATGGAGGGTTTCAGTCCTCTGTCCTCTGTCCTCTGTCCTCTGATGTCCCCCGTAGATGGTGTGTCCGCGAGCAGGAGCTGTTTGCCTGTCTTAAGGTCATTGTTGTAACCGATGGAATGTGCGCAGGTGCATTCCGGAAAATGGAGGAAGACTTGAGTCTCAATCTGCAAGAAAAACAGGCAGTGGTCGCGGAAGTCAGTGCACGGGTTGCGCAGGCCCAGACTATCGTCTTGGCAGAATATCGTGGTATCCAGGTTAGCGATATCACCAGGCTGCGCGCCAATGCACGCAAATCCGGGGTGTATTTTCACGTGCTGAAGAACTCGTTGGCGCGCCGTGCGGTGCAGGGTACCCAGTTCGAAACTTTGGCTGAAAAGATGGTTGGCCCGCTGGTGTACAGCATCAGTATGGATGCCATTGCAGCCGCCAAGTTGGTGCATGAATTCGCCAAGACGAACGACAAGCTGGTAGTTAAGGCCGGATCCTACAACGGCAAGGTGCTGGATGCTGCGGGTGTAAACGCGCTGGCTTCCATACCGCCGAAGGAGGTGCTGTTGGCACAACTGTGCGGCTTGCTGCAATCGCCGGTTTCCGGCCTGGCTCGCGTGCTCGGCGCGGTTGCCGGGAAAAAAGAACCCGCTGCTGCTTGATCCAATTAATTTATTAAAGATAGGAAAACAAAATGGCATTCGATAAAGACGCATTTTTGGCTGCACTGGACGGCATGTCCGTGCTGGAACTCAACGAGCTTGTCAAGGCGATTGAAGAGAAATTCGGTGTTTCCGCCGCTGCGATGGCTGCCCCGGCTGCTGGCGGCGGTGGTGGCGCTGCCGCTGCTGCTGCGGAGCAAACCGAATTCACCGTTATCCTGAAAGCCGCAGGCGACAACAAGGTGAATACGATCAAGGTGGTTCGCACCATTACCGGCTTGGGCCTGAAGGAAGCCAAGGATCTGGTGGATGGTGCGCCGAAACCCGTCAAGGAAGGCGTGTCCAAGGCTGATGCAGATGCAATTCTGAAGCAATTGATTGAAGCCGGCGCTGCTGCCGAAATTAAGTAAGGTTGTACGTGGCAGAGAGGCTGGCGGCTTACCGTCAGCCTCTTGCCGCTTTAAGAAGCCAGCGGCCAGGAAACCTGAAAACATTTCCTGACCCCTGTCTTTTTGGTTCCGGAATAACCTGCGCGTGGTTGCTGACACTTGAGTGACTTTACAACCACGGCCACCCCCTTGCGGGGGAAAGGTTGGCCTGCACTGAAACTTCGTTTCCCTTCGATCGTGGAGATTATATGAGCTACTCTTTTACCGAAAAAAAACGCATTCGTAAAAGTTTTGCCAAGCGGGTCGGCGCGTTGCCGGTCCCCTTCCTGTTGTCTACACAACTGGAATCCTTCGCCGCGTTTTTGCAGGCTTATACTCCACCGGAACAACGGAAAAACGAGGGCTTGCAGGCCGCATTCAACGGAATTTTCCCGATCGAGAGCCATTCCAAAAATGCGCGCCTCGACTTTGTCAGCTACCAGCTCGGCATGCCGCCGTTCGACGTAAAGGAATGCCAGCAGCGCGGCTTGACCTATGCTTCTCCGCTGCGCGCGCGCGTGCGCCTGACCATCATGGACAAGGAAGCGTCCAAGCCCACGGTCAAGGAAGTGAAAGAGCAGGAAGTGTACATGGGCGAAATGCCGCTGATGACGCCGACCGGCTCGTTTGTGATCAACGGCACCGAGCGCGTTATCGTGTCGCAATTGCACCGCTCGCCCGGCGTGTTCTTCGAGCATGACCGCGGCAAAACCCATTCATCCGGCAAGCTGCTGTTCTCCGCGCGCATCATCCCGTATCGCGGTTCCTGGCTGGATTTCGAATTCGACGCGAAGGATTATGTGTATTTCCGCATCGATCGCCGCCGCAAGATGCCCGTCACCATCCTGTTGCGTTCGCTGGGATACAGCAACGAAGACATGCTCAAGATGTTCTTCGAGTCGGACACGTTCCACCTGGGCAAGAAAACCATCCAGTTCGAGGTGGTGGCCGAGCGTTTGCGCGGGGATGTGGCGCGCTTCGATATTGCCGGTAAATCCGGCAAGGTCATCGTGGCCAAGGACAAGCGCATCACCGTGCGCCATATCCGCGAGATGCAGGAAGCCGGCATCGACAAGCTGGCAGTTGCCGAAGAGTTCCTGATCGGTCGCGTGATTGCCAACAACATAGTGGACAAGGAAAGCGGCGAAATCATCGCGAATGCCAACGATGAAATCACCGAGACTATGCTGGCCAAATTGCATGCTGCCGGCATCAGTAAAATTCATACGTTGTACACCAACGACCTGGATCATGGCGCGTTCATTTCGCATACCCTGCGCACCGATGAAACTACCGATCAATGGACGGCGCGCGTGGCAATCTACCGCATGATGCGCCCCGGCGAACCACCTACCGAGGACGCCGTTGAAGGGCTGTTCAACGGGCTGTTCTTCAACGAGGAGCGCTATGACCTTTCCGCAGTCGGGCGCATGAAGTTTAACCGCCGGGTTGGCCGCGAAGAGTTGACCGGGTCATCGATTTTGTCCAACGAGGACATCGTCGAGATCGTCAGGATACTGGTCGAGTTGCGCAATGGCCGCGGCGAGATCGACGATATCGATCATCTCGGCAACCGCCGCGTACGCGCCGTGGGCGAATTGGCGGAAAACCAGTTTCGTGCCGGCCTGGCGCGCGTGGAACGCGCCGTCAAGGAACGCCTCGGCCAAGCCGAAACCGACAACCTCATGCCGCATGATCTGATCAACGCCAAACCGATCTCGGCTGCGGTCAAGGAGTTTTTCGGTTCCAGCCAGCTGTCGCAGTTCATGGATCAAACCAACCCGTTGTCCGAGATTACCCACAAGCGCCGCATTTCCGCGCTCGGCCCGGGCGGTTTGACGCGCGAACGCGCCGGTTTCGAAGTGCGCGACGTGCACCCGACACACTATGGACGCGTGTGCCCGATCGAGACGCCGGAAGGCCCGAACATCGGCCTGATCAACTCGCTGGCGCTGTATGCGCGCACCAACGAATACGGCTTCATCGAAACGCCATACCGCAAGGTGACCAAGAGCAAAGTCTCCGATGAGGTCGATTATTTGTCTGCGATCGAGGAAGGAAAATTCACCATCGCCCAGGCGAACGCCGAGCTGGACAAGAAAGGCCACTTCACCAACGACATCGTATCGGCGCGCCATCACAACGAATTCGTTCTGGCCGAGCCGGACAAGCTGGAATACATGGATGTGTCGCCCTCCCAAGTGGTCTCGGTTGCGGCTTCGCTGATTCCGTTCCTCGAACATGACGATGCCAACCGCGCCCTGATGGGCGCCAACATGCAGCGCCAGGCTGTTCCCTGCCTGCGCGCGGAAAAACCGCTGGTAGGCACAGGCCTCGAGCGCACCGTGGCGGTCGACTCGGGCACGACCGTGCAGGCGTGGCGCGGCGGGCGCATCGACTACGTCGATGCCGGACGTATCGTGGTGCGCGCCAACGACGACGAGACCACTGCCGGTGAAGTCGGCGTGGATATTTACAACCTGATTAAATACACCCGCTCCAACCAGAACACCAACATCAACCAGCGCCCGCTGGTCAAGGTGGGCGACGTGATCGCACGCGGCGACGTGATCGCCGATGGGGCTTCCACCGATATGGGCGAGTTGGCGCTCGGACAGAACATGCTGGTCGCGTTCATGCCGTGGAATGGCTACAACTACGAGGACTCGATCCTGATTTCAGAGCGCGTCCTGGCGCAGGACCGTTTTACCTCCATCCATATCGAAGAGCTTACCGTCGCGGCGCGCGACACCAAGCTCGGCCCGGAAGAGATCACGCGCGACATCCCGAACCTGGCCGATGTGCAACTGGCGCGCCTCGACGAATGCGGCATCGTGCATATCGGCGCTGAAGTCGCGGTGGGCGACGTGCTGGTCGGCAAAGTGACACCCAAGGGCGAAACGCAATTGACCCCGGAAGAAAAATTGCTGCGCGCGATCTTCGGCGAGAAGGCATCGGACGTGAAGGACACCAGCTTGCGCGTGCCTGCCGGCAGCTCGGGGACGGTGATCGATGTGCAGGTGTTTACGCGCGAGGGCTTGCAACGCGACAAGCGCGCGCAGCAGATTATCGACGACGAATTGAACCGCTACAAGAAGGATCTGGCGGATCAGATGCGTATTGTCGAAGCAGACGTGTTCGCGCGCCTGGAAAAGCTGCTGCTCAACAAGGTCGCCAACGGCGGGCCGAAAAAACTGGCCAAGGGCAGCAAAATCGGCAAGGAATACCTGCACAGCATCGAACATCATCAATGGTTCGACATCCGCGTGGCGGACGACGAAGTGGCCGCCCAGATGGAGCAGGTCAAGGAAGGTCTGGCGCAGAACCGCATCGAGTTCGACGCCGCATTCGAGTTGAAGAAGAAGAAGCTGACCCAGGGCGACGAACTGCAAGCAGGTGTGCAGAAGATGGTCAAGGTATATGTCGCGGTGAAGCGCCGCCTGCAGCCCGGCGACAAGATGGCCGGACGTCACGGCAACAAGGGCGTGGTATCGCGCATCGTGCCGGTGGAAGACATGCCGTACATGGCCGACGGCACGCCGGTGGACGTGGTGCTGAATCCGCTCGGCGTACCGTCGCGGATGAATATTGGCCAGATTCTCGAGACGCACCTCGGATGGGCGGCCAAGGGGCTGGGCAAGAAGATTGACGACATGTTGCAAGCCAATGCCAAGATCGTGGAGGTGCGCAAGCTGCTCAACAAGATTTACAACCACCACAACGGCCAGACCGTCGATCTCGACACATTCAGCGACGACGAGATTATCGAGCTGTGCCGCAACCTGAAGAATGGCGTGCCGTTTGCGACGCCGGTGTTCGACGGCGCCAGCGAAGAGGAAATCAAATACATGCTGGAACTGGCCGACCTGCCGCTGTCTGGCCAGACCACGCTGTACGACGGGCGAACCGGCGAGGCTTTCGATCGACCGGTGACGGTCGGCTACAAGCATGTGCTGAAACTGCACCACCTGGTGGACGACAAGATGCACGCGCGTTCCACCGGGCCGTACAGCCTGGTGACGCAGCAACCACTGGGCGGCAAGGCGCAGTTCGGCGGTCAGCGCTTCGGCGAGATGGAGGTGTGGGCGCTGGAAGCTTACGGCGCCGCCTATACCTTGCAGGAAATGCTGACCGTCAAGTCGGACGACGTGGCGGGGCGCACCAAGGTTTACGAAAACATCGTCAAGGGCGATCACAAGATTGATGCCGGAATGCCCGAGTCGTTCAACGTGGTCATCAAGGAAATCCGCTCCTTGGGCATCGATATGGATTTGGTACGGCACTGAAGATAGGGAGTAGGTCGGGCTTTGGCCCGGCCAGGCGTTAGCATCGGGCTAAAGCCCGACCTACCAACCAGAGTTAGGAGTCACACATGAAATCATTGCTGGATTTGTTCAAGCAGGTCACACAAAAGGAAGAATTCGACGCGATCAAGATTGGTCTTGCCTCGCCGGAAAAGATACGTTCCTGGTCCTACGGCGAAGTCAAGAAGCCGGAAACTATCAATTACCGCACCTTCAAGCCGGAGCGCGACGGCCTGTTCTGCGCTAAGATTTTCGGGCCGGTCAAGGACTATGAATGCCTGTGCGGCAAATACAAGCGCCTGAAACACCGCGGCGTGATCTGTGAAAAATGCGGCGTGGAAGTGACGTTGTCCAAGGTGCGCCGCGAGCGTATGGGGCATATTGAACTGGCCAGCCCGGTGGCGCATATTTGGTTCCTGAAGTCGCTGCCCAGCCGTCTCGGCATGGTGCTGGACATGACCCTGCGCGACATCGAGCGCGTGCTGTATTTCGAAGCCTATGTGGTCACCGAACCCGGCATGACCCCGCTGAACCGCGGCCAACTGTTGTCGGAAGACGACTATCTTGCCAAGACCGAAGAATACGGCGACGAGTTCACCGCAATGATGGGTGCGGAAGGTATCCGCGCGCTGTTGAGCAGTCTGGACGTGACCAGCGAAATCGAAACCATACGCGCCGATCTGGCGGCAACCGGCTCGGAAACCAAGATCAAGAAATACGCCAAGCGCCTCAAGGTGCTGGAAGCATTCAATGCGTCCGGCATCAAGCCGCAATGGATGGTGCTGGAAGTGCTGCCGGTGCTGCCGCCGGAACTGCGTCCGCTGGTGCCACTGGACGGCGGCCGCTTCGCGACTTCCGACCTGAACGATCTGTACCGCCGCGTGATAAACCGCAACAACCGCCTGCGCCGCCTGCTGGAACTGAAGGCACCGGACATCATCGTGCGCAACGAAAAGCGTATGTTGCAGGAAGCGGTGGATTCTTTGCTGGACAACGGTCGCCGCGGCAAGGCGATGACCGGTGCGAACAAGCGCCAGCTAAAATCGCTGGCCGACATGATCAAGGGCAAGAGCGGGCGCTTCCGCCAGAACCTGCTGGGCAAACGCGTGGACTACTCAGGCCGCTCCGTGATCGTGGTGGGGCCGCAACTCAAGCTGCACCAGTGCGGTTTGCCGAAAAAAATGGCGCTGGAATTATTCAAGCCGTTCATTTTCAGCAGGCTCGAAGCGATGGGCCTGGCGACGACCATCAAGGCCAGCAAGCGCATGGTAGAGGCCGAAGAGCCGATCGTGTGGGATATCCTCGAAGAAGTAATCCGCGAGCACCCGGTGCTGCTGAACCGTGCGCCGACCCTGCACCGTTTGGGCATCCAGGCGTTCGAGCCGCTGCTGATCGAAGGCAAGGCGATCCAGCTGCATCCGCTGGTGTGTTCCGCATTCAACGCCGACTTCGACGGCGACCAGATGGCGGTGCACGTGCCGTTGTCGCTGGAAGCGCAAATGGAAGCACGCACCCTGATGCTGGCTTCCAACAATGTGCTGTCGCCGGCGAACGGCGAGCCGATTATCGTGCCGTCGCAGGACATCGTGCTAGGTTTGTATTACATGACCCGCGAAAAAGTCGGCGCATTGGGCGAAGGTTCGCTGTTCGCCAACATCGCCGAAGTGTCGCGTGCCTACGAGTCGCGCGAGGTCGAATTGCAGGCCAAGGTGGTAGTGCGCCTCAAGGAGATTCACAAGGACGAAGCCGGTCAGCCGGTGGAAAAACGGGTGCGCTACGAAACGACGGTGGGCCGCGCCCTGTTGTCCGAAGTATTGCCGGCCGGTTTGCCGTTCGCCCTGATCAACAAGGCGCTCAAGAAGAAGGAAATTTCACGCCTGATCAACGCCAGCTTCCGCCAATGCGGGCTGCGCGACACAGTGATCATGGCAGACAGGCTGATGTATACCGGCTTTACTTATGCGACCCGCGCAGGTATTTCGATCTGTGTGGACGACATGCTGATGCCGCCGAAAAAGAACGACCTGATCAGCGCGGCGGAAAAAGAGGTGCATGAAATCCACACCCAGTACACTTCCGGCCTGGTGACCGACGGCGAACGTTACAACAAGGTCGTGGACATTTGGGGCCGCACCGGCGACCAGGTCGCCAAGGCGATGATGGAGCAGCTGGGCAGCGAGCCGGTGCTCGACCGAGTTACCGGCCAGCCGCGTATGGAAAAGGGCAAACCGGTAATGCAGGAATCATTCAATTCCATCTACATGATGGCCGACTCCGGCGCGCGCGGCTCGGCGGCGCAGATCCGCCAGCTGGCCGGGATGCGCGGACTGATGGCCAAGCCAGACGGCTCGATCATCGAGACCCCGATTACCGCGAATTTCCGCGAGGGGTTGAATATGTTGCAGTACTTCATTTCCACGCACGGTGCGCGCAAGGGTTTGGCCGATACCGCGTTGAAGACCGCGAACTCGGGTTATCTGACCCGCCGTCTGGTGGATGTCACGCAGGATCTGGTGGTGATCGAAGACGACTGCGGCACCGAAAACGGCACCGCGATGAAGGCTATTGTCGAAGGCGGCGAAGTTATCGAGGCATTGCGCGAGCGTATTTTAGGTCGTGTGGTGAGCGCCGATGTGGTTAATCCAGAGACTGCCGAAACGCTTTACGAAGCGGGCACTTTGCTGGATGAAACCGCTGTGGAGCGTATCGAGGCTTTGGGTATCGACGAGGTGCGGGTGCGTACCCCGCTGAACTGCGAAACCCGCTTCGGCTTGTGCGCCAAGTGCTACGGCCGGGATCTGGGCCGCGGCGGCCTGATTAATGTTGGCGAGGCGGTCGGCGTGATCGCCGCGCAATCCATCGGTGAACCGGGCACCCAGTTGACCATGCGTACCTTCCACATCGGCGGTGCGGCATCGCGTACCGTCGTGGCCAGCCAGGTGGAAAGCAAGTCCAACGGCATACTGAAATATAGTCCGAACATGCGTGTGGTAACCACCGTGCGCGGCGAGGCAATTGTGGTGGCGCGCAGCGCCGAGGTGAGCATCGCCGACGATCATGGCCGCGAGCGCGAGCGCCACAAGGTGCCATACGGCGCGATCCTGTCGGTCAAGCAGGGCGATACCGTACGCGCGGGTGTGGTGCTGGCGACCTGGGATCCGCATACCCGCCCAATCGTCACGGAGTACGCCGGCAAGGTGAGTTTCCAGAATGTCGAGGAGGGCGTGACCGTCGCCAAACAGATCGACGAAGTGACCGGCCTTTCAACGCTGGTAGTGATCGATCCGAAGCGGACTACCGCACAAAGCAAGGGCGTGCGCCCGATGGTGCGCCTGATTGACGAGACCGGCCAGGAAGTCAAGCTGACCGGTACCGATACTTCGGTCAGCGTGACATTCCAGACGGGTTCCATCATCACTGTCGAAGACGGTCAGCATGTGGGTGTCGGCGATGTGCTGGCGCGTATCCCGCAGGAAAGCAGCAAAACGCGCGACATTACCGGCGGTTTGCCGCGCGTGGCCGAGTTGTTCGAGGCGCGCGTTCCCAAGGATGCCGGTATGCTGGCCGAGGTGACCGGCACGGTTTCCTTCGGCAAGGACACCAAGGGCAAGCAGCGCCTGGTGATCACCGACGTGGATGGCGTTGCCCATGAATTCCTGATCTCCAAGGAGAAGCATGTGCTGGCGCATGACGGACAGGTGGTGAATCGCGGCGAAATGATCGTGGATGGCCCGGCTGACCCGCATGACATTTTGCGCCTGTTGGGGGTTGGTGAGCTGGCGCGCTATATCACCGACGAAGTGCAGGACGTGTACCGGCTGCAGGGCGTGAAAATCAGCGACAAGCATATCGAGGTGATCGTGCGTCAGATGTTGCGCCGAGTACAGATCAACGAGGTGGGCGATGCACGCTTCATCATGGGCGAACAGGTGGAGCGCGCCGATCTGCTGGTGGAAAACGAGCGCATGATCGCCGAAGGCAAGAACCCGGCGACTTTCGATTACATGCTGCTGGGCATCACCAAGGCTTCGTTGTCCACCGATTCGTTTATCTCTGCGGCATCTTTCCAGGAAACCACGCGCGTGTTGACTGAAGCCGCCATAATGGGCAAGCGTGACGATTTGCGTGGCCTGAAGGAAAACGTGATCGTGGGCAGATTGATCCCGGCAGGCACGGGATTGGCCTACCACAACACGCGACGCAAGCAGCGTTTGGGTATCGATGTGGCGGAAGGGCGCGAGTTGCAGGAAGCAGATGCGGTGGTGGCGGGCGAATTGCTTGACACCCCGGGTGTTTCTCAATAGAATTCGCAACCTTTTTTCCGTCGCAGCGGATGATTCATAAGTCATGCTGCGGCGGTGTATTTTTTATAGATTTGATTTTTAACAAAATTTAAGATTTCTTAGGGTGCTCAGACAATGCCAACCATTAACCAGTTGATCCGCAAACCGCGTGCTGCAATCGTAGAAAAGAGCAAAGTACCTGCTCTGGGGGGGTCTCCGCAAAAACGTGGAGTGTGTACCCGCGTGTATACCACGACGCCGAAGAAGCCAAACTCCGCGTTACGCAAAGTGGCCAAGGTTCGTCTGACCAACGGTTTTGAGGTGATCAGCTATATCGGCGGAGAAGGCCATAACCTGCAGGAGCACTCGGTGGTGCTGTTGCGCGGCGGCCGCGTGAAGGATTTGCCGGGTGTTCGTTACCACATGGTGCGCGGCAGCCTGGATACTGCCGGCGTGAAAGATCGCAAGCAGGCGCGCTCCAAATACGGCGCAAAGCGTGCCAAGAAAGCATAAAGAAACGATAAGGGATAAGGGTAAACCTCTTCACCCTTCCCAATACTTTTATTTAACCCGATAACACGAGGTTTAAGATATGCCAAGACGTAGAGAAGTACCCAAACGTGAAGTCCTACCGGATCCGAAATTCGGCAATCAGGATTTGTCCAAGTTTGTAAACGTATTGATGACTGCTGGCAAGAAATCGGTTGCCGAGCGCATTTTGTACGGTGCTCTGGAGCAGGTTGGCAAGAAAACCAGCAAGGATGCGATCGAGGTGTTCAATCTCGCTTTGAATAACGCCAAGCCGCAGGTGGAAGTGAAGAGCCGCCGCGTCGGTGGCGCAAACTATCAGGTGCCTGTTGAAGTGCGGCCTTCCCGCCGCATGGCGCTGGCGATGCGCTGGCTGCGCGAAGCGGCGCGCAAGCGTGGCGAAAAATCCATGGGCATGCGTTTGGCTGGCGAATTGATCGATGCGTCCGAGGGTCGCGGCGGCGCAGTGAAGAAGCGTGAAGAAGTGCACCGTATGGCCGAAGCGAACAAGGCCTTCTCACATTTCCGTTTTTAATCGAGCTTGTGGCTCGTAGCCTGTAGCGGGTAGCCAATCCCGGTTTTGCTACAAGCTACCGGCAACCGGCTACCAGTTAAGGTACTCATCGTGGCACGTAAAACTCCAATTAACCGTTACCGCAACATCGGCATCAGCGCGCATATCGATGCGGGCAAGACTACGACGACCGAACGCATCCTGTTCTACACCGGCGTGAACCACAAGATTGGCGAGGTGCATGATGGCGCGGCCACCATGGACTGGATGGAGCAAGAGCAGGAGCGCGGTATTACGATCACTTCCGCTGCGACCACCTGCTTCTGGAAGGGCATGGACATGTCTTTTCCGGAGCATCGCTTCAATATTATCGATACGCCGGGGCACGTGGACTTCACCATCGAGGTGGAGCGTTCCATGCGTGTGCTGGACGGGGCTTGCATGGTGTACTGCGCGGTGGGTGGCGTACAACCTCAATCCGAGACGGTTTGGCGCCAGGCCAACAAGTACAAGGTGCCGCGGCTGGCCTTCGTCAACAAAATGGATCGTTCCGGCGCGAACTTCTTCAAGGTTGTCGAACAGATGAAGGTTCGCCTGAAGGCCACACCGGTGCCGATCGTGATTCCGATTGGCGCCGAAGAAAAATTTGTCGGTGTCGTCGATTTGCTCAAAATGAAGGCCATCATCTGGGATGAGGCATCGCAGGGCATGAAATTCGAATACAGGGAGGTTCCCGCCGAGCTGGTTGCGACCGCCAAGGAGTGGCGCGAGCTGATGGTGGAATCGGCGGCCGAGGCTTCCGAGGAACTGATGAATCACTATCTCGAGAATGGTGAACTGTCGGAAGAGCAGATTCTCGCCGGTTTGCGTGCGCGTACGATTGCGTGCGAGATACAGCCGATGCTGTGCGGTTCAGCGTTCAAGAACAAGGGAGTGCAGCGCATGCTGGATGCCGTAATCCAGTTGCTGCCGTCGCCGGTCGATATTCCGGATGTGAAGGGCGAAACCGAAGCAGGCGAGCCGATCACCCGCAAGGCCGACGATAGCGAGAGCTTCTCTGCGCTGGCATTCAAATTGATGACTGACCCGTTCGTCGGCCAGTTGACTTTCGTGCGCGTGTATTCCGGCGTGCTGAAGAAAGGCGACACGGTATACAACCCCGTCAGGGGCAAGAAAGATCGTATTGGGCGCATCGTGCAGATGCACGCGAACAATCGCGAAGAGATAGACGAAATTCTGGCGGGCGATATCGCCGCCTGTATCGGTTTGAAGGAAGTGACTACCGGCGAATCGCTGTGCGACCCGGATAAGCCAATCATCCTGGAGCGCATGGTGTTTCCCGAGCCGGTGATCCATGTCGCCGTCGAGCCGAAAACCAAGGTCGATCAGGAAAAGATGGGTATCGCGCTGGGGCGTCTGGCCCAGGAAGACCCGTCGTTCCGCGTGCGCACCGACGAGGAATCCGGCCAGACCATCATTTCCGGTATGGGCGAGTTGCATCTGGAAATTCTGGTGGATCGCATGAAGCGTGAATTTGGCGTGGAAGCGAACGTGGGTGCGCCGCAAGTGGCGTATCGCGAAGCGATTCGCAAGCCGGTGGAGGTCGAGGGTAAGTTCGTCAAGCAATCGGGCGGTCGCGGACAATACGGCCACGTATGGTTGAAGATGGAACCGAACGAACCCGGCAAGGGCTTCGAATTCATCGACGCGATCAAAGGCGGAACGGTGCCGCGTGAATTTATTCCGGCGGTCAGGAAGGGTCTGGAAGATACATTGCCGAACGGCGTGCTGGCTGGCTTCCCGGTGGTGGATGTTAAAGTTACCCTGTTCGACGGCTCCTACCACGATGTGGACTCCAATGAAAACGCTTTCAAGATGGCAGCCTCGATGGGCTTCAAGGACGGTATGCGCAAGGCCAGCCCGGTGTTGCTGGAGCCAATGATGGCGGTGGAAGTGGAAACGCCGGAAGACTATACCGGTACCGTGATGGGCGATCTGTCTTCGCGTCGCGGCATGGTGCAGGGCATGGACGACATGGCGGGTGGCGGCAAGGTAGTCAAGGCTGAAGTGCCGCTGGCAGAAATGTTCGGCTACTCCACAGCATTGCGTTCCGCGACCCAGGGGCGCGCAACTTACACGATGGAATTCAAGCACTACACCGAAGCACCCAAGAACGTGGCTGAAGCAGTAATGACGAGCCGGAAATAATTTTCAAGTTAACCAATAACGCAGGAACTTTAAATCATGGCAAAGAGCAAATTTGAACGCACGAAGCCCCACGTGAACGTGGGTACGATTGGTCACGTTGACCATGGCAAGACCACCCTGACAGC
>MGXA01000110.1 GCA_001801215.1 Gallionellales bacterium RIFCSPLOWO2_02_FULL_59_110 | reverse complement strand
AAACACCCTCCTCGCAGGTTGCGGAGAAGATGCTATATGTGGCCATACTTGTCAAGAGGTATACGTGTGCGTATTTATGAAACTACCTACTAAGCCGACAAGCCGGAGCCAAAAATGCAGGTCGGGCGGCACCCGCAAGGGGTAGGCCGTGGTTGTAAGGGGCTGAAGCCCCAACAACACACGCACAGCCCGACAAGGGGTTGTCCATAAGTATCGCCAAGAGCGCAACACTACACTAGGTTCAATCTTCAAGCAGGCTGCGCAACATCCATGCGGTTTTTTCATGCACATCCAGGCGCTGCGTCAGCACATCCGCTGTCGGCTGGTCGTTCGCCTTTTCCACCAGCGGGAACAATTCGCGTGCCGTGCGCGCCGTTGCTTCCTGGGCGGCCACCAGGTGGCGGACCATATCGTCAGCCTTGGGCACGCCTTCCACTTCCTTGATCGAAGCCAGCTTCACAAACTCCTTGTAAGTCCCTGGCGCCGGATGGCCGAGCGCGCGGATGCGTTCCGCGATGATGTCGAGCGCATTCCATTGTTCGGTGTACTGCGCCATGAACATCAGATGCAGGCTGTTGAACTGCGGCCCGGTGACGTTCCAGTGGAAGTTGTGCGTCATCAGGTACAGGGTGTAGCTGTCGGCAAGCAGCGCGGAAAGCCCTTTTGCGATTTTCTCGCGTTCGCCGGCACCGATGCCGATATTGATCGAAGTGGTTTTGCTTGCTTTTGCTTTCATGGCCGATTCTCCTTGTTATAAAAAAGTAAAACGGCCCGCGACAATCCGGAAACAGCAAGCTGCGGGCGCAACAGGCTAATCAAATTATATCCGGCACCGCCGGATGATTACCCCGTTTGTTTAATGCAAAATCCGATACTGGACCAGGTACACGCCAGCACCCGCGAAATATCCGACCAATGCCAGGCCGCTTATTTTTCTGACGTACCAGAAAAAATGGATCTTCTCCAAGCCCATCGCCGCTACGCCGGCCGCCGAACCGATGATGAGTATGGAGCCGCCCGTTCCCGCGCAATAGGCGAGAAACTCCCACAAAAAGTGGTTGGCAGGATAGTCCGTCATGCTGTACATGCCCATGGATGCCGCCACCAGCGGTACGTTGTCGACAATCGCGCTCACAATGCCGATAATCAGCACGATGACGTCCAGCCTTCCGACGGTCTGGTCCAGCCACTGGGCGAGGGATGCTAGGATATGCGTATGTTCCAGAGTGGCCACCGCGAGCAGAATGCCGACGAAAAACACCAGCGATGCCATGTCGATTTTGCTCAGCGCATGCACCAGCGTGAGATGCTGCTTGTATTCGTCCTCCTTGCGCCGGTGCAACAGGTCACCCACCAGCCAGAGGATGCCCAGGCCGAACATGACCCCCATGAAGGGGGGCAAGTGCGTCACGGTCTTGAAAGCCGGAACCGCCACCAATACGCCTAGCCCCATGAAAAACATCACGTTGCGCTCGAATTCGGTGGTGCGCACGCCGTGCTCGCTCTCGACCAGTTCCCTGGCCACGACCTCGCGCCCGCGTAAAACATAGGCCGTGATCCCCAGCGGCACAATCATGCTTGCCAGCGATGGCAGGATAACCGACTTGACGATGGCCAGCGAGGTGATCTGGCCGCCAATCCACAGCATGGTGGTCGTCACGTCGCCGATCGGCGACCAGGCCCCCCCGGAATTGGCCGCGATGACAATAATGCCGGCAAAGAACAGGCGATCCTCATGCTTGGCGAGGAGCTTGCGCATCAGGGAAATCATCACGATGGTGGTGGTCAGGTTGTCGAGGATGGCGCTGAGAAAAAAAGTGACGAACCCCACCAGCCACATCAACGATGAGAGTTTCGATGTGCGGATGCGTTTGGTGATGACTTCAAAGCCGTTGTGGGCATCGACTACTTCGACAATAGTCATCGCGCCCATCAGGAAAAATACGATCTGGGCTGTGCCCATCAGCGATTCGCCGAGCTGCTCGCCGACCGTGTGCGGATCGCCCAGGGACAGCGCGTAGATGGTCCAGAGCAGGCCCGCCGCTATCAGCGCCGATGCCGACTTGTTGACCTTGAGCGGATGCTCCAGCGCAATGGCGGCGTAAGCTACGACGAAAACGATAACAAGTGCTGTGAGCATTTCAGTTGCCTTTTGCGATATTGGTTGAATTGGCGGCACCTGCGAGTGGCGGGGGTGCGCAGGGCCAATTATCTTGCGGATGAGATTCGCCTTCGATTGCTGCGGAAAAGCGCCCGGAGATATGCGGAAAGCCTATGTGGCGCCGACGGAAAACGCAGGTTTGCGGATGCGGCTGACGGGCGCTAAGAGGGTTCACGGATGTACTCAATCACAGTGCGGTGGCCCGACCAGCACGAAAACCTGTCCGCACCGTTATTGAGGATTACATAATGAAGACATGATCTCCGTATCTCGTAGGTCGGGCTGTGCGTGTGTTGTTGGGGCTTCAGCCCCCTTACAACCACGGCCTACCCCTTGCGGGTGCCGCCCGACGCGGCGTGCAAAGCACGCCCTACGGTAAATCACGTAATCGTCATGAATTATGTAAAGCCCAATAATGCAACTGCGCGGACACCCGGGGCGATAATACACATCCCGGGCAAAACCCTCAACCTGCCTGACCCGTTTTACGGAGATAACTGCCAACAAGAAAGCGAGGCAATAACCCGCCTCGCGAAGGGCTCATTTGCCAAAGTAGATAAAGCGGTTGCGTCCCGATTCCTTGGCAAGGTACATGGCCCGGTCGGCATTTATCAGCAAGTCTTCAGCCGTGGCCGCATCTGCCGGATACAAAACGATGCCCGTGCTGGCGGAGATATGAACCGTTTCACCCGACAGCGCGAAGGGTGCCGACAATTTCTGTTTGATGTTATTGGCGACGCGTTCGACGCTATCGGAGTTATCGATTTCTTCCATGATGACGGTAAACTCATCCCCGCCGAGGCGTGCCACGGTATCGGTGTCGCGCACGCAGCCGCTCAAGCGTATGGCCGCCTCCTTGAGCAGCGCATCCCCCGTGGCGTGGCCGAGAATATCGTTAACTTCCTTGAAACGATCGAGGTCAATGAACAACAGTGCCAGAGGCATCCCGGTACGATTGGTTTTTTTTATTGCCTGTTGCAGGCGGTCGAAGAACAAGCGGCGGTTGGGCAACTCCGTGAGCGCGTCGAGATGCGCCTGTTGCCAGATCACTTTCTCGGCTTCCTTTTTTCTGGTGATATCGGAAAATATCGCCACGATGCGATGGATCGCGCCGCTTTCCCCGAAGATGGAATTGATAGAGAGCCATTCGGCGTAAATCTCTCCGCTCTTGCGTCGGTTCCATATCTCGCCCTGCCAGTGGCCAATGGTGTTGATTGCATGCCACATGGCCTGGTAGAAGGGTTCGTCATGTTGGCCGGAACTGAGTATTTTCGGGGGCTTGCCGATGACCTCCTCCGGGCGATAGCCGGTTATCTCGGTAAATGCGGGATTGATGCAGGCTATTCTGGCATCGGCATCAGTGACCATCATGGCCTCGCTGCTGTTTTGAAACACGGTGGCGGCAAGCCGCAATTCCTCCTCGCTTTGCTTCAACTTGGAGATATTGCGCGCCATGGGAAGGTAAACCAGAAAATGAAACACGGGAAAAAGCAGGATGGTCAGCATCGCCGCATCCAGGAAGGCAGCGGCTAGCGGCGACATTGGCGGCAGTTCGTGCAACAGAAACATCAACCCGGCTTCTGCCGTGAACACCGACGCGACCAGTATAAACAGCAGCCGCCTTACCGGATGATGCGACTCGTCCCTCTTTGACGACACGGACTCCATGAACATGAATCAACACTCCTTATCACCGCCACCTATACCACCCAAACACAATCGAATACCTGTGCTATGGGCAGCGCAATTTTCTGGCTATTTTTTATTACCCTAACTGTTTGATTTTAACATCTTCCACCTTGAAAATCCTGTTCGGTAACGCACATTGCGAGACCCATTCAAACGATTAAAATTGCGCGAGACTTTATAGCAAGCATCGGCCATAATCGGCGCAATCAAACCGAAGCATCGAACCCAGGAATATCAATGCCTCTGCATGACCCGAAACAAAATAACCTGCTGGCCGCATTACCGCCCGCCGAATACGATGATTTGCTCGCAGATCTGAGCATCGTCTTTCTCAAAGCCAAGGAGGTCATTGCCAAACCGGGCGAGCCATCGGGATACTCTTATTTCCCGATCGATTGCACCATATCGATTTATCACGATCTGGAACAGGGCGCACCGGCAGGAATCATGGTCGTCGGCAACGAAGGCATGTTCAGCGCCGCCCATTACATGGGCGGCAATGCTATCCCCTACCTGGCCATGATAGAAACCTCGGGACATGCATTCCGGATGGAAGCTTCAATACTGAAAGATGCATTCAACCGCAATGAAGCGTTGAAAAACACTCTGCTGCTTTATGCCCAGGCATCGATAACGCAAATTTCCCAGGCTGTCGTCTGTAGCAGGCACCATTCGCTGCTCCAGCAACTTTGCCTGCATTTGCTGCTGGTGCAGGACAACTCGCTTTCGGACGATTTCAGGCTGACCCATGAGGCAATCGCTCTAATGCTCGGCGTGCGCCGCGAAGGAATAACGGAAGCTGCGGGGAAATTACGCAGCGACGGGGTCATCGATTACTACCAGGGGCACATCAAGGTGATCGACCGCGCCCGCCTCGAAGGTTTATGCTGCGAGTGCTATGAAGTGGTACATAAAGAATTCGCCAGTTTGCTGGGCGACCGGAATCACGTCAGGCAAACCAGAAGCTGATGCCGCCTGTTGCGGCAACCTACTCGAACGGGTGGCGCAGCACGATGGTTTCGTCGCGATCCGGCCCGGTCGAAACCATATCCACCGGCACCCCGCACACCTTTGCGATGCGCTCCAGATAATTGCGCGCCGCCTGCGGCAAATCCTCGTAGCGTTGTGCGCCGACCGTGCTCCCGCTCCATCCCGGCATTTCCTCATACACGACCTGGCAATCCTTCAACGCGTCCGCGCCGACCGGCAGGATGTCGCTTTCCTCTCCATTGATGCGATAGCCCACGCCCAGTCGCACCTTCTCCATGCCGTCCATCACATCCAGCTTGGTGACGCACAGGCCGGATACACCGTTGATCTGGATCGAGCGCTTCAGCGCGGCCGCATCGAACCAGCCGCAGCGGCGCGCTCGTCCGGTAGTGGAGCCGAACTCGTGGCCGCGCTCGGCCAGGCCCGCGCCGATCGGGTCGCACTTGTCCACCGCATCGTACAGTTCGGTGGGGAACGGGCCGGAGCCCACGCGCGTGGTGTAAGCCTTGGTAATGCCCAGCACGTAATTGAGCATCTGCGGACCCACTCCGGCCCCGGCGCAGGCTGCGCCGGCGATGCAGTTGCTCGAGGTGACGAACGGGTAAGTGCCGTGATCGATATCGAGCAAGGAACCCTGCGCGCCCTCGAACAGCAGGCTCTTGCCCGCCTGATTAGCCTCATACAAAGCGCGCGGCACATCCAGTACCAGCGGCTTGATGCGATCCGCGAGCGCCAGTGTGTCGTCAAGAGTTTTCTGGAAATCCACCGTCCCGGCATGGAAATAATTTTTCAGCACGAAGTTGTGGTAGTCCAGCACCTCGCCGAGCTTGGCGGCCAAGCGCTCGCGGAAGAAAATATCCTGCAGGCGTATTGCGCGGCGCGCCACTTTGTCCTCATATGCCGGGCCGATGCCGCGCCCGGTGGTGCCGATCTTGCCCGCGCCCTTTGCCGCCTCGCGCGCCTGGTCGATTGCCGAGTGGTAGGGCAGGATCAGCGGGCATGCTTCCGACACCCTCAAACGGTTGTAAATATCGATGCCGGCTGTTTGCAACTCATCCATTTCCTTGAGCAGCGCCTCCGGCGACAGTACCACGCCGTTGCCGATGTAGCACATCACGTGCTCGCGCAGGATGCCGGACGGGATCAAATGCAACACGGTCTTCTTGCCGCCGATCACCAGCGTGTGCCCGGCATTGTGCCCGCCCTGAAAGCGCACCACACCATGCGCGTGATCGGTCAGCCAATCGACGACCTTGCCCTTGCCTTCATCGCCCCACTGGGTGCCGATTACCACTACATTCTTCGCCATTACAATGCTTTCAAATTTGAAAAAACACCAAAATATAAACCTTAAAAAGCAGCCATCCGCAGATTACGCAGATTTTCGCCGATTAAATAACCAGCAACATCGGGTTGCCGACTCACCTTCTGCGTCCTCTAAACTCACTCGCTGTCTCCTGAAAATCTGCGTTAATCTGTGTATTCTGCGGATAGGGCTCTAGTTTCAGGATGCCTATCAAAGCGCAACCACCTGCCAGGCTCCGTCGCGCGACACCAGTTCGCGGTCGCACTGCAACTCCCCGCGCAACGCGGCATCGCCTAGCAAATCCACCACTACCGCCTCGCCCGCCGCGCGCAATTGCGCAATTTTGTTTTGCAAAGCGGCATCGTCCAGATACGGCGCACAAATGCTCAATTGCGCCGTTCGCGGCGGCAGCAGGCGATACAGCTGGCGCAAGTCCATGCTGAACCCGGTCGCGGCGCGGGCGCGCCCGAAGCTCTTGCCGAGATCGTCGTAGCGTCCGCCCAGGGCAATCGCATCGTGGCTGCCCGCATGGTAAGCGGCAAACACCATGCCGCTGTGATAGTGGTAGCCGCGCAAATCGGCGAGGTCGACCCCGACGCCGGATGCCAAGGGTTGCAGCTTCTGCGAAACCGTTTCCAGCTCGTCCAGCGCCGCATGAATTCCGGGATATTCCGGAAGCTCTCTGCGCGCCCGCGCCAGCACCTCGGCGCAATTGCCATACAACATCGGCAACGCCAGCAACGTGTTGCGCAATGCTTCCTCCAGCGGCTGCGTCAAAGACTGCAAAGCCGCGCTGTCCTTGCCCTGCAATGCAGCGAACAGCTCGTTTTCCAGCTCCCTGTCGAGTCCGGCATGGCCCGCCAGCGCGCGGAACACGCCAACATGGCCGAGGTCGAGATGCACATCGCCGATGCCGAGCAAGGCCAGCGCTTGCAGCATCAACCGCTGGATTTCCAGGTCGCTTTCCAGCCCGCCGTGCCCGTATATTTCGGCGCCGATTTGCAGCAGCTCGCGGGTGCGGGTCAGCCCCGCCGGCTGGGTGTGCAGCACGCTGCCCGCATAGCACAAACGCGTCACGCCCTTGCGGTTGAGCAAATGGGCGTCGATGCGCGCGACTTGCGGCGTGATGTCGGCGCGCAGCGCCAGGGTGCGTCCGCTCAACTGGTCGACCAGCTTGAAAGTGCGCAAGTCCACATCGCGGCTGTCGCCGATCAGCAACGATTCGGCATATTCCAGCAACGGGGGAGCAACCAGTTGATAACCGGAGGTGCGCAGCAATTCGAGGAGCAGCGCGCGCATCCGCTCGACGCGCCAAGCCTCGTCGGGCAGCATATCCTGGATATATTCGGGGAGCAGCCAGTTTTGCATTACGGCATCTTTATAAATTCATTTAACCAAGTACAACAGCAGCAACCCGAAAAGCATCGACATAATGCCGACAAAGCGCAATTGCCCGTCCGTCAACGAAACCATTTTACGGAAGGTTTCACGCCATAATCCGGGAAGCACAAACGGCAGCAGACCTTCGATTACCAGCATCATCGCTAAGCCGATCAGCCAGTAATCCAGCACTGTTTACCCGCCTTTGCCGGAACTCTTCAGGTATTTGAAAAACGCCGAACTCGGATCCAGCACCATCACATCGCTCTTGTTCCTGAAACTTTGCTTGTAGGCTTCCAAGCTGCGGTAGAACGAATAGAATTCCGGGTTGCGCCCGAATGCGGCCGCATACAGGGCGGAAGCCCTGGCATCGCCCTCACCCTTGGTTTGCTGCGCGGTGCGGTAGGCTTCGGCCAGGATGATTTCGCGCTGCCGGTCGGCATCGGCACGGATCTTTTCGCTTTCGGCGTTACCTGTCGCACGCAGCTCGTTGGCCACCCGCTTGCGCTCGGCATCCATGCGGCGATACACAGATTCGCTGATTTCCAGCGGGAAATCGACACGTTTCAGGCGTACGTCCAACACCTCGACGCCAATTTTGCGCGCATCGGTATCCGCCTTGGTGCGCAGCACCTCCATGATCTTGTCGCGTGCGCCGGACACCACTTCGTTGATGGTGCGCTTGCCGAATTCCTCGCGCATGCTGGAATTGACCGTCTGCAACAAACGGTTTCTGGCGCGCGCCTCGTCGCCACCCACGCTGACGTAATATTGTTTCACGTCCACGATACGCCACTTGACGAAGGAATCCACCAGCACGTTCTTCTTTTCCGCAGTGATGAAGCGCTCCGGCTCGCCGGCATCCAGCGTGAGAATGCGCGAATCGAAATAGCGCACGTTCTGCAACAACGGCACCTTGAAGCCTAGCCCAGCCTCAGTTTTGACGCGGATTGCCTCGCCCAGCTGGAACACGATCGCGCTCTGGCGCTGATCCACCACGAAGATGCTCATGCTCAGCAACACCAGCACGGCAACCGCGCCGATCAATAAATTACCGGTCATCTTGTTCATTTATCGTGTCTCCCTGTCGCGTCCCAGCAACGAATCGCGTGCGCGCTGTGCAGCGGTATTGTCGCTGGATTGCGAAGTGGCGGGCAATGCGCCAGCTGCCGCGCCGCCGCGCGTGCTTTCCATCAGTTTATCCAGCGGCAGGTACAGCAGGCTGTTGCCGTTCTTCTGGTCCACCATCACCTTGCTGATGTTGCCCATCACCTGCTGCATCATGTCCAGATACATGCGCTCGCGCGTCACGGCCGGCGCCTTTTCATATTCGACGAGAATCTGTTTGAAGCGGCTGGCATCGCCTTCGGCATTGGCGATCACGCTTTGCTTGTAGCCTTCGGCTTCCTGCACCAGACGCGCCGCAGTACCGCTGGCGCGCGGTATCACATCATTGGCGTAGGCCTGGCCTTCATTCTTCTGCCGCTCGCGGTCCTGCCCCGCCTTCACCGCATCGTCGAAGGCGGCCTGCACCTGCTCGGGCGGCTGGGCATTCTGCATGGTCAGCTTGCTAATTAAAATCCCCGATTTGTAGCGATCCAGAATCTCCTGCATCAGCTTGGTCGCGGTGGCGGCCACCTGCTCGCGCCCTTCATACAGCACGAAATCCATCTTGCTCTTGCCGACCACTTCGCGGATCGCGGTTTCCGCAGCCTGGCGCACGTTTTCGTCGGGCATGCGGTTGTTGAACAGATAATCTGCCGGGTCGTTGAGGAAATACTGCACCGCAAACTGGATGTCGATGATGTTTTCGTCTTCGGTCAGCATCAGCGATTCTTTGAGCATCTTGTTTTTGACGTTGTCGCGGTAACCGACCTCCACCGTCCTGACCTGGCTCAGGTTGACGATTTCCGCCGTTTCTACCGGAAACGGCAAATGCCAGCGCGGGCCTGGTTCGGTGACTTCGACCAGCTTGCCGAAACGCAACACCACGCCGCGCTGGCTGGCATCCACGATGTAAAAGCCGCTGCCTATCCAGATCAGCGCGGCAACGGCGGCGATCAAACCGATGCCGGGGCCAAATCCTTTCACCGGCCCGTTGCTGCCGGGCTTGGCCTCGCTGCCGTTTCCGCCTTTGCCTCCCTTGCCGCCCATCATGGCTGCAACTTTTTCGTTGAGCTTGCGCAGCAATTCTTCCAGGTCGGGTGGCCCGCCGCTGTTCTTGTTACCCCATTGCGGATCATTCAATCCCATAATTCATACTCACTGTGTAGTTGATTTGGTTGCTGCGCCGGATTGACGCGCGGCCTTGGCTTCAGCCAGGGCAAGCTGCAAGCCATCCAGCCCTGCACCGCTTTTGGCGCTCAGGAAAATGCGGGCGATTTTACCATAATCGTCGCGCTGCACACTGGGCGGAATATCCTGCAAATCGATTTTGTTGAACACCAGCACCTGCGGAATATCCGCCGCACCGATTTCCGCCAAAACCTTGTTCACCTCGGCAATCTGGTCATCGCGGTTGGCGTTGTTGGCATCCACCACATGCAGCAGCAAATCGGCCTGTATCGTCTCTTCCAAGGTGCTGCGAAACGCCGCGACCAGGGAGTGCGGCAGATGGCGGATAAACCCGACCGTGTCCGACACCACGACTTCACCCTGGCCTTCGGAGAACATGCGGCGCGAGGTGGTATCCAGCGTGGCGAACAACTGGTCGGCCACATAGGCATCGGCGCGGGTCAGCCTGTTGAACAGCGTGGATTTGCCCGCATTGGTGTAACCGACGATGGACACCGACAGCACGTCGGCGCGACCGCGCGCACGGCGCTGCACGGCGCGCTGGTGCTTGAGCTTCTCCAGGCGCTCTTTCAGCAGATGGACGCGTTTGTCCAGTTTGCGCCGATCCAGCTCCAGCTTGGTTTCGCCTGGGCCGCGCGCGCCCACCGCGAATTTCTGCTGCCCCATGCCGACGCCCTGCCCGACCAGGCGCGTGGCGAGATATTTGAGTTGCGCCAGCTCGACTTGAACCTTGCCCTCGTGGCTTTGCGCGCGCTGCGCAAAAATATCCAGGATCAGCATGGTGCGGTCGATTACCCGCACATTCGAATTGTGCGTATTCAACCTGGCGGTCAGGTTGCGCATCTGCGCGGGAGAAAGATCATGATTGAAAATAACCAGCGGCACTTCCATGCGCTCGACGATTTCGGCAATTTCCTGAACTTTGCCGCTGCCCGCGAACAACGCCGCATCGGGTTGTTGCCGCTTGCCCTCTACGACAGCCAGCGTGCGCACTCCGGCTGTTTCGGCCAGCAAACACAACTCGGCCAGACTCTCGCTATAGTCGTGCTCGCCAAAATCGACGCTGACCAGAACTGCGGCCCCTGAACCCTCTGAGTCTTGCCGCATTATTCGGCGGCGTCGTCGTAGGGAATATTGACCGCGCGTGCCGGAACGATGGTGGAAATAGCGTGTTTGTATACCATCTGCGTAATGGTATTTTTCAGCAGTACCACGTACTGATCGAAAGACTCGACCTGGCCTTGCAGCTTGATGCCGTTCACCAGGTAGATTGCGACTTGTACGCGCTCTTTACGCAGCGTATTGAGGAATGGATCCTGCAGATGTTGTCCTTTTACACTCATATTATTGCTCTTGTCAGTCAGGAACGGATTGGCACTTTACTGCATTCCGGGTCAACTGTGAATATATTTGCCAAAAGTTAATGGAATGCTGCGGTTAAACCCCGGTTGGCGCAAAACCTTTTGCGGCTTTACGGCGGCGTGTTGGACTACCGGTTCAACTTGGAAACCTCAGTTGGACGGGGCGGCCACTCAATCGGTGAAAAAGTAAATCAACATAAAAACTCAATTAATCATCGCACTATGTGTTTCAATAAGCGGTCAACTGAGGTTTCCAGGTTCAATCAGGCGTTGCGGCTGTAGCGATTCCCCCGAATGATCCGCGCACCCTTCGATGTGCATATCCGTCGCGCGGAATTCACCGGCATCGCTGTCGTATTGCAGCAGCGCGCCATTCTCCATGTCGAAATACCATCCATGCAGCGCCAGTTTGCCCTCGTTTACCCGGCGGCTGATCCAGGGAAAAGACATCAGGTTTTCCAGCGACTTGAGAATGGATGCCTGTTCGCAAGCGCGCGCCTGGGTTTCCTGCGATTTTCCCGGAAGCTCCTTCAGCACCCTGAGCCGGGCATCGGCGGCGATTTCCAGCCATTTAGCAATGAGCAGCTCCTCGTCGCAGGCGGGCGGTCTGTTCTCCATCAACGCGCGGATACCGCCGCATCTGGCATGCCCCATGACGATGACATGCTCCACGCCGAGGTTGCAAATCGCAAACGCGATGGCTGACGTGGTGCCGGCATAGGCGGTGGCCTGGATATGCGGCGGTACCAAATTGGCGACATTGCGCACCACGAACATGTCGCCGGGTTCGCTGTCGGTCAGCACCCCCGGATCGCAGCGCGAATCGCAGCAGGCCACCATCAGCGCGCGCGGGCGCTGCCCTTCCGCGAACAACCGGTCAAACAGCTCCGGATTCCGGTCGAAGTAATGGTGCTGAAAGCGCCTGAAGCCCTTCAGAAAAACGTTAACGTCGCGCATATTTGCAGTTATTGCGATGAGCGATGCGGCTACGATCCGCCATGCGAATCGTGACGCAGACCGCCATCATGGCGAGACGCGCTGCCTTTCCGTAAACGAACGGTCGGGCAGCGCGATGACCAAGAACCGAGAATGGTATTGCCCGGTGCCGTTTAAAAATCTGCCGGCTTGCCGAGATCGTACCTGTTGACTTCCTGGTACTTCACGCGCCTGGTGCGCACGATCTGGTAAGCGCGCGCCAGGTAACCGAACGGCATGCTCCAGATGTGCACCAGACGTGTGAACGGGAATATCAGGAACACCGTCATGCCCGCGAACAAGTGCAGCTTGAAGATCGTATCGATACCCTCGATGAACTGCGGGCTGGGATACAGATAAACGATGCTCTGCACCCACCACACCAGCGATGTCACCGCTTGCGAGTCGTACGCGGTCGCATGGTGAAGAGAGGTCGGTATGGTCAGCAAGCCCAGCACCAACGTCAGCATTATCCAGAAGATGGTGAACTTGTCCGCCCAGCGGCTGGTCAGGGAAATACGCTGGTTGGTGAAACGGCGGAACAGCAGGATGGAGCCGCCAAACAGCGCAGACAGGCCGAAGATGGTGCCCGCCACGATGGCCAACCACTGGTGCGCGATATCGGACATGAGCGCCGCAAACACAAAATGCGGCGTCAACAAACCGACGGAGTGGCCCAGGAAAATTCCGACTACGCCGTAATGGAAGAAGTTGCTCGCGATGCGCATCCACGGCTTGGAAAGCAACTGGGTGGAGTCCGCCTTCCAAGTGTACTGCTCGCGGTCGAAGCGCAGCCAGCTGCCGATGAAGAAAACGGACAGGCAGATGTACGGGTAGACGCCGAACAGCAGGTTATGTAGTGTGAATACTGAGTCTTGCATTTCATTCTCCTTAAAGTTTAAGCGGCTAAACGGGTCAGCGTAGCACGGTTCTCGATGAGAGTAAGCAGCGGGGCGTAGGGGCTGGCGACCTTGTCCAGATTCGCGGCCAGAACGCCCAGCACCTTGTTGACATCGGACAGGAATACCGTTGCCTCGCCGCCATCCAGGGAAGAGGCAAATTCCAGGAGCAGCGGCAGGTAATCCGGCAACTCGTTGGTTACCATCTTTACGCCGTACTCCTTGAACATCTCGCCCAGGTCGATCAGCGCCGGGCCACGGTTTCTGTCGCTATCGTCGTCAAACAGATGATGTGTCAGATGCAGGCTGTGCTCTGGCGTTCTGTCAAAGGTATTCACATACTCCGCCTGCATTTCGGTCAGCGGCATGCTGACCAGATAGCCGAGAAACTTCCGCAGGACCGCCCTTTCTTCCACATCGATGCCCGTATTCTCATCGATGATTGCGCGGATTTCCGGCAGGTTGTCGATCAACTCCTGCTCCGGATATTCCAGCAGCACCGATAGAATTTTATAGATTCGCATGGTTTTCCCCTTAACGGTCACCCGCAAGCGGTGCCTTCTCCCTGGGTTCCATGGATTCGATGCGGCGCCTCGGGAACAGCGTGACCTTGCTGATTCCGGTCGAAGAACTGTTGCCGAAAGTAAATCCGTTCTGGCCCTGGAAGCCGTGTGCGTCGTCCAGACGCTCTTCTTCATGGCCGGTGGGGATGACGAAGCGGTCTTCGTAATTGGCGATCGCGAGATAGCGGTACATATCCTGCGCCTGCTCCTCGGTAATGCCCGCTGCGACCAGGGCACTGGTATCGACCACGCCGTCCACGCGTTTCATGCGCTGGTAACTGCGCATTGCGATCATGCGGTTCAACGCGTTCACGATCGGCTCTTCCTTGCCCGCCGTCAACAGGTTGGCCAGATACTTGACCGGCACGCGCATCGCGCCGGACAGCGGAATCACCCCATCCGGGCCGGTCGGCAGCTTGCCCTGATCGATCGCATTTTGCACCGGGGACAGCGGCGGCACATACCACACCATCGGCAATGTGCGGTATTCCGGGTGCAGCGGGAATGCTATCTTCCAGTCGATCGCCATTTTGTAGATGGGCGAGTTTTGCGCGGCGATGATCCAGTCCTCGTTGATGCCTTCGGCGCGCGCGGCGGCGATTACTTCCGGGTCGTTCGGGTTAAGGAAAATCTTGCACTGCGCCTCGTACAGATCCTGCTCGTTTTGTGTGCTGGCCAGCTCCTCGATGCGGTCGGCGTCGTAGAGCATGACGCCGTTGTAACGGATGCGACCGACGCAGGACTCGGAACAGATCGTCGGCATGCCGGATTCGACGCGCGGATAGCAGGCGATGCACTTTTCGGCCTTGCCGGATTCCCAGTTGTAATACACCTTCTTGTACGGGCAGGAACTCATGCAGAAACGCCAGCCGCGGCACTTGTCCTGGTCGACCAGCACGATGCCGTCCTCTTCGCGCTTGTACAGCGAACCGGACGGGCAGGATGCCACGCACGCCGGGTTCAGACAGTGGTTGCAGATGCGCGGCAAATACACATGGAAGACCTGCTCGAACTGGCTGTACATTTCCCGGCCAACGTTATCCATGTTCTTGTCCACGCTGCGGTCGGCCCATGCGCCCGCCATGATGTCCTCCCAGTTCGGCCCCCACTTGATTTTATCCATGGATTCGCCGGTAATCTGCGAGAGCGGGCGTGCCGTCGGTGTGGCCTCCGACAGCGGCGCATTCTGAAGGCGCGCATAGTCGTAAGTGAACGGCTCGTAATAGTCGTCGATTTGCGGCAAGTCGGGGTTCATAAAGATGTTCAGCAGCTTCCCCGCGCGCCCGCCGGATCTCAGCTCCAGTTTCCCGCCGACCAGCGTCCAGCCTCCTCTCCACTTTTCCTGGTTTTCCCATTCCTTGGGATAGCCGATGCCGGGCTTGGATTCGACGTTATTGAACCAGACGTATTCCACGCCCTTGCGGTTGGTCCAGGTGTTTTTGCACGTCACCGAACAGGTATGGCAGCCGATACACTTGTCCAGACTGAATGTTAATGCAAATTGTGCACGTACTTTCATGAGTTTCTCCTAATTTATTCTGATTCACGCGACGATCAGCGCTTGCCGATTCCGTCCGGATTGCGTTGCGCTTCCCGTTCCGGGGTAAGCGGCCTCTCCAGCCAGTCGATATCCTGGTCCTCCACCTTGCGCAGGATGATCTCGGTATCGCGGTTGCAGCCCACCGTGCCGTAGTAATTGAAGCTGTAGGCCAGTTGCACGTAGCCGCCGACCATGTTGGTCGGCTTGATGATGACCCGCGTCAGCGCATTGTGGGTGCCGCCGCGTTTGTTGGTGGTAACCGACCCCGGCACGTTGACGTTCTTCTCCTGGGAATGATGCATCACCGACACACCGCGCGAAATGCGGTGCGAAACCACCGCACGGCACATGCTGGTGCCGTTGCTGTTGATCAGCTCCACCCAATCGTTGTCCTTGATCCCGACCTGCTGGGCATCTGTTTCCGATATCCAGACATGGGGCCCGCCGCGGAACAGCGTCAGCATACGCAGCGTATCCTGGTAGCTCGAATGGATGCCCCACTTGCCGTGCGGCGTGAGGAACCTGAGCTTGAGGTGCGGGTTCTTCAGGATGTGCGCCGGGACATTGCCGAACGATTTCATGTCTTGCGGCGGACGGAAGGTGCAGAAAGTCTCGCCGAAGTCCTGGAACCATTCATGATCCTGATAGAAATGAGCGCGACCGGTCAGGGTGCGGAACGGAATGTGCTCGTGGATGTTGGTGTAACCCGAGGTGTACGACACGTGCTCGGACTCGATCCCCGACCAGGTTGGCGCGGTAATGATCTTGCGCGGCTGCACCTGAATGTCGCGGAAGGTGATCTTGTCCTCTTCGCGCGCGGCGTATAAGTGATGATGGTCGATGCCGGTCTTTTTGGACAGGGCGCTCCACGCCTTGTGCGCCACCGCGCCGCAGGTCTCCGGCGCCATGCGCATCACCGCGTCGCACACGGAAATGTCTTCTTCGAGGGAAGGCATACCGTACGAGACGCCCGGCACTCTCACCGTGTAGTTGAGCTTCTTGAGCTCCTCGTATTCCGCTTCGGTGTTCCAATCGAGCCCTTTGACGTTGTTGCCGATCTTGACCATCAGCGGCCCGAGCGCGATGTACTTGTTGTAGGTGCTGCCATAGTCGCGCTCCACCAGCTTGAGCAGCGACATGGTCTTGCCGGGAATCGGTTCGACACCATCCTTGTGCCAGTCGGTGACCTGCCCGAACGGTTGCGCCAGTTCGAACGGCGAGTCATGCTGCATCGGGAAGGCGACAATGTCCTTGCGCTTGCCGAGATGCTTCTCGGCGATCCCCGAGAACACCCTGGCGAGTTCCTTGAAAATCTGCCAGTCAGACTTGGATTCCCAGCCCGGCGACACCGCTTCCGACAGCGGATGAATAAAGGGGTGCATATCGGTGGTGTTGAGGTCGTTCTTCTCGTACCAGGTTGCGGTCGGCAAAATGATATCGGAGTAAGCGCCGGTGGAATTGAGGCGGAAGTTGATATCCACAAACAGATCCAGCTTGCCTGCGGGTCCCTCGTCGCGCCACTTGATCAACTGGTTGTTGTTTCCGTCCCCGCCCTCCTGCATCACGTTGTTTTGCGCGCCCAGCAAATGCTTGAGGAAGTACTGCTGCCCCTTGGCGGAAGTACCGATCAGGTTGGCGCGCCACACGAAAATATTGCGCGGCCAGTTACTCTCGGCATCCGGGTCGGCAAAAGATATATCCAGTTCGCCGGACTTAAGCTTACCGGTGACATGCTTGGCGATGCTGGCCTCGTCGGTGGCACCGGCCTTGATCGCTTCATCCGCCAGGTCGAGCGGGTTGGCGTTCCATTGCGGGAAGCCCGGCAACCAGCCCATGCGAACTGCCGCGACGTTGTAGTCGGCCAGCGAGTAGCCCTTGTTCTTGTTTTTGCCGGCAGGCGACAGGATGTCGTCGCCGCTGACGGTCTCGTAACGCCACTGGTCGGTATGGAAATACCAGTAGGATGTGGAGTTCATCTGGCGCGGCGGGCGCTGCCAGTCGAGCGCGAAGGCGATCGGCGCCCAGCCGGCTTGCGGGCGCAGTTTTTCCTGCCCCACATAGTGTGCCCAGCCACCGCCGGATTGCCCCACGCAACCGCAGATATGCAGCAGGTTCATAACGCCCCGGTACGTCATGTCGTTGTGATACCAGTGATTGATCGCCGCGCCCATGATCACCATGGATTTGCCATGGGTTTGCGAAGCATTCTTCGCAAACTCGCGCCCGGTACGTTCCATATCCATCGCCTTCACGCCGGTAACCTTTGATGCCCAGGCCGGCGTATAGGCCACGCTGGCATCGTTGTAGTCCTTGGCGACGTTGCCGCCGCCGAGGCAGCGGTCGATGCCGTACTGCGCAACTTGCAGGTCAAACACGGAAGTGACCAGCGCTTCTTCACCGCTGGCCAGCTTCAGTTTGCGTACCGGTACGTTGCGGAACAACAAGCTGTTTTCGCCTGGCGTAAAGTGCGGGAAGCCGACCGAAACCACCGCATCCTTGCTGTTGATACAGGTCAGTTCGGCCAGGATTTCCTGCTGGCCAGAGGCGTTTTTCGGCAGCAGATTCCACTTGCCTTCTTCGCCCCAACGGAAACCGATGGAACCGTTAGGCGCGACAAACGACTTGCTTTTCTCGTCATAAACGATGGTCTTCCATTGCGCATTATTGGTTTCGCCAAGATTGTTCGCAAAATCCGATGCGCGCAAACAGCGGTCGGAAACATAGCCATCTCCCTGCTTGCGCAACGTCACCTGGATCGGCAGATCGGTATATTTGCGGGCGTATTCCTGAAAATACGGATCCTGCTTGTCGATGTAAAACTCTTTCAGCGCGACATGTCCCATCGCCAGGAAGGCGGCCGAATCGGTGCCGGGGCTGACCGGCATCCACAAATCGGCAAGCTTGACATGCTCGCCGTAATCGGGGCTCATCGCAATAATCTTGGTACCATTGTAGCGCGCCTCGACGGCGAAGTGGCAATCCGGGGTGCGCGTGGTCGGCAGGCTGGAACCGGTGACGATGATGTAGGTGGAGTTGTACCAATCGGCCGATTCCGGCACGTCGGTCTGCTCGCCCCAAGTTTGCGGAGAAGCCGCCGGCAAGTCGCAGTACCAGTCATAGAACGAGCCACAGGCGCCCCCGATCAGGGACAGGTAACGCGCACCGGATGCGTAAGAAATTTGCGACATGGCCGGGATCGGCGAGAAACCAAAAATCCGATCCGGACCCCATTTCTTGATCGTGTAAACGTTCGCGGCGGCGATGATCTCGTTGACCTCGTCCCACTTGGCGCGCACGAAGCCGCCGAGACCGCGCACATGGACATATTGCTTGCGCTTGTTCG
Source organism: Gallionellales bacterium RIFCSPLOWO2_02_FULL_59_110 (assembly GCA_001801215.1). GTDB lineage: Bacteria > Pseudomonadota > Gammaproteobacteria > Burkholderiales > Gallionellaceae > Gallionella. Next base: position 16,637 of record MGXA01000110.1, on the reverse strand, counting down.
GGTCGGTCTGGATTGCACCCCATGCCTCCACCGGATCCTTGCCGGATTTGCGCTCGGCGCGGTACAGGTCGAGCAGGCGACCGCGGATCAGCGGATGTTTGATGCGGTGCGGGCTATACAGGTACCAGGAGAAAGAAGCGCCGCGCTGGCAGCCGCGCGGCTCATGGTTGGGCAAATCTTCGCGGGTGCGCGGGTAGTCGGTTTGCTGCATCTCGAAAGCCACCAAGCCGTTCTTGACAAAAATCTTCCACGAACAGCCGCCGGTGCAATTCACGCCATGCGTGGAGCGCACGACCTTGTCGTGCTGCCAGCGGGTACGGTAGGCGGATTCCCACAGGCGATCCTCGTTGGTGACAATACCGTGGCCGTTGGAAAAAGTCTCCTTGTCCTTGGCGCCTACAAAATATTTCAATCGATCGAGAAAGTGACTCATGTTTTTTCTGCTCCTGTGTAAAAATTTTCTATTCCGAACTTCCCGGCCCAGGTTTTTTTGTTTTCAAGCCCGCAACCAGCCATCGTTAATTATTGCTACGGATGCCGCCTCAGATATGGATGGGCAGTCAAGGCATCAAGCCCCGCAAGCCATCTATTGATAATACGAATGCACCGTATTACGGCGCATGCTGCCACATAAGGCCCTTTACGGGTCTTGATTCCAGAATCGCCTGCCAAATTGAACTGCCAGATCAGGAATGTATAAAAATGTAAGAACTACGTTGCAATAATACCGCATTTTTCGGCGCTGTCGACATTTGCCAACCGCAAACCGGCAATATTATTACCGCCCCTCAAAAAAGAAAATATCCGAACAACAACGCGGCAAGCATAGGCTTACCCTGGCGCCATGCCAACTCTTCCAAAGTACAAGCCCAATGAAGAAAAAGAACTAGTTCTTTCGGGTAGTCGCGTGCTTATTACAGATTGGTAAACGTCCGGATCGCCCGTGAATCAGGCTCTTCATCGGGACAACATAGAGTAGATAGCGTAGCCCGCAATCAGAAGTCCGGCGATCAGATTTATGGGCCTGGTGCTTTCAGTTGGTTGCCGCAAAAACAGGGCGTCCACCCGCAACAACTCGGTGACTCTGGTGCGGACAAAAATAGTCATAATCAATGCAATCCCATAGATTACGCCCACCACATTAACAACCATATCCATACTGTTCACGGCAATACTTTCGCACGAGCCATAGGCTATATATAAGGATTATGCTTCCAAAGCAATCCCCCAAACCCCCTCTTGGTTCAAAAGGGAGTTTGGGGGATGCCTTGAGAAGAACTGTTTTTCGAAATATAGCGAGGGAAGGCCGCAGCCTCCCCTCCTGCAAACCGCATCAATCAGGTATATGCAAGTCCACGTGCTTCATATGTTCCTTCTCTTTATCGGAGAGCTTGTCCCACCATGTGCCGCCGGAGTTGCCGTAGTCGAAACGCTCGGCGCCCTTGCGGGTGTAGTAGTACCAGTTGATCCACCATGAATAGGCATAGAAAATCGCGATGCCGATGAAGAACGGAACGGCGCTGCCGGTTTTGGTGATAGCCATACCGATGAGCGAAGTCCAGATGAACGGGCCGAAAGCCGCCCACGCCCCGGTCCAGCCGAGCATCTGCGCGCCTTTCGCAGACGAATAGGCGAACACGATCGGATACTGGCGGAAGGTCGCCGCATTGTTGGTGCCGGTCATCAGGAATATCCACAGCATGATGTAGAGGAATCCCGGAAACTGGTCGACACCGGTGGGTGTCAGGTAGCCGCCTAATACCAGCGCCACACAACCGCCGATCTGCCCCAGCGTCGTCCAGTGCATGCCCTTGCTGCCACCTATCTTGTCAAATAGGCCACCTGAAACCGCACGGATAAGTCCGCCGATTAGCGGCCCCATGTAAGCGTAGGCCAATGGATCCGGCGCGCCGTCGAAACCGCCATAGATGGTCTTGATCATCATCGGGAACGCGGCCGCATAACCGGCGAACGAACCGAACGAACAGATATAGGTGATGGTGCAGTTCCAGGTATGCACCCGCGCCCGGTTCAGGTTGCTCAGGATTTCAAACTGCCCCTTGAAGCCTCTCGCGGGAACCGTGACGCTTCTCAGGAATATCGCACAGAGGATGAAGGCGATGATCAGGGGCGGCACCCACATAAATGCGGCATTCTGCAGATAGAGTTCTTTCTTGACCACCTTCTTGACCACGATATCCGTAATCAAACCCTGGTCGTTTCTCTTGATCTCCACCTTCATGTTCTTGGTGGTATCCGTCTCGGTAATCGCCACGTTCTTGATTACGTCGCCTTCTTTGGTGATCACCGTGGCAGCAGCCAAATCGGGGCGCTTGGCTACCACGTCCGTCACGATGCCGCTGGCATTTTTAGTCACCGCGATATCCTTGAGGACATCGACCTTGGTGAAGGGTTGCGGCCCGCCAACTACGGCTCCGAGCGCAGCAAAGCCGATGATCCACGGCACGGTAAACTGGACGATACTCACCCCGAAGTTACCCAAACCCGCCTGAATGCCCATTGAGACACCCTGTAGCCGTTTCGGGAAAAAGATGCTCGTGGAAGGCATGAACGAGGAAAAGTCCCCGCCGCCCATACCGCAGAGGAAGCCGATAATCATGAACGTCATCCACGGCGTGCTGGTATCCTGAATCGCGAAACCCAGCCAGATCATCGGGATCAGCTTGATGATGGTCGAGATGCTCACGACCGGCCTGGTGCCGAGCACCGGGATGAATTGGGCGTGGATCAACCTCAGTATGCCGGAAGAGAGTCCCGGAATCGCCGCAATCCAGAAAAGCTCCATGGTGGTGAAAGTGAAACCTATGTTAGGCATCCTCACCACCACCGCGCTCATGACGAACCACGTGCAGAACGAAAATATCAGCGAAAATGTCGTAAGCCAGCATGTGCGCCACGCAATTGCGCTACCGGTTTCTTTCCAGAACTGCGGATCTTCCGGCTCCCATCTTGGTAATCTTGCCATAACTAACCACTCCTTTTACTTATAGTTTTACATCCAAAGTACTACATCCAACCCAATAACACCCTCCTGTCACATCAATGCCCGCCGCCCGCCATCATCTCCTTGTCAACCGACGAGAGCTGGTATTCCTTGGCGAACGCACCGGCAGGCTCTTTCATGAAGAACAGGCAGAATACGAACGTCGCAGCAGCCGTCGCGCCGATCATCAGGAAAAACTCGCTATCGGTTAGCGTTACGTACAAAGTGGTGTACACGACCGCCCCGACATTGCCGTAAGCGCCCGCATAGCCGGCCACATTACCCGTGATGCGCCGCTTGACGAACGGGATAAGCGCGAAGGTTGTACCGCAGCCGCCGGTGACGAACATCGCGCAGATGAACACGACCGCAACCGCCATGGCCAAGGGCCATTCGGGCGTAATCATGCCCATCAGCACAAAGCCTGCTGTGACACCCGCAAGATAGATCATGTGCGCGAGTTTCCGTGTGGGTGTGCGATCCGACACGTAACCGCCGAGCGCCCTGGAGAAGAAGTTCAGCAGCGCGAACATCGAGCCGAACAGGCCGGCCATCACCGGGGTCATCTCGAACGTCTTCTGGAAAAACATCGGCAGCATCGAAATGACTGCAAGCTCGGCGCCGAACGTGACAACATAGGAGGCGTTGAGGGTGCCGATCTGGGTAAACCGGTATTTATCGTCTTCGGGAACGCCTTTTTTGAGAATCGGTATATTGACCTTGAGCAGCCCGAATAATTGGTATAGCACCATGATTGCTATGACCGCATACAGGATGAGCGAAATATCTTCAGTGATATAGCCTTTCTTCGTCACCATCCTGACCAGCAGCGACAGCACGCCCCAGATCGGGATGGTCCAGAGAATCGCCAGCACCAGATCGCCCCAGGTCGAAACCTCGATCGCCTGCGCCTTCCGGGCGACCGGCCTGACAAACCCCTTGGGCCCGTCGGTAATGGCAAACCAGTAGTACAAGCCATAGAGGAACATCACGATACCGCTGACAGCAATGGCCCAGCGCCAGCTACCAAATACGGTCAGTGCCAGGATCGGCATGGTGATCGCGGCCAGGGAGGAACCCCAGTTGCCGAGACCCGCTTCGACGCCCTGGGAAAAACCTGCGTCACGCGGCTTGAACCAGAGCGACGTCATCGCGATACCCACCACGAAACCCGTGCCGACTGCGCTCAGGATCAGCCTGGCGATCAGCATTTCCGTGTAAGAGGTGGCGAAAGCGAACCAGATGCACGGGAAGGTCATCGTCCACATCACGATGCAGAAGGTTTTTCTCGGTCCGATCCGGTCGCACAACATACCGACGACCACGCGCATCGGGACGGTCAACGCCACGTTGCAAATGGCCAGCACCTTGAGCTGATCCAGCGTCAGGCCGGTTTCTTTCATGATCGTCGTCGCGAGCGGCGCCATGTTGAACCAGACGTAGAATGTAATAAAGAATGCGATCCATGTCTTGTGCAGGGCGATGACATCCGCCCTGCCAAAGTTGAACAGGTCCATCCAGCCCATTGTTTTTTCGTCTGTCCTTCCTGATCCTGACATTTCTAATCCCCCTTAATATTTTTGTAATGCCACCAAAAAAACCTGAAAATTTCTTTCAATTCCTTCTTAATGCATCACCAGCACAGGGCAAGCGGTCACATGATGGATGACATAATCGCTGACGCTGACCGTGATATTGCCGAACCTGACCCCGCCTTGCGGAGGGCGGCTCGCGATTACTACGATATCCGGTTTTTTCTTTTTGACGGCTTCCACCAACATCTTGCGCGGGTCGCCGATGGCCATGACGGCATCCACATCGAGCCCCTGCTTGGCTACCCATCCGGCCGCCTCTTTCAGATTTGCTTCGCATTCCGCGCGCAACTCCTCAAATGAAGCTTCGTCATAGCTGCTGGCATCTACCGGCTCTTCTGCGACCATTACCAAAATTATCTCCGGTTTTTCGGCCTTGAACATAACAAGGGATTTTTCCAGCGCGGACTGTGCAACCGCCGAACCGTCGTGACAAACAAGAATTTTCATTTTTGCCGCTCCTCTCATGAATATTTCGGTAACTTGCCTTATCTAGAATAGGCTTGCATGGCAGGAGTGCCCATTCCTCCGAAGTACAGGCACAACGAAGAAAAAGAACTAGTTCTTTTGGGTAGCCCCCAAGTAGATCAGCTCGACCCGGCAACCAATCTACCCGGATTCGGCTGTGGGGCGGCCATTATGGCGCACAGGGAACTAGATGAGGCCGTGCTCGGACGCGTATACGGCGGCTTGCACCCGTTTGGCGAGATTGAGCTTGCGCAGGATGCCCTGTACGTGGATCTTAATGGTGGATTCGGACAGGCCGAGCACGCGGGCGATTTCCTTGTTGCTCGAACCATGGGCAAGCATGACGATGATTTCCCGCTCGCGCGGCGAAAGCTTGTTGGGGCTGATGTCCGCCACGACAATATTACCCTTGGGCGGGGCCCGCAGGGAGTCTGCCAGCTTGTGGGCGATTTGCGGCGACATCACGGATTCGCCGCGCGCCGCGCGCCGGATGGATTCCAGCAGAAATTCGGTATCGATGTTTTTCAGCAGGTAGCCGCGCGCGCCGGAGCGCAGCGTTTCCAGCAGATCCTCGGCATCTTCCGAAACCGTAAGCATGACCACATGCGCTTCCGGCACATCTTCCGCCAGCACGCGCAACGCATCCAGCCCGCTGGTGTCGGGCATGTGCAAATCGAGCAGCACGACATCCGGCTTGAGCTGCCTGGCGCGCTTGACGCCCTCCAGCCCGTCCCCGGCTTCGCCCACCACCTCGAATCCCTCGCACCGCTGCAACACCAGCTTGATGCCGCTGCGAAACAGCGTGTGGTCGTCAACGATCAAAATGCGTATTGGTTTCATCCTAGGAACCTCAGTTGGACAGGGCGGAGCGTGCGGTTATGGGGGCGCGTGGCAAGGCGCAACGACGCGGAACGGTCGTTCCACTCCAAGGAGTTGCAACACCGCCATGCGCCGCCAGAACCGTGCAATCCACCCCGTAGCGTGTTCACCCAACCGGTGAAAAGACGAATCAACATAAAAACTCTATTAGCCATTGCACCATATGTTTCAATAAGCGGTCAACTGAGGTTTCCAGGATCATGCTTCAGTGTCTCTCTTATGCGGCAATACAAGGCGCACCAGCGTACCCTGGCCGGGTTCGGATTCCAACACCAATTCCGCGCCGATGCGGTGCGCCCGCTCGCGCATGATGCTCAGCCCCACATGGGTATCGCCGGCATCGCGCGCGGCATCGAAACCGGCGCCGTTATCCCTGATACAAAGCATGCATTCTCCCTCACAGACAAGTTCCACGTCAACGCAACTTGCCCTGGCGTGCTTGCGCACGTTGGATAGCGATTCCTGCACGATGTGCATGGCCTGGAGCACATGCTCCGGCGACAAATCCGGCAGCGTCCCGCAGTGCGAAAAAGTGGCGCGAATACCGGTTTGCCCTTCGAATTTCTCCAGTGCGCTACGCACTGCGGTTTCCAGATCCGCATTCCCGACGCGGGTGCGGAAATGCACCAACAATTCGCGCACATCGTCATAGCTTTCCTGCACCCCTTCGCGTATTTGCTCCAGCCCCAGCAAGGCAGTATTTATCTGCCCCTCCTGCAGGTCGTTGCGCAACAACTGTATCTGAATATTCAGGAAGGCCAGCGACTGTGCGATGCTGTCATGCAGCTCCTGTGCCAGCAGGTTGCGCTCCTCCGATACCGCCATTTCTTTTTCGCGCGCGACGAGCCGCTGGTTTTCAATGGCGACGCCAAGATGCTGCCCCACCGACTCAAGCAGGCGGATTTCCGACGACGGCAGGATGCGCGGCGTTTCGAAGAACAGGTTGATCATGCCCAACACCTGCTGCTTGGACCTGATCGGAACCGCCACGACCGCCTGAAATCCGGCCCGTTTGCAAGTATGCAGCGGTACCTGCTGAAACGGGGCGGAAAAATCGGCGCTCATGGCAACGCCATCGCGCGCCACCCTGCCGCACAGGCAGTCGCCGACAGCCAGGCAGCTTTCTTCTTCCAGGAAGGATTTCGAGACCCCGCGCGAGGCGACAATTTGCAATTGCTCTCCTTTCGGATCGACCAGGCGTATCACTCCGTCGTGCGCGCCCATCAGGCTGGACAGTTTATCCAGCACAATGCCGCACAGGGGTTCTGTCGCGGTCGAGGAATTGAGGAATGCCGCCACATCGTAAAGCGCCGTCAGTTCGCGGTTTTTCTCCTCGACGCTGCGGGATTTTTCTTCCACGCGCTGTTCCAACGTGACATAAAGGTAGCGCAACTGGTCCGCCATCTGGTTGAAACCCTGGGCCAGTTCGCCGAACTCATCCCGGTTGTCAACTTGCAGGCGCACGCCGAAATCCGCTTTGCCCATGCGCTGAATACCCTCGCGCAGGCGGTTGACCGGGCGCACCACCATCAGCGAGAACAGGTTCATCAGCAAAATGGTGCCGATTAACGCCAGGCTTATCAAGCCGATCTGAAAGGTGCGCAGCAGGATGGTGGCTTGAGCGTTGCTGTGCTCGATCATCGCCACCAGATCGTTTATGTCGCTGACAAAACTCTCCACGACAGGCCGGTATTCAACCAACATTTTATCCTGCTCCGCGCGTATCTGCATATCGAGTACGCGCCGGACACGGGGCTTGATGTCGTCCTGCCAGAGCCGCTGCAACTTGTCCATCTGGTCACGCACTTCCTTGTCCTTGGGCAGCGAAAGCGGGCGCTTCGGGTCGCCGTACTCAAGATCGGACAGGACTTTTTCGAACCGCGCGACTTTCTCTTCGATATCGCGCCGCAGCCAGTCGGAGGGTTGCTGCACATACTGCGCCAGCAAAAAAGCGATGTGGAAAGAACGCATGCGCTGGCTGCCCGCATCGTTGATCGCTGCGGCGCCGCCCTCCAGACGCAGGGACACATACAGCGTCGAGCTGATGGCAACCAGCGCAACGAGAAAATATAACACCAGCAGCCCAGTGATTTTTTCCTGGAGTTTTAATGCAACCATTCGAGTCTCTTGCGGGTATTCATAAAGTGGATTGGCGCCACCCGGTTAATAATGCATGGCGGATACATGATGGGGGCAAGATGCCGCTTGCGCAAGCAACGTCAATTACCGTCGCGCCTGTTCCAGACCTGTCGGCGATGGCGCTAACCCGGCGTCCTCTCCTGGTTTACCGCAGGAAGCGGCAGCAGGCATTCTTCGAGCGCCCCGCTGTTTTCCACCAGATCGGCCAATGAAACCTGCCGCAGCACATCGAAAAAAGCGGCGCGCGCCGTGCCGAAAATGCCGCTCAGCTTACACACATCGGAGATGACGCAATGATTCTGTGCAGCGCCAAGGCATTCGACAAAATCGAAGCTGTTTTCCGTGGCGCGCAAAGCTTCTTCGACCGTGATGCTCTCCGGCGAACGCGCCAGACAAACACCGCCATTGCGCCCGCGCGTGCTTTCGACCAGGCCGGCCTTGGTCAACTGATGGGAGATTTTTACCATGTGATTTTTGGAGGCCGCAAACCGGTCGCTCACCTCCTGGATCGTGACCGATTCGCCCCGGCGCATGGCCAGATACATCAACAACCTTAGACTAAGGTCGGCATACTTGGTTAATTTCATTCTTGCCTTGAAGACTGATGATTATTGATCTTTACTCGATTCATGACATAGGCGTATAGAGTCGCCGTTATTCCGGCCCTTCGGCGGGCTCGGGATAAACTGGCCTGCGTTCAGGCCGGAATGACGGATTCCCCGGTTTTGTGCGCCGACTTCATTAATGTAAATCCTAATCAATTGCCTGTCTGTTCTCGGGGATTGTCGCTGATCCAACCTTGGAGCGCAACTTTTGCCCGGCAAACTGTTACCGGGAAAAATACAGCAAATAAACCTCCGCTAAACTTCCACATCGACATGCTCAGTCATATCGCTCGCTCTCTGGTTATACCGCCGCCGATCTTTTCCAGAGCGCAATTCAATCGCAATGCTCAGGTGTTCGATCCGGCGGCAGTAGGTGCGGCGTCCCCTGCCAGTCTGCGGATCGTGGCGTTTCTCCGCTTCTCCGGAGGCATCCCCTTGAGGTTCTTCGCGCCTTATGGGCGGTGGCACGACCGGCGGCGGAGTGCGGGGCCGAACGGGTTTAATTCGCCTGACCCCTGCCAGGGCTTTCGCATCCAATCCGGCTCCAGCACCGGTTGCTGGCGGAGGAAGGCTGGGTACATATTTCATGGCTTGAACTCCACGCTTACGGATAAACGTACCGTCGTATTGCTCCGGCAAGCCGTTATTCGAGCGCGTTTCCGCCCGTTAGCGGATAACGCTTTCTGTCGTCAACTTGAAGGCTGCTGATCTCAATTTCTTCCAGGTTATGGATGAACGCCATTTTGAGGCGATCAATCCAGTCATCGCCGAGATCGGCTCCGATCAACGCCAGCTTCTCCTCAATCTGCTCGGCGGTCACTTGTATGAGATCGTACCTTATTTCGATTCTACCCCCCTCGATAACAATTTCTTGCACTCCCATCAGCTCGAGCAACGCGCACTTTGCCTGTTCGGCCTGCCCCGCATCAAGCGGCGCCGATAGCAAAAGGCGGCGGCGCTTGATGGATTTCTTTCCCTCCTGTGCCGCCGCCGGGTTTCCGGGAAATCCGATGTATACGCGCGGGGTCGCCAGGAATCGTTCCCGGCACTGTGCCGAACAAAACGCGTAACATCTGCCCGCGTATTCTGTGGCAAACGAGGTGGATGAAACTTGCATGTGGCAAACGGGATCCTCGATTATCTCGCTCATGATGACGCTCCTTTAATGTAAGTGTAATTCATTCCGTGGCAACTACGATGAACAACACGCCCCCCTCCTTTCTGGATGGGCGGACAGGGAACTGTGCCGTAAGAGCAGAAAACGCAACAATCACCTCTCTTCGGTTTGAGCAAAACACCACATGCCTTGCATTCGTAGAACCATAGACAAGTGTCCATCGGCATGGTTTCCATTTGCTTATGCCCGCACTCCGGGCATGTGATGGACGATTCGAAATTATTCACATCTTCACCCGATTCAGCCTGAGCGCATTGACAATCACCGATACCGAACTGAAGCTCATCGCGGCGGCGGCGATCATCGGCGAGAGCAGCAGGCCGAAGAACGGGTACAGCACGCCTGCCGCAATCGGAATGCCGAGCACGTTGTAGACGAAAGCGAAGAACAGGTTCTGGCGGATATTTTTCATGGTGGCGCGCGACAGGCGCACGGCGCGCACGATGCCGGTGAGGTCGCCCTTGACAAGGGTGACGCCCGCGCTTTCCATCGCCACATCGGTACCGGTGCCCATCGCGATGCCGACCTGTGCCTGCGCCAAGGCCGGCGCGTCGTTGATGCCGTCGCCCGCCATCGCCACGATGCGCCCTTGCGCCTGCAATTGCTTGACGATGCTGACCTTCTGTTCCGGCAGCACTTCCGCCTCGACTCGGTCTATGCCCAATTTCTTCGCCACCGCCTCCGCCGTGATGCGGTTGTCGCCGGTGAGCATGATGACCTGCACGCCTTCTTCATGCAGCGCGCGGATCGCGTCCGGCGTGGATGCCTTGACCGGATCGGCCACGCCGATCAATCCCGCCGCCCTGCCGTCGATGGCCAGCAGCATCACCGTCTGGCCATCGCCGCGCAACGTCTCGGCACGGGCGGGCAAGTCGCCTGCGTCGATGCGCAATTCCTCGAACAGTTTCAGGTTGCCCAGTGCGACCGCGCGCCCTTCAACCGTTCCCGCCACACCCTTGCCGGTGTATGAACGGAAATCGCTGACTGCCGCAAGTTCGACCCATCCCCTCCCCAGCCCTCCCCTTGAAGGGGAGGGGGCAATCGTCCCCTCCCCTTCAAGGGGAAGGTTAGGATGGGGATGGGCCCATGCCTGCGCGCCATTCACAATCGCCGCCGCCAGCGGATGTTCGCTGGCGCGCTCCAGACTGGCGCCCAGCCGCAGCACTTCGTCGGCATCGAATCCGGCCAGTGGAATGACCGAGGTCAGTTTCGGTTTGCCCTCGGTCAGCGTACCGGTCTTGTCCACCACCAGCGTGTTCACCTTCTCCATAGTTTCCAGCGCCTCGGCATTCTTGATCAGCACGCCGAGTGTTGCGCCGCGCCCGGTGCCGACCATGATCGACATCGGCGTGGCCAGCCCCAGCGCGCACGGGCAGGCAATAATCAGTACCGCCACCGCGTTGACCACGGCATGTGCCAGGCGCGGCTCCGGCCCCCAGATGCCCCATATCGCCAGCGTGGCAAGCGCCACGCCTATCACCACCGGCACGAAATAACCGGCAACCACATCGGCCAGGCGCTGGATCGGCGCGCGCGAACGCTGCGCTTCGCTCACCATGTGCACGATCTGCGCGAGCAGGGTGTCGGTGCCGACGCGCTCGGCGCGCATCAACAGGCTGCCGGTGCCGTTCACCGTCGCGCCGATCAACCGCGCATCTTTAGTCTTTTCCACCGGGATGGATTCGCCGGTGACCATGGATTCGTCGAGCGCACTTGCACCTTCCAGCACCACGCCGTCCACCGGCACCTTCTCGCCGGGACGCACGCGCAGCACATCATTCGGCTGCACCTGTTCCAGCGGGATGTCCTCTTCTTTTCCATCGTCGCGCACGATGCGTGCGGTCTTGGGCGCGAGACCGAGCAACAGCTTGATCGCGGCGCTGGTCTGGCTGCGCGCTCTTAATTCCATCACCTGCCCCAACAGCACCAGCGCCATGATGACCGCCGCCGCCTCGAAATAGACCGGCACCGTGTCCATCATGCTGCGCCCCTCCATAGTTTGTATAGGGGGCGGGAATATCCCCGGCAGCAGCATCGCCACCACGCTGTATGTCCACGCCACGCCGACACCGAGCGCGATCAGGGTGAACATGTTGAGGTGGCGGTTGACTATGGATGCCCAGCCGCGCTGGAAGATCGGCCAGCCGCCCCACAGCACCACCGGAGTGGCCAGCGCGAATTCCAGCCATTGCAGCGCCGTCATCGAAATAAAACTCGGCATCGCCTGCGGCAGCAGGTCGGTGACCATCGCCATCACGAACACCGGCAAGGCCAGCGCCGCGCTCGCCCAGAAGCGCCGCGTCATATCGTTCAATTCGGCATTGTCTTCCGCCGTGGCGTTGCGCGGTTCCAGCGCCATGCCGCAGATCGGGCAACTGCCCGGTTCGCTGCGCACGATCTCGGGATGCATCGGACAGGTGTATTCGACCACTCCCGGAACTGGCGGCAATTCCGGCTCCAGCGCCATGCCGCACTTCGGGCAACTTCCCGGCGCAGGCTGGCGGATTTCCGGGTGCATCGGGCAGGTATACATCGCGCCGCCGGGGGCAGGGGCAGGCGCGGGCTGAGTGGGTTGCGGGTTAATATATTCTTTCGGAGACGACTGGAATTTTGCCAGACACTTCGGGCTGCAAAACAGATAGGTCTTGCCTTCGTGTACGTGGCGCAGCTTGGTGTCAGGAGATACGGTCATGCCGCACACAGGGTCTTTGTTTGCGCCCGCATCCACTATAGGGGCAGTGCTCATGATGTTCGCCTCAATATATTGTTTCGCGCACCCTGCGCCTATCCCCATGCCAAGAGCACGGGGAATACAAATTTAAGCCGCTTGCACATCACCTGCATCACCCGAGGGGCGATACCCATCCATCATCATGTTCCATGATGTGCTGCGCTACACAGAGCACAGCATCGTAGTTACTTCGTCATCGGCATGGGCTGTTGCGCTTCCTGACGGCTTTTCATCTGCTGCTCCATCATCATCTGCATCATGTCCATACGCTTCTCCATCATTTGCATGCGGTTCATCGCGGCATCCTGTGACATGCCCGCACCACCGCCGGAACCCCCCATCATGCCCATGCCGCCGCCCATCATCCCGTCCTTCATCATGGGACAATCCATCATGCTCTTGCTCGCCATCATGTTGTCCTGCATGGTTTGCATATGTTCGTGCAGCAACTTTTGGCGTTCCTTGGCATCTTTGGTTTTAGCAATGCGGTCAAGTTGGCCTTGCATCTTCTTTACGTTATCTTGCATTTTCTGCACCGTCTTACCTGTGTCCGCCGCTGGCGCTTTTTCAGATTGCGCCTGATCGGTGTGATGTTCTTCCACGGCCAACACATTCCAGGATGCAAATACCAGTGCGCAAGCAGTTGTAATCAATAATTTCTTCATGATGCCCTCCATAGGTTGAGTGGTAAAAAAAGATAAAACAAAAAGCGAAAAAGAATAAAAGCGGTCGGGTTGGATATATATTCGCGAAGTTTTCGAGCTTGACTCTCTTTAATCTGGTGCGTGTCGATCACGATGGCAAACTCCCGGTTTGCCGCGTCACTCGCCTAGTTGTTGGGCTCATCACCCCACGGGCGCTACCGACCTGGGCCGTGCATCATGGCCATCACTTTTTGCGAATGACAGCAACGATTCCGGCAATGACTAAAATCACGACCAGTATCATCCACAACCCGCCCCCTCCATCCATGTGACCAGTTCCCCAGCTTCCCATCCAATCACCTTTCATCATAGCCGTCGCCTCCTGATTGTTTGATTGCCGCCTATCGTTACGTCAGGCCACTGCATCGAACTACCACCTGCTAAAGCAGGCGGTTTAAACCTTATGATCGATTATCCCTCTCCCCGCAAAATTCTCTGTACGATAACGCACACAAGCCAGAAAAACGACGCCCGCCACGAACATGTTGGTACGAGTATTGGCATTAATCCTTGTGCGGCGGCGTTCCCGGCGCATGGGTATGACTGGCCTTTTTGGGCGCTGTGCCTGCCCCGTCCGCAGCGGGAGCTTTACTACTCTGTTCCGCATCATGTGGATGTTCGCCGTCAGCATTGCCATTGCGGTCATGGGCATAACCATCCTCGTGAGGCGTATTTGCACCTTGCACGGGCATGTCGCCATGACCTGCGCCGTGCTCATGGATATGGCCTAGCCCCTCCGATTTGGGCAGGGACATCACCCCGAGCCCATGGCGATACACCAGCTCGGCGCCGTGCCATGCGGTGCTGTTCACCAGCAGCCACGCCACGACCAGCAACCCCAGAAAGCCTGGTGAAGGCATCCTGCCGGAACGTCCGCGCCACACATCCCAAGCCGCGAGTGCAAGCAATGCGGTCAATGTGCCCAGCGCCCAATTGCGATGCAAAACCATGGCGGCATGGCTCACTTCATCATGCGCAACGCTGTTGGAGGCGAACCAGCCGAACGCGGCAGCGATGAGCGCAAACAATGCCGCGCCCCATAACATCCAACGCCCCGTCACCAGGCACTGCGCCGCATAAGGCCAACGCCTGAATAGCGTGCCGATGGCGGTGAATGCCAGCGCCGCCGCAGTCAATGCGATGGGGAAATGCACGAGTGCCGGATGGAAATTTGGAATAATCTCGATCATGGTTTTTGTTCCCCTTTAATTTCGCGCACCTTCACCAGCGCATAGATCGCCGGGATGACCAGTAACGTCAGCACCGCCGAGGAGATCATGCCGCCCACCATCGGCGCGGCGATGCGGCGCATGACTTCCGAGCCGGTACCGGTGCTCCACAGGATGGGCAGCAGGCCCGCCATGATCGCCACCACGGTCATCATCTTGGGGCGCACCCGTTCCACCGCGCCGTGCATGATGGCGTCATGCAGATCGGCTACGCCCGGTTTGCGGCCTTCGTCGGCGCAGTGCGCCTGAATTTCCTTCCAGGCATTCTCCAGATAGATCAGCATCACCACGCCGGTCTCCGCCGCCACGCCCGCCAGCGCGATGAAACCCACCGCGACCGCGACGCTCAGGTTGTAATCCATCAACCACAGCAGCCACACCCCGCCGACCAGCGCGAACGGCACCGAGAGCATCACGATCAGCGATTCCGTGACACGCCTGAAGTTGAGGTACAGCAGTAAAAATATAACCAGCAGCGTGACCGGGATGACGATCTTCATCTTTGCGGCGGCGCGCTCCATGTATTCGAATTGCCCGCTCCACGTCGCGTAATAGCCGGGCGGGAAGCTCACCTGCTCCGCCACCGCCTTGCGCGCCTCCGCCACATACGAGCCGATGTCGCGGTCGCGGATGTCAACGTAGATATAGGCGGAGAGCAGCGCATTCTCGGTGCGGATGGACGGCGCGCCCTTGCTGATGCTGATCCTGGCAAGTTGCCCGAGCGGGATCATGGCCCCATCCATCGTCGGCACCAGCACTTCGCGCGCGATCTGCTCCGGCGTGCTCCGCAGTTCTCTTGGATAGCGCACGTTCACGCCGAAGCGCTCCAGCCCTTCCACCGTGGTCGTGACATTTTCGCCGCCCAGCGCGGTAGCGATCACGTCCTGCACTTCGCCCATCGTCAGCCCGTAGCGCGCCAGCGCTAGACGGTCCGGTTCGATGTCGAAATAATATCCGCCGGTGATGCGTTCCGCGAAGGCGCTGGTCGTGCCCGGAATATTCTTGACCACGACCTCGATGTCCCTGGCTACGCGTTCCATTTCCTCCAGGTTCTTGCCGAATACCTTGATGCCGATCGGCGTGCGGATGCCGGTGGACAGCATGTCGATGCGCGCCTTGATCGGCATCGTCCACGAGTTTGCCACGCCGGGAAATTGCAGCGCCTTATCCATTTCGGCGATCAGCTTGTCGGTGTCCATACCGGGCCGCCATTCCTCCTGCGGCTTGAGGTTGATCACCGTCTCGAACATCTCCAGCGGCGCCGGGTCGGTGGCGGTCTGCGCGCGCCCCGCCTTGCCGTACACCGAGGCGACCTCGGGAAAGCTCTTGATGATCTTGTTCTGCGTTTGCAGCAGTTCCGCCGCTTTGGTGACCGACATGCCGGGCAGCGACGCGGGCATGTAGAACAGCGTGCCCTCGTTCAGCGTCGGCATGAATTCGCTGCCCAGCTTCATGGCGGGATAGGCGGATGCGGCACATGCCAGTACGGCAATGGCGAGCGTGGTTTTCTTGCGCCGCAGCACGGCGGCGATCATCGGCCGGTAGCTCCAGATCAGAAAACGGTTCAGCGGGTTGCGCGATTCCGGCATGATTTTGCCGCGAATGAACAGCAGCATCAGCACCGGAACCAGCGTAACCGACAGCAACGCCGCGCCCGCCATCGCGAAGGTCTTGGTGAAGGCCAGCGGCGCGAACAGCCGCCCTTCCTGCGCTTCCAGCGTGAACACCGGCAGGAACGAGACGGTGATGATCAGCAGCGAGAAGAACAAGGCGGGGCCGACTTCCTTGCAGGCGGCGAGGATGGCGGTGGCGCGCGCACTCAATGCTCCCTCCCCTTCAAGGGGAGGGGTGGGGTGGGGATGGGTTAATAGCGCAGCGCTTTCCCCCATCCCCCTCCCTGCCTCCCCCTTGAAGGGGGAGGAGTTACCGATCCGCTCCAGATGCTTGTGCGCGTTCTCGATCATCACGATGGCCGCATCCACCATTGCGCCGATGGCTATCGCGATGCCGCCCAGGCTCATGATGTTGGAGCTCATGCCCAGCGCGCGCATCGTGAGGAAGGCGATCAGCACGCCGATGGGCAGCATCACGATGGCGACCAGCGCGCTG
>MGXA01000109.1 GCA_001801215.1 Gallionellales bacterium RIFCSPLOWO2_02_FULL_59_110 | reverse complement strand
TTCATGTTGATCACCATCCTTGCGATGATCAACCCACTTCTTCAATTCGACCTCAGATTCTTCGCTTCAGGCTCATACCACGTTGGAAATACAGCCCTCGTTCAGGCTTATACCACATTGGACAAGGCTCGAACTTGCATTCCATGCACCTTTCCAGTAACTTGCACACCTCGCTGGGGGTCTTCGCCGGTAGCTGTAATAAAACAGGCGGAGTGAGATAAACCCTTTGAACCTGCGCGGGTAATGCCGCAAAGGGAAGCATCCCGTGGTGCTTCCCGAATTCTGGAGCACACCGAATGAACGCCAACCCCCAATTTGTCAGCCAGGCTGCACATGTCGATGCGGCAGCCGTAAAACCGTTGCCCAATTCGCGCAAGATATACGTCGAAGGCTCGCGCCCCGACATTCGCGTGCCGATGCGCGAAATCTCGCAGGCCGACACCCCTACCGGCATGGGCGCGGAAAAAAACCCGCCGATTTACGTGTACGACTGTTCCGGCCCCTATACCGACCCGGCGGCCAGAATCGACATCCGTTCCGGCCTGCCGGCAATGCGCGAAGGCTGGATCGTCGAACGCGGCGACACCGAACAGCTCGCCGCGCCCAGCTCGGCCTACGGCCAGCAGCGCCTGGCCGATCCGGCGCTGGCCGAGCTGCGCTTTAACCTCAGACGCGCGCCACGCCGCGCGAAAGCGGGCATGAACATCACGCAGATGCACTACGCCCGGCAGGGCATCATCACGCCGGAGATGGAGTACATCGCGATCCGCGAGAACCAGAAGATCGAAGGGCTATCCGACTTGCTGAAAACCCAGCACCCCGGCGAAAGTTTCGGCGCGAGTATCCCGAAAATCATCACGCCGGAATTCGTCCGCGACGAAATCGCGCGCGGCCGCGCGATCATCCCGGCGAACATCAACCACCCCGAAGTCGAGCCGATGATCATCGGGCGCAATTTTCTGGTGAAGATCAACGCCAACATCGGCAATTCGGCTTTGGGTTCGAGCATTCAGGAAGAGGTCGAAAAAATGACCTGGGCGATCCGCTGGGGCGGCGACACCGTGATGGATCTGTCCACCGGCAAGCACATCCACGAGACGCGCGAATGGATCATCCGCAACTCACCGGTGCCGATCGGTACCGTGCCGATCTATCAGGCACTGGAAAAGGTGGATGGCAAGGCGGAAGACCTGACCTGGGAGATATTCCGCGACACGCTGGTCGAGCAGGCCGAGCAGGGCGTGGACTATTTCACCATCCATGCGGGCGTGCTGCTGCGCTACGTGCCGATGACCGCGAAGCGCCTCACCGGCATCGTGTCGCGCGGCGGTTCGATCATGGCGAAATGGTGCCTCGCGCACCACAAGGAAAGTTTCCTCTACACCCGTTTTGAGGAAATCTGCGAAATCATGAAGGCATACGACGTGGCGTTCAGCCTCGGCGACGGGCTGCGTCCCGGCTCGATCTACGACGCCAACGACGCAGCGCAACTCGGCGAACTGAAAACCCTGGGCGAGCTCACGCAAGTGGCGTGGAAGCACGACGTGCAGACCATCATCGAAGGCCCCGGTCACGTGCCGATGCACATGATTAAGGAAAACATGGACTTGCAGCTCAAGTGGTGCCACGAAGCGCCGTTCTACACGCTCGGCCCGCTGACCATGGACATCGCCCCCGGCTACGACCACATCACCTCCGCGATCGGCGCGGCGATGATCGGCTGGTTCGGCACCGCGATGCTGTGCTACGTCACGCCCAAGGAGCATCTGGGCTTGCCCGACAAGGACGACGTGAAGGAAGGCATCATCACCTACAAGATCGCCGCCCACGCCGCCGACCTCGCCAAGGGACACCCCGGCGCGCAGGTGCGCGACAACGCGCTATCCAAGGCGCGTTTTGAATTCAGGTGGGAAGACCAGTTCAACCTCGGCCTCGACCCCGACAAGGCGCGCGAATTCCACGACGAAACCCTGCCCAAGGAATCCGCCAAGGTCGCGCACTTCTGCTCGATGTGCGGCCCGAGCTTCTGCTCGATGAAAATTTCGCAGGACGTGCGCGACTTCGCCGCGCAGCAAGGTGTTGATGAACAGGCTGCGCTGGCCAAGGGCATGGAGCAGAAGGCGGAAGAGTTTGTGAAGCGGGGCAGCCAGCTGTATAGCAAGGCCTGATTGCAGCTTGCTGGATGATGTTGCCTGATCGCATTGTCAAGAGTATTATTCAGCGCACTGTAAACCACTCCACGAGGAGATGAGCCATGTCCCAACTGACTGCTAACGATCTTAAAACCAAAGGCATCGCCGCCATCGAGGCTGTGCTGGCCGAACGGCAGGAGGCGATTGTCTCGGTGCGCGGCAAGGATCGCTTCGTAGTGATGGAAATTGAACAATATCACTACCTGCGCGAGTGCGAGCTGGAAGCGGCGCTGGCCGAAACACGCGCCGACATCAAGTCGGGACGCTTTGTGAAGGAATCGCCAGCGGCGCACATCAAACGTGCGAAAAAATCGGTCGCATGAGCTTCCTGCTTGTATTCACCGAACAATATGAAAAACGCGCGGGGCGTTTTCTCAAGCGTCATCCGGAACTGGAAAAACAATACCTCAAGACGCTGCAACTGCTGGAGATGAATCCGCACCACCCCTCGTTGCGTTTACATGCATTGAGCGGAAAGCTGCAAGGGCTGCATTCGGTTTCCATCAACCTTTCTTACCGAATCACACTGGAACTGTTGATCCAGGATGAAGAGATTATCCCGGTGAATGTGGGCGATCACGATCCGGTGTATTGACAGGCGCGGGGCGGGAAGCGGAAGAGTTTGTGAAGCGGGGCGCGCAGGTGTACCGCAAGGCCTGACGGTATTGCTTTCCCAAAATAGTAATGTGATGCTGCGGCTCTATTGGTTTGATCGCCGCTTTCGAATACACCCGAATGGGTTCCGGCATTTGATGCCTCCCCGCTAATCGGCTATAATGCGCGTCAATTCAAAGCGGGATGGACACACGGTTCGTCCCGCTTCTTTATGTAAACCGCTTTGGGAGCATCCGGTGTCGCAAACAAGTCCTGCCATTCTAGTTTTATCCGATGGGACGGTGTTTCGCGGGGCAGCCATCGGTGCTTCCGGCAGCAGCGGCGGCGAGGTGGTATTCAACACCTCGATGACCGGCTATCAGGAAATCCTCACCGACCCGTCCTACTGCAAGCAGATCGTCACGTTGACCTATCCGCATATCGGCAACGTCGGGGTGAACAGCGAAGACGTGGAATCGTGCCGGGTATTCGCCAGCGGGCTGGTGATCCGCGATCTGTCGCTGGCGGTGAGCAACTTCCGCAGCACCCAATCCCTGCCGGATTACCTCAAGGCCAACAACGTGGTGGCAATTGCCGGGATCGACACGCGCAAGCTGACGCGCATCCTGCGCAGCAAAGGCGCTCAGAACGGCTGTATCGCCACGGGCGACGACGTGGAAGCGGCGCTGGCGGCGGCGCGCGGCTTCGCCGGGCTGGCCGGCATGGATCTGGCCAAGGAAGTTTCATGCACCGAACCCTACTCGTGGACGCAGCGCGAATGGGAGCTGGGCGTGGGTTACCCCGAGCTGGCGCATTCGAAATTCCATGTGGTGGCTTACGATTTCGGCGTGAAGCGCAACATCCTGCGCAAGGTTGCCGAACGCGGCTGCCGCATCACCGTGGTGCCGGCGCAGACCCCGGCTAGCAAAGTGCTGGCAATGGAGCCGGATGGCGTGCTGCTGTCCAACGGCCCCGGCGACCCCGAACCGTGCGATTACGCGATAGCCGCGACGCGCGCCTTCATCGATGCGGGTATGCCGCTGTACGGCATCTGCCTCGGCCACCAGCTGATGGGACTGGCGCTGGGCGCGAAAACGGTCAAAATGAAATTCGGCCATCGCGGCGCGAATCATCCGGTGCAGGACATGCAGAACAAGCGCGTGATGATTACCAGCCAGAACCACGGCTTCGCGGTGGATGCAACGACGCTGCCGGCAAATGCGCGCGTCACCCATGTCTCGCTGTTCGACGGAACGTTGCAGGGCTTCGAGCTGACCGACAAGCCGGCGTTCTGTTTCCAGGGACACCCCGAGGCGAGCCCCGGACCGCAGGACGTGGATTACTTGTTCGACAAGTTTATTGGATTGATGGACGAAAGGAAGTGAAGGGTGAAGGGTAAAGGGGGAAGGGTGTGGCGGCGGCGCTTTTACCCTTCTCCCTTCCCCCTTCCCCCTTACCCAAGAAATGCCAAAACGTAACGATATAAAATCAATCCTGATCATCGGCGCCGGCCCCATCGTCATCGGGCAGGCGTGCGAGTTCGACTATTCCGGCGCGCAGGCCTGCAAGGCGTTGCGCGAGGAGGGCTATCGCGTCATCCTGGTGAACTCGAACCCGGCCACCATCATGACCGATCCGGAGATGGCGGATGCGACTTACATCGAGCCGATCACCTGGAAGATGGTGGAGAAGATCATTGCCAAGGAACGCCCCGATGCGATCCTGCCCACGATGGGCGGGCAGACCGCGCTGAATTGCGCGCTCGATCTGGCCAAGCACGGTGTGCTGGAGAAATACAAGGTCGAGATGATCGGCGCATCGCGCGAAGCCATCGATATGGCGGAAGACCGCGAAAAATTCAAGCAGGCGATGACGCGCATCGGCCTGGCATCGGCGCGTTCGGCCATTGCGCACTCGATGGAAGAGGCGTTGCAGGTGCAGCAGGTGATGGGTTATCCGACCATCATCCGCCCGTCGTTCACCATGGGCGGCTCCGGCGGCGGCATCGCCTACAACCGCGAAGAATTTGTGGAAATCTGCGAGCGCGGACTCGAAGCGTCCCCGACGCGCGAGCTGCTGATCGAGGAATCGCTGCTCGGCTGGAAAGAATACGAGATGGAAGTGGTGCGCGACCGCGCCGACAACTGCATCATCATCTGCTCCATCGAGAACCTCGATCCGATGGGCGTGCATACCGGCGACTCGATCACCGTGGCCCCGGCGCAGACGTTGACCGACAAGGAATACCAGATCATGCGCGACGCCAGCCTGGCGGTGCTGCGCGAGATCGGCGTGGATACCGGCGGCTCCAACGTGCAGTTCTCCATCAACCCGGACGATGGGCGCATGGTGGTGATCGAGATGAACCCGCGCGTGTCGCGTTCCTCGGCGCTGGCCTCCAAGGCGACCGGCTTTCCTATTGCGAAGGTGGCGGCCAAACTTGCGGTAGGCTACACGCTCGACGAACTGAAGAACGACATCACCGGCGGCGCGACTCCGGCTTCGTTCGAGCCGACCATCGATTATGTGGTGACCAAGGTTCCGCGTTTCGCGTTCGAGAAGTTCCCGCAGGCCAACGACCGCCTGACCACGCAGATGAAATCGGTGGGCGAGGTGATGGCCATCGGCCGCACCTTCCAGGAGTCGTTCCAGAAAGCCCTGCGCGGCCTGGAGGTCGGCGTACACGGGCTGGACAGCAAATACGGCGACCGCGACGCCATCTGTGCGGAACTCGGCAACCCCGGCCCGGATCGCATCTGGGCGGTGGGCGACGCGTTCCGCCTCGGCATGAGCGTGGAAGAAGTGTTCAACGTCAGCAAGATCGACCCGTGGTTCCTGGTGCAGATCGAAGACCTGATCCGTCAGGAACGGGCGCTGGCGGGCCATACGCTGGAAAGCCTGAGCGCGGATCATCTGCACGTGTTGAAGCGCAGCGGTTTCGCCGATGCGCGGCTGGCGGCCTTGCTGGGCATCGACGACGAATCGGTGCGAGCCTACCGCCATGCGCTGGGGGTGCGTCCGGTGTTCAAGCGCGTCGATACCTGCGCCGCCGAGTTCTCGACCAACACCGCCTACATGTACTCGACCTACGAGGAAGAGTGCGAAGCTCAACCTTCAGACAGGAAAAAAATCATGGTGCTGGGCGGTGGGCCGAACCGCATCGGCCAGGGCATCGAATTCGACTACTGCTGCGTGCATGCCGCGCTGGCGATGCGCGAAGACGGTTACGAGACCATCATGGTCAACTGCAACCCCGAAACCGTTTCCACCGATTACGACACCTCGGACCGTCTGTACTTCGAGCCGCTGACGCTGGAAGACGTGCTGGAAGTGGTCGCGGTCGAGCAGCCCATCGGCGTGATCGTACAGTACGGCGGCCAGACGCCGCTCAAGCTGGCACACGGGCTGGCAAAGAACGGCGTGCCTATCATCGGCACGTCGGTGGACATGATCGATTGCGCCGAAGATCGCGCGCGCTTCCAGACCATGCTGCGCAAGCTGGAATTGAAGCAGCCGCCCAACCGCACCGCCAGCAACGTGGCCGATGCGGTCGCCGGAGCCGATGAGATCGGCTATCCGCTGGTGATGCGCCCCTCCAACGTGCTGGGGGGGCGCGGCATGGAGATCATTCACGCGCAGCCCGATCTGGAACGCTACATGCGCGATGCGGAAGAATTGGCCAAGACCTGGCCGGAGCGCATGCCGATCCTGCTCGACCGCTTTCTCAACGACGCCATCGAGGTGGATGTGGACGCGGTGTCCGATGGCAAGCAGGTCATCATCGGCGGCATCATGGAGCACATCGAACAGGCGGGCGTCCACTCCGGCGACTCGGCCTGTTCGCTGCCGCCGTATTCGTTGTCTGCCGCGATGCAGGACGAATTGCGCCGCCAGACCGTGGCGATGGCGCAGGAGCTCAATGTGGTCGGCCTGATGAACGTGCAGTTCGCAATACAAACTGATAAGGCGGGGAGCTCGACCGTGTATGTGCTGGAAGTGAATCCGCGCGCCTCGCGCACCGTGCCGTTCGTCTCCAAGGCGACCGGCGTGCCCCTGGCGAAAATCGCGGCGCGCTGCATGGCCGGGCAAAGCCTGGCGGAGCAAGGCGTGACCAGAGAGATTATCCCGCCGTATTACTCTGTCAAGGAAGCGGTGTTCCCGTTCATCAAATTCCCCGGCGTGGACACCATCCTCGGCCCGGAAATGAAATCCACCGGCGAGGTGATGGGCGTCGGCGAAACCTTCGCCGAGGCGTTCCTGAAATCTCAACTGGCGGCCAGCGTGAAGCTGCCGAAAGACGGCAAGGTCTTCATCAGCGTGCGCGAAGCGGACAAGTCGGGTGCGGCGGAAGTGGCACGCTCGTTGGCACAACTGGGGTTCACCATCCTGGCGACGCGCGGCACCGCGACGGAAATCGGCAATGCCGGCGTAGCGGTGGCGGTAGTTAACAAGGTCGCGGAAGGACGCCCGCATATCGTGGACATGATCAAAAACGGCGAGGTCAGCCTCATCGTCAACACCGTGGACAGCAAGCCCTCCGCAATGCGCGATTCCTATTCGATACGCCACGCGGCGTTGCAAGGCCGCGTGACTTACTACACCACGCTGGCCGGAGCGCGCGCCGCCTGCGTAGGAATGCAACACCTCGCCGAGTTGCGGGCATACGACCTGCAAACGCTGCACCGGCGCCTGATTAACGAAACCTGAGTTGGTAGGCCGGGCTTTGCCCGCCATGCCGGGCAAAGCCCGGCCTACTGACGATTAACGACTGAGGAAGTTACAGTATGAGCAAAATCCCATTGACTTTCATCGGCGCTGAATTGCTGCGCCAGGAACTGCACCGCCTCAAGACGGTGGAACGCCCCGCAGTGATCAATGCGATCTCAGAGGCGCGCGCGCAGGGCGACCTTTCCGAAAATGCCGAGTACGATGCCGCCAAGGAGAAGCAGGGGTTTGTCGAAGGGCGCATCATCGAACTGGAGTCGAAGCTGGGCAGCGCGCAGATCATCGACCCGAGAAGTATCAGCGCCGACGGGCGTTGCGTGTTCGGCTCGACCGTGGTGCTGGAAGACACCAACAACGGCGACGTGGTCACCTACCAGATCGTCGGCGACGACGAAGCCAATATCAGGGAGCGCAAGATTTCCATCAGCTCGCCGATCGCGCGCGCGCTGATCGGCAAATACAGCGGAGACATCGCCGAGGTGCAGGCGCCGAGCGGGATACGGGAATATGAGGTGGTGGACGTTCAGTACATCTAAAGGCGGAGAAGGGGGATGGGTAAAGGGAGAAGGGTAAAACCTCTTCATTTGTGGAAAGTGGGGTTTTTACTCTTCCCCCTTCCCCCTTATCCCTTCCCTCAGGTACGGCTGCCAAGCTGTTTTTTGGACAGCGGTTTCTTGCCCTTGTGGCGTGGCGCTTTCCTGATTTCGGGCAGGTGCGCTTCCGGGTTGGGCTGGTAGACCACCAGTATCTTGCCGATATGCTGTACCGGAGCGGCGTTCAGTTTGGTGCAGATTTCCGCCAGGATGGCTTCGCGTTGCGGGCGTTCCGCCATGACGCGGATTTTTACGAGTTCATGGATTTTCAGGCTGGCTGCAATTTCTTTCAGCACCGCTTCGGTCAGGCCGGCGTTGCCTATCATCACGGTCGGGTTCAGGGCGTGGGCGCGGCCTTTCAGGGCGAGGCGTTCGGATACGGTAAGGGATAACATGGCTGGCCTTCCAAAAAAGAGGCGCAGATTTTAACCCAGAAACAACAATAGCCACGAAGAACTGATGAAACGACTAGCCATTCCACTAAGCGACCAAAAGACGGTCGCCAAGTGGCTGTTTAACGAGGGGCACGAAGGTTTTTGATGGAGTGGAGTTTTTCTTCGGGTTTTTCGCGCGCTTCATGGCCTCGCAGAGGTTCTCGCGCCCTTTGGGTATGCAATGCTTTTAAGGTTTATCGATGAAGCCCTCCAAAACCAGCAAACAGTGGATGCGCGAGCATATCAACGACCCTTTCGTGCAGCTCGCGCAGAAGGAGGGACGCCGCTCGCGCGCCGCCTACAAGCTGCTGGAAATCGACGCCAAAGACCATCTGCTCAGGCCCGGCACGGTCGTGGTGGATCTGGGCGCGACGCCGGGCGGCTGGTCGCAGATGGCGGCTGGCAAGGTGGGGCGCGGCGGCAAGGTGATCGCGCTGGATCTGCTGCCGCTCGATCCGCTGCCGGGCGTGGAGTTCATTCAGGGCGATTTTCGCGACGAAGCCGTGCTGCGGCAACTGGAAGGACTGCTGCAAGGCAGGCCGGTCGACCTTGTAATTTCCGACATGTCCCCCAATATCTGCGGCATCGCCTCGGCCGATCAGGCGCGCGCGATGCATCTTGCGGAACTGGCGATGGAATTTGCGCTCGAACACCTGAAGCCGAGCGGCAGTTTCCTCGTCAAAGTGTTCCAGGGCGCCGGTTTCGAGGATTTTTACAAACTGATGCGCAGCCGTTTCGCCAAGGTGGCGACGCGCAAGCCCAAGGCCTCGCGCGACCGGAGTTGCGAGTTATACCTGCTGGCCACCGGAAAACTTGAGTAATCGGTCAATACATAGTCTAATGAACGACCCCGGTAGCCGATAGGTTGCCGCTTAAGGAGCTATTTTGAATAACATGTTTAAAAGTATTGCGATCTGGCTGGTTGTCGCCCTGGTGCTGATGACCGTCTTCAACCAATTCAACACGCGCCAGGCACCTGCCGCGCAGTCGCAGCTCGACTATTCGCAATTCCTCGAGGAAGTGAAGCAGGGGCACATCAGCAAGGTGACCATCGAAGGGCGCACCTTGAAGGCGACCACCGCCGACGGCAACCGCATCACCAGCTATGCGCCGAGCGATCTGTGGATGGTTTCAGACCTGCTCAAGAACGGCGTGAAAATCGAGGCCAAGCCCGAAGAAGAGCCTTCCTTCCTGATGAACATTTTCGTGTCGTGGTTCCCGATGATCCTGCTGATCGGCGTGTGGATATTCTTCATGCGCCAGATGCAAGGCGGCGGCAAGGGCGGCGCGTTCTCGTTCGGCAAGTCGCGCGCGCGCATGCTCGACGAGAACAAGGAACGCTTCACGTTCGCCGACGTGGCGGGCTGCGATGAGGCCAAGGAAGAAGTTTCCGAACTGGTCGATTTCCTGCGCGACCCGTCCAAGTTCCAGAACCTCGGCGGACGCATCCCGCGCGGCGTGCTCTTGGTAGGCAGCCCCGGTACCGGCAAGACCTTGCTGGCGAAAGCCATCGCGGGCGAAGCCAAAGTGCCGTTTTTCTCGATCTCCGGCTCCGACTTCGTGGAAATGTTTGTCGGCGTAGGCGCGGCGCGCGTGCGCGACATGTTCGAACAGGCCAAGAAACACTCGCCGTGTATTGTATTCATCGATGAGATCGACGCGGTCGGACGCCAGCGCGGCGCAGGCCTCGGCGGCGGCAACGACGAACGCGAACAGACCCTGAATGCGTTGCTGGTGGAAATGGACGGCTTCGAAGGCGCTTCCGGCGTGATCGTGATCGCCGCGACCAACCGCCCCGACGTGCTCGATCCGGCGCTGCTGCGCCCCGGCCGTTTCGACCGCCAGGTGGTGGTGCCGCTGCCGGATATTCGCGGCCGCGAGCAGATCCTCATGGTGCATATGCGCAAGGTGCCGGTTGCCCAGGACGTCAAGGCCGACATCCTGGCGCGCGGTACGCCGGGCATGTCCGGCGCAGACCTGGCCAACCTGGTGAATGAGGCCGCCTTGTTTGCGGCACGGCGCGGCAAGCGCTTCGTCGAAATGGATGATTTCGAATCCGCCAAGGACAAGATCATGATGGGCGCGGAACGCCGCTCGATGATCATGCCCGAAGAAGAGCGCAAGAACACCGCCTACCACGAGTCCGGCCATGCGGTAGTCGCCAAGCTGATGCCCAAAACCGACCCGGTACATAAGGTCACGATCATCCCGCGCGGCCGCGCGCTGGGCCTGACCATGCAGTTGCCCGCCGAAGACCGCTACAGCATGGACAAGGAACGCATCCTGTCCACCATCGCGGTACTGTTCGGCGGTCGCATCGCCGAGGAAATCTTCATGCACCAGATGACCACCGGCGCATCCAACGATTTTGAACGCGCCACTGCAATGGCGCGGAGCATGGTCACCCAATGGGGTATGTCCGAGGCGCTGGGCACGATGGTGTATGCCGAAAACGAAGGTGAGGTATTCCTCGGGCGTTCGGTGACCACGCACAAGAATATTTCCGAGGCAACCATGCAGCAGGTAGACGCCGAGATCCGCCGCATCATCGACCAGCAGTACGCGCTGGCGCGCAGCCTGATCGAGAAAAACCGCGACAAGATCGAAGCCATGGCCAAGTCCTTGCTGGAATGGGAGACTCTCGATACCGACCAGATCGACGACATCATGGCCGGCAATCCGCCGCGCCCGCCCAAGCCCGCGCCTGTGACGCAGCCCCCGCAACCGCCGCAGGATGCCGCGCCCGCCGCGCCTGCCGCCAAACCCACGCAGCCTGCGCAGGAAACCTGAAAAACAGGGAAGGGTTAAGGGGGAAGGGAGAAGGGTGAGAACCTCTGGCGCGCAAGGCGCGCACCCTTCCCCCTTCTCTCTTCCCCCTTCTCCGATGTATCTCCACTGCGGCAACTTCAAACTCGACCTCTCCCGCCCTCTTGTGATGGGCATCGTCAACGTCACACCCGACTCGTTCTCCGACGGCGGGCAGCATCTGCAACACGAAGCCGCCATCGCCCATGCGCAGCGGCTGATTGAAGAAGGCGCGGCCATCCTCGACATCGGCGGCGAGTCCACCCGCCCCGGCGCGCAACCGGTCGGCGTACAGCAGGAGCTGGATCGCGTGCTGCCGGTCATCGAAGCGTTGCATCAAATCCCGGTTCCAATTTCAATCGACACCTGCAAGCCAGAAGTGATGCGCGCGGCCATCGCCGCCGGCGCGAGCATGGTCAACGATATCAACGCATTGCAGGACGGCACCGCGATGGATGCTGTCGCCGCGAGCGACGCCGCAGTGTGCCTGATGCACAAGCAGGGCACGCCGCAGACCATGCAGAAAGAGCCGCATTACGCCGATGTCGTGGCCGAAGTCGGCGCATTCCTGCGCGGGCGCATCGCCGCCGCCGAGATCGCCGGAATCGCGAAAGAGCGCATCGTGATCGACCCGGGTTTTGGCTTCGGCAAGACGCTGGCGCATAATCTCGCCTTGCTGCGCGAGCTGGAAAAACTGGCTGGGCTGGACGTGCCGGTATTAGCCGGGCTGTCGCGCAAGGCGATGCTCGGCACGTTGACCGGGCAGGACGTAAATCACCGCATCGCCGCCAGCGTTGCGGCGGCATTGATCGCGGTGCAGCGCGGTGCTTCCATCGTGCGCGTGCATGACGTGCGCGCGACGGTGGATGCGCTGAAGATTTTTAAAGCAGTAAATTCGTAAAAATCTTAGCCACAGAGATCACAGAGATCACAGAGATCACAGAGATCACAGAGAGGGCAGCGATTGTGAACAATCGCAGGAGATGGCTAAAGTGAGCTTGCTGTTGGTTTTCTCTGTGGTCTCTGTGTACTCTGATGGAACTACTAGCATTCGACTAGGCTGGCAAAAAACGCCAACCAAGTCGCTGGCTATGTGGCAAATTGTTTCTAGGGGGTGGCATGAGCAGAAAATACTTCGGAACCGACGGCGTGCGCGGCAAGGTGGGCGAACATCCGATCACGCCGCAATTCGTGATGCATCTGGGCTATGCGGCGGGCAAGGTGCTGGCCAGCGCCGAACATACGCAAGGCGAACGTCCCGGCGTGCTGATCGGCAAGGACACGCGCATCTCCGGCTACATGCTGGAATCGGCGCTCGAAGCCGGGCTGATCGCGGCGGGCGTCGATGTCTACTTGGCCGGGCCGGTGCCGACCCCGGCGGTCGCCTACCTGACGCGCGCCTTGCGCCTCCAGGCCGGCATCGTGATCTCCGCGTCGCACAATCCGTTCGAGGACAACGGCATCAAATTCTTCTCCGGCAGGGGCGCCAAGCTGCCCGACGAGACCGAACATGCGATCGAGGTGGAGCTGGACCACCCGATGCAAACCAACGCATCGGAAAGCCTCGGCAAGGCGAAGCGCATCGACGATGCGGCCGGGCGCTACATCGAATTCTGCAAAAGCACCTTCCCCTGCGAGATGAACCTGCGCGGCCTGAAGATCGTGGTGGACAGCGCACATGGCGCGGCCTACCACATCGCGCGCCACGTATTCCACGAGCTCGGCGCGGAAGTAGTCGCCATCGGCGCCGAACCGGACGGCAGGAACATCAACGACGGTTACGGCGCAACCAAACCGGCCAACCTGCAAAAGGCTGTCGTCGAGCATAGGGCCGACCTGGGCATCGCATTGGACGGCGACGGCGACCGCCTCATCATGACGGACGGCGCAGGGAAAATCTACGACGGCGACCAGTTGCTCTACGTGATCGCCGGACACCGCCAGGCGCAGGGCAAACTGCACGGCGGCGTGGTCGGCACACTGATGACCAACCTCGCCTTCGAGCACGCCATGCAGAAACTCGGCATCCCGTTCCAGCGTGCCAAAGTCGGCGACCGCTACGTGATGGAACTGTTGCAGCAGCAGGACTGGCAGCTCGGCGGCGAAAACTCCGGCCACATCATCTGCCTCGACAAGCACAGCACCGGCGACGGCATCATCTCCGCCCTGCAAGTGCTGCACGCGCTGCGCGCCACCGGTCAGACCCTGGCGCAGGCCGCGCAAGACCTCACGATGTATCCGCAGGTGCTCATCAACGTGCGTGTCGCCGATGCCAAGGCCTGCCTCGCAGACGCCAAGGTCGGCGCGGCGGTGCAGGAAGCCGAAGCTGCATTAGATGGTAAGGGGCGGGTGCTGCTGCGGCCTTCGGGTACGGAGCCGTTGTTGCGGGTGATGGTGGAGGGGGAGGATGGGGGGCTGGTTAAGAAGTGTGCGGAGGGGATTGCGGGAGTGGTGAGGGGGGGGCTTGACGTTTTAATTTACGGGTCTTCGTGAAATCGAGTGGGTAGAATTTAGCATGAAATCCTCTGCAAGCCTTGTGGCATCTGGCAAAATCCTGTCTGCACCCTTTGCAGAAAAC
>MGXA01000108.1 GCA_001801215.1 Gallionellales bacterium RIFCSPLOWO2_02_FULL_59_110 | reverse complement strand
CGGGCTCTTGCACAGGCCGAGGAAGCTGCCGGCGCGCTGGCGCGTGGCGCGGTATTCCGGCAGGTAGCGGCCCGCCTGGCGCATCATCCACAGCGGCGTATATTCGGTCGGCTGGCGCAACAGGGCGCGCAGGAAGGTGTCGTTTTTCAGCTTGAAGTTCATATCTGCTCTTTTCTCTATTTACCGTTAACCAAAACCAAAATCTTAAACCCGGCCACAGAGGACAGAGAGAGATTCCAGGATTCCTCATAGGCTTTCTTCGACCGCATACAACGAGGTGCTTGTTGTATAAACCGGCGGTCTTCTCTGTGGTCTCCGTGCTCTCTGTGGCAAATTGTTTTTTGCGGCTAACTTAACGCGGCAATACGGATGAGCCCATCAGGAACTCGTCCACTGCCCGCGCGCACTGGCGGCCTTCGCGGATCGCCCAAACTACCAGCGACTGGCCGCGGCGCATGTCGCCCGCCGCGAACACCTTGTTGGCGCTGGTCTTGTAACAACCCGCGCCTTCGGTCGCCGCCTTGACGTTGCCGCGGCCATCCTTCTCCACGCCGAACGCGTCCAGCACTGGCTGCAACGGGTGGGTGAAGCCCATCGCGAGGAACACCAGGTCGGCCTTCAGCTCGAATTCGCTGCCGGCGATCTCGCTCATCTTGCCGTCATTCCACGCGACGCGCACCGCGCGGATTTTCTCGACCTTGCCGTTGCTGCCGGCAAACTCCTTGGTGGCGATCGCCCAGTCGCGCGTGCAACCTTCCTCGTGCGAACTCGAAGTGCGCAGCTTGTTCGGCCAGTATGGCCACACCAGCGGTTTATCCTCTTGCTCGGGCGGGCGCGGCATCACTTCGATTTGCGTCACCGAGGCCGCACCGTGACGGTTCGACGTGCCGACACAATCGGAGCCGGTGTCGCCGCCGCCGATCACCACCACATGCTTGCCCTTCGCGTTGATCGGATTTTTGCCGTCGCCCGCCACTTCCTTGTTCTGCGGAATGAGGAATTCCAGCGCGAAATGCACACCGCCCAATTCGCGCCCCGGCACCGGCAGGTCGCGCGGCTGCTCCGAGCCGCCCGCCAGGATCACCGCATCGAACTTCTTCAACAGCTCGTCCGGCGCAACGGTTTTCTGCGCGTCGTTCGCCACGCCTTTGCATGGTGCTTCCTTGCCGACGAACACCGAAGTCTGAAAGCTCACGCCCTCGGCCTGCAATTGCGCCATGCGCCAGTCGAGCAGATTCTTGTCAAGTTTGAAGTCGGGAATGCCATAGCGCAGCAGGCCGCCGATGCGGCTGTTTTTTTCGAACACCGTGACCGCGTGGCCGGCGCGCGCCAGTTGCTGCGCCGCCGCCAGCCCTGCCGGGCCGGAGCCGACCACGGCGACCTTCTTGCCGGTTTTCTGTGCCGCCAGTTGCGGCGTCACCCAGCCGTTCTCGCCGCCCTTGTCGATCAGAAAGTGCTCGATGGACTTGATGCCCACCGCATCGCAGTTGATGTTCAGCGTGCAGGCCGCCTCGCATGGCGCGGGGCAGATGCGGCCGGTTAGTTCGGGAAAATTGTTGGTGGAATGCAGCACCTCCAGCGCCTCGCGCCAGTTGCCGTGGTACGTAAGGTCGTTCCAGTCAGGGATGATGTTATTGACCGGGCAGCCGTTGTTGCAGAACGGCACGCCGCAATCCATGCAGCGCGCGCCCTGTATTCTGGCCTGCTCGTCGGTCAGATGCAGCGTGAACTCGCGGTAATCCTTGAGTCGCTCCGCCACCGGCAGGTGTGCTTCGCTCTGCCGTTGGAACTCCATAAATCCGGTTGGCTTACCCATCACGCCCCCACTTTCTGCTGCGCCGCCATATCCTGCAAGGCGCGCCGGTATTCGTGCGGGAACACTTTGACGAATTTTCTGCGGCTGTGCTCCCAATCGGCGAGTATCTGCTTCGCGCGCGCCGACCCGGTATAGAGCGCATGCCGTTCGACCAGCGACTTCAATTGAAGCTCGTCCGGCTGCCCGTTGTGCAGCACGGCCTCCTTGCGCTGTTTGGCGGCAGGCAGCACTTCCTCGTTCGCCACCATCGAACTGTTGCAGCAATTGTGAAACCTGCCCTCCTCGTCATAGACATAGGCAATACCGCCCGACATACCGGCGGCGAAGTTCCGCCCGGTCGCGCCGAGCACGACTACCGTGCCGCCCGTCATGTATTCGCAGCCGTGATCGCCGGTGCCTTCGACAACGGCAGTCGCACCCGAATTGCGCACACAGAAACGCTCTCCCGCCACTCCGGCGAAGAAGGCTTCACCCTGAATCGCGCCGTACATGACGGTATTGCCGACGATGATGTTTTCCGTGGTCTGGCCGCCGAAATCAGCATGCGGGCGGACGATAATCCTGCCTCCCGAAAGCCCCTTGCCGACATAGTCGTTCGCTTCGCCGACAAGATCGAAGGTGATGCCCTTGGCAAGGAAGGCGGCAAAGCTCTGCCCCGCCGTTCCGTTCAACCGAATATGGATGGTGTCGTCCGGCAGCCCGGCAGCGCCGTATTTTTCCGCGACACGGCCGGAAAGCATCGCGCCCGCCGTGCGGTTGATGTTCCTGATCGCCACCTCGGCGTTGATCTTGATGCCTTTTTCCAGTGCGGGTGAAGCCAGTCTCATGATCTGGTGATCGAGCGCCTTGGTCAGGCCATGATCCTGCGTTTCGGCATGCCGCCTCGCAACCGTCTCCGGGAGCTTCGGTTGATAGAATACCTTAGCAAAATCCAGCCCTCTGGCCTTCCAGTGTTCGATGCCCGCCCGCATGTCGAGCAGGTCGGTGCGACCGATCAGCTCGTCGAATTTGCGCACGCCCATTTGCGCCATCAATTCGCGGACTTCTTCGGCGATGAAGAAGAAGAAGTTCACAAGATGTTCGGGTTGCCCGGTAAAGCGCTTGCGCAGCTCCGGGTCTTGCGTCGCCACGCCGACCGGGCAGGTGTTGAGATGGCATTTGCGCATCATGATGCAGCCTTCCACAATCAGCGGCGCGGTGGCGAAACCGAATTCGTCCGCCCCCAGCAACGCGCCGATCAATACATCCCGACCCGTCTTGACCTGGCCGTCGACCTGCACCCGGATGCGGCCGCGCAAACGGTTCAGCACCAGCGTCTGCTGCGTTTCCGAGAGGCCGAGTTCCCAGGGCGTTCCCGCATGTTTGATCGAGGACAGCGGCGAAGCGCCGGTGCCGCCGTCATGCCCCGCGATGACCAGGTGGTCGGCCTTGGCTTTTGCCACGCCGGCCGCCACCGTGCCGACGCCCAGTTCGGAGACCAGCTTGACCGAAATGCCGGCCTTGGGATTGACGTTCTTGAGGTCGTGGATCAGTTGCGCGAGATCCTCGATCGAATAGATGTCGTGATGCGGCGGCGGCGAAATGAGGCCGACGCCCGGCACCGAGTGGCGCAGGAAGCCGATGTATTCGCTGACCTTGTGGCCCGGCAATTGCCCGCCTTCGCCGGGTTTGGCACCTTGCGCCATCTTGATCTGGATCTGTTCCGCATTGACCAGATATTCGGCGGTCACGCCGAAGCGGCCGGATGCCACCTGTTTGATCGCCGAACGCAACGAGTCGCCGGCCTGCAATGTGTAATCGCGCTCGATGCGGTCGGCGCCGATAATCTCGGACATCTTTTCGCCGCCCTTGACAGGCAGGAAGCGCCTGGCATCCTCGCCCCCTTCGCCGGTATTCGACTTGCCGCCGATACGGTTCATCGCGACCGCCAGCGTGGCGTGGGCCTCGGTCGAGATGGAACCCAGCGACATGGCACCTGAGGCAAAACGCTTGACGATTTCCTTGGCCGGCTCGACCTCGTCGAGCGGCACCGGCGGGCCGGACGGCTTGACCTCGAACAGGCCGCGCAAGGTCATGTGGCGCTTGCTCTGGTCGTTGATCAGCGCGGCATATTCCTTGTAGGTCGAATATTTTCCGGAGCGCGTCGCATGTTGCAGCTTGGCGATCGAGTCGGGCGTCCACATGTGCTCTTCGCCGCGCACGCGGAAAGCATATTCGCCGCCCGCATCCAGCGCGCCGCCCAGAACCATTTCCAGCCCGAAGGCCTGCTGGTGCAGCCGCAGTGCTTCTTCGGCCACGTCGAACACGCCCATGCCCTCGATATTGGATGCGGTGCCGGTGAAATATTTATCGACA
Source organism: Gallionellales bacterium RIFCSPLOWO2_02_FULL_59_110 (assembly GCA_001801215.1). GTDB lineage: Bacteria > Pseudomonadota > Gammaproteobacteria > Burkholderiales > Gallionellaceae > Gallionella. The sequence continues at coordinate 27,635 of MGXA01000108.1, read as the reverse complement.
AAACCTTTTTTCAGCCCTACCGCCTCGAATATCTGGGCGCCGGTGTAGGACATGTAGGTCGAGATGCCCATTTTGGACATCACCTTGCACAGCCCCTTGCCGATTGCCTTGGTGAAATTCTTCACATATTTTTCGGCTGCGGCGGAATCGCCCCCGGCGAACTGCGCGATGGTTTCCATCGCCAGGTACGGGTGCACGGCTTCCGCGCCGTAACCGCCGAGCAGGGCAAAGTGGTGCGTTTCGCGCGCCGAGCCGGTCTCGACGACCAGGCCGGTGCTGGTGCGCATGCCATTCTTGACCAGATGGTGATGCACTGCGGATGTCGCCAGCAGCGCCGGAATAGCCAGCTTCTCCGCCGCCACCTTGCGGTCCGAGACGATCAGGATGTTCGCGCCGGAACGCACGGCATCTTCCGCCTCGGCAGCAAGCGAAGCGAGGCGCGCCTCGATCCCTTCCTTGCCCCATGCCACCGGATAGCAGATGTCCAGTTCGTAGGAACGAAGCTTGCCGCCGGTGTATTTTTCGATATGGCGGATCTTCGCCATGTTTTCCGGGGAGAGCACCGGTTGCGCGACCTCGAGACGGATCGGCGGATTGATGTCGGACACTTCCAACAGGTTGGGCTTCGGCCCGATGAACGACAGCAGAGACATCACCAGCTCTTCGCGGATCGGATCGATCGGCGGGTTGGTGACCTGCGCGAACAGCTGCTTGAAATAATAGTAGAACTGTTTCAGCTTGCCGGACAGCACCGGCAACGCGCTGTCGTTGCCCATCGATCCGGTCGCTTCTTCGCCGTTTTCGGCCATCGGCTGCAGGATGAACGAAAGGTCTTCCTGCGTGTAGCCGAAAGCCTGCTGCCGGTCGAGCAAAGAGACCGGCGAACTGGCCTGCCGCTCGCTCGCAGTCTGGACGTCGTCGAGCTTGATGCGTATCTTTTCGATCCATTCGCGGTAGGGCTTGACGTTGGCGAGCGTATCCTTGATTTCCTTGTCTTCGATGATGCGCCCCTGCATGGTATCGATCAGGAGCATCTTGCCCGGCTGCAAGCGCCATTTCTTGACGATGCTGCTTTCGGGAATCGGCAACACGCCGGCTTCGGAAGCCATCAGCACCAGATCGTCTTTGGTAATGATGTAACGCGCCGGGCGCAAACCGTTGCGATCCAGCGTCGCCCCGATTTGCCGCCCGTCGGTGAACGCCATCGCCGCCGGCCCGTCCCACGGCTCCATCATCGCCGCGTGATACTCGTAGAAAGCGCGCCGGTTCGCGTCCATCGTGGTGTGTTTTTCCCAAGTCTCCGGAATCATCATCATGACGGCATGTGCCAGCGAATAGCCGCTCATCACCAGCAGTTCGAGCGCATTGTCGAAAGCGGCGGAATCGGACTGGCCTGGGTAGATCAAAGGCCATATTTTTTGCAGATCCTTGCCCAGCAGCGGCGAGGAAACGCCTTTTTCACGGGCGCGCATCCAGTTGTAATTACCGCGTATGGTATTGATTTCACCGTTGTGCGCGATCATGCGGAACGGATGCGCCAAATTCCACTTCGGAAAGGTGTTGGTGGAAAAGCGCTGGTGCGCCAGAGCCAGCGCCGAAAGGCAACGTTTATCCTGCAGATCCCTGTAATACACCCCGACCTGGCCCGCCAGCAACAGGCCTTTGTAAACAATCGTGCGCGCCGACATGGACACCGTGTAATAGCCCTTGGCGTGCTCCAGATCGAGCCGTTGGATGGCGTTGGCGGCGCGGCGGCGAATGATGAACAGGCGGCGCTCCAGCGCGTCCGTCACCAGTACATTGTTGCAGCGGCCGATAAATATCTGGCGGATCACCGGCTCCTGCTGGCGCACCGCCGGCGACATAGGCATATCGGTATCGACCGGCACATCGCGCCAGCCGAGAACCACCAGCCCTTCGCCGCGCACGGAGCGCTCGATCTCTTCCTGGCAGGCGGAACGCGATGCGCTTTCGCGCGGCAGGAACACCATGCCGACCCCGTACTCGCCGGCGCGCGGCAGGGTTACGCCCTGCCTGACCATTTCCTCGCGGAATAATTGATCCGGAATCTGGATCAGCAACCCCGCGCCGTCTCCCTGCAAGGCATCGGCGCCCACGGCGCCGCGGTGATCCAGGTTTTTCAGGATCAGGAGGCCTTGCTCGACGATACTGTGGCTCTTCTTGCCCTTGATGTGCGCGACAAAACCCACACCGCAAGCGTCGTGCTCGTGACGCGGGTCATATAAACCTTGTTGTTGATGAGAAACAGAGAAACTCACGGCATTCCTTGAATAAAACATTAGCGCAAACAGCAATTGGCGACGCGCGGCGGCGAATTTTCCACCTCCGCACATCGCCAGTCCTTTGGAAAACAAAATTTGCTACGCCCGTTTCCGCCGCGACCATCTCCCGCGCCCCCGGCTCGATCCATCTCCCGCAAGCCGAGGGCAGAATGAGCGCAAAAAGCAATTTTCAATTCTCGGTCAATGGAAACAGGAACCCGCTTCACGAGCCTCGCCCCGACACTAGCAATACGGCCGACAACCCCCGCCCAATCGGGCGGAAAAAAGGATTGTCATTGTAGCTACAATACCCGCCTGCCACAAGATGTGTTAGCCGGAACGGGCGGGCACGATCATCATGATGCTTTGCGGCCGAAGGGCGACGCCTTTCGGTGGCGAGCTTGCCGATGGGCTTGGTTTCCTTCCTCGAGCACCTGTGATCGCCGTCAGCCGGACCTTTGGCAAAGCGCGGCTTCATGCGTTTCCCGCCTGGTGCAAAAACCGGGAAATATCGCTGGCGCGGAACAGGATATCCGCAACTACAACCCCAACCCGCTCCACATCGCATCCACCTTCGCTTTCACCTCTGCGCTCATCGCAATGGGCGTGCCCCATTCGCGCTGCGTTTCGCCCGGCCATTTGTTGGTGGCGTCCAGCCCCATCTTGCCGCCGAGGCCGGAGACCGGGCTGGCGAAGTCGAGGTAGTCGATCGGGGTATTTTCCACCAGCAGGGTGTCGCGCGCCGGATCGACGCGCGTAGTTATCGCCCAGATGACTTCCTTCCAGTCGCGCACGTCGATGTCGTCGTCCACCACGATGATGAACTTGGTGTACATGAACTGGCGCAGGAAACTCCAGATGCCGAACATCACGCGCTTGGCATGCCCCGGATATTGTTTTTTGATGCTCACCACCGCCATGCGATAGCTGCACCCTTCCGGCGGCAGGTAGAAATCCATGATCTCCGGGAACTGCTTTTGCAGCAGCGGCACGAACACTTCGTTGAGCGCCACGCCCAGCATTGCCGGTTCGTCGGGCGGCTTGCCGGTGTAAGTGGAGTGATAGATCGGGTCACGGCGCATGGTGATGCGCTCGATGGCGAGTCCGTGTCGGAGTAAGCCAGAACTCATCGCCCAGCGCAGCTGGGCTCCTTTACCTGGATGCCTGATCTGACACAGATACTTTAATGACCGGTTCGGTAAATGAATAGCCGGCTCCGTGGGCGACCTGGATGGGCTGGTATCGGGGGCAGGATATGTCGAGCTTTCGCCGCAAACGGCTGATTGTCGTTTCAAGCCGCCGCTCATCATATTCTGCGGGGCTTTCTCCTAACCCTTGAACAATGATGTCCCGTCGATTGACGACCGTGCCGGGATTGCGGACAAGAATTTCGATCAACTTGTTTTCGTTGCAGGTGAGTTTTATTGTTGTGCCGCATGGGGAGATGAGTTGCCACTGTGAGGGGTAATAGTTCCAGATTTCAGCGCGGGGCTCAGGTTTGGAAACTCTCAAACGCCTGGACAGGCTCTCGATACAGGCCCGAAGTTCCGCGAAATCGACGGGTTTGATGAGATAGTTGTCGGCGCCTATGGTTAATCCATGAATGCGGTGGCTCAATTCTCCCCGCGCTGTCAGCATGATAATTCCCGTCGACCGCAAAGAAGGATTGTCCCTGATACGGCGGGCGATGCTGAATCCGTCCTCGCCGGGTAATCCGACGTCAAGAATGATGATGTCCGGCGGATGCCCGTTCAATTCTGCTGTCAGGGCTGCGCCGTCACCAACACCAACCACGTTGAATCCGTCTTCCACGAGATTGAACACCAGCTCTTCCCGCAGGTCGGTGTTATCTTCTACAACAATAATACGCATCCTCATCCTCTCGCCCGTTAATTCAGTGAGGTAAACCCCAGCCTGCCGGGGACTCGGTTGGTTTGACCGTTCCGGCGGTCATTGAAGAGCCTAAGTTTGGCAACTTCACCCCCCTTGCAGGGGGAGGGCTAGGGTGGGGTAGAAACCAAGCGTGAGTACAATCGAGATTCTACCCCCATCCCAACCTCCCCCTGCACGGGGGAAGGAGCAAAAACCCTGCCGCCTTTTAAATTGTCATAACGGAACGTCGGCCTATTTTCTTCCATAATTCGCGGATAAGAAAGCATTTCGATAATATGCGGTAATTGTGAAATTGTCTGCAACCTGAAACGGGAAAAATATGGCAATGCTATCTGAAAAAACCAAAATTATCGGGCGGATCGGCCTGATTCTTGTGGCAGGGTTTCTCACCGTCTCGATCGCGGGCTATGTTGTATCGCGCGATGCGATACACCGCGACATCAGGGAGCAAGCGCTGCCCCTCACCGGGGATAATGTTTACTCCGAAATCCAGAAAGATATTCTCCGGCCTGTTTTCATTTCCGCCCAGATGGCGAATAACACTTTCCTGCGCGACTGGATTCTCAATGGCGAGCGGGACACCACCCAAATCGACCGTTATCTGAAAGAGGTGATGGAAGAGAACGGGGCCATCACCAGTTTTCTGGTGTCCGAGCGCACCCGCAAGCATTACACCGCCTACGGCATGTTGCCGTCCGTCCGGGAAGACGAGTTTCGGGATAAATGGTACTTCCGCGTCCGCCAGATGAAAGAGCCTTACGAAACCAATGTCGATCCGGATCTGGCGACGCTGGACACCATGACGATTTTTATCAATTATCGGGTGATGGATTACAGCGGCAATTTCATCGGCACGACCGGGGTCGGCCTCTCGCTGGATATAGTGAAGGACATTATCGACAGTTACCGGGAGCGGTTCCGGCGCGAAGTGTATTTTGTCGATCAGCAAGGCATGATCATGCTGGCCGGCAAGTCTATGGGCCAAACCCAGGACTCCATTCGCACCCATCCGGGTATCCGCAAGATTGCCGATGCCATCCTGAACCGGAACACCATTCCGACCAAACTGGAATACCGGGAAAATGACGCTGCAGGCATGATCAACTCGCGCTTTATTCCGGAGCTGGGCTGGTATCTGGTCGTCGAGGAACGCGGGAGCGAGAACATCGTGGAGATCACCCGGATACTGTGGGTCAATCTCGCGATTAGTGCGGGAGTGACGCTGCTGGTTTTGGCGCTCACCCTACTGGTCATCAACCGCTATCAGAAACGCCTCGAACAGACAACGGAAGCGATCATTTCAAGTGCTGCCACCGAGATGGAGCACGCGCGCGAGCAGCAGCTTTTTGTCTCCATGGTTTCGCATGAATTTCGCACGCCTCTCGCCACCATCGACGCGAGCTTGCAAAGTCTCCAGCGCCTGGTGAAGGATGCGCCGGAAGATGTACTTTCCCGTCACCGTAAAATCCGCCGCGCCAGCGAACAGTTGCAGGGGCTGATCGGCAATTTCCTGACAGAAGACCGCCTCAAACATCCCAATGTTATTCACAGAATGGAAAGGGTGGATATCGCCGGACTACTAACCCGGGCCGCCGCTCGTGTCGAATGGCCCGATATGGTGGTCGAAGTGGGCGGGCTTCCCCCGGACATCACGGGTGACCGTGAATTGCTGGGAATCGCCTTCACCAACCTGATCGACAACGCCATGAAATATTCTCCCTATGGCGGACAGATACGCATCGAAGGACAAACGGATGGCGGATATGCGGAAATTAACGTCGTCGATTCGGGGGGTGGCGTCAGACCCGAAGATATGGCAAGCATTTTTACCAAATATTTTCGGGCGGAAGGCAGCGCCGTCAGCGGATCCGGGCTGGGGCTTTTTATTGTCAGGCAAATTATCGAACTCCACGGCGGCAAGGTTTCCGCGCAAAGCGTTTTCGGACAGGGGTTGAAAATCACTGTTCGCTTACCGTTGAGGGACGAAAATCCAGTGCCTGAGGAGGGGTAGGTACCCTGTTTGTTGGGTATTGCGCAGGTTGGGCAAAGCGTAGCGTGCACAACATTAACAACGGTATTTTCATTCTTTGGGCACGCTACGCTTTGCCCAATTTCAGGAATACAGCCTCCCATTTTTGGTTCCGGCTTGTCCGGCTTAGGGTGAGCCACTTTTGTGGGAGCGGCTTTAGCCGCGATAGCTCGTGTGGCATGGCGTACCAATCGCGGCTAAAGCCGCTCCCACAAAGACAATGCGGCAATTGGATGACAGGCGAATTTCACTAATGATCTATCTGGGTTAAAGCTAACCATTACCCGACGTCAGGAACTGTCAGCATCGACTGTTGGTTTGCTGCGAAAATCAGCGACAACTAGAATTTTTAGAGGGGTTCTCATGTTAACAAGAATCGTTCTTTCACGTATTTTGGCAATGGTTGCCGCCATGATATTTGCTATCCCTCAAGCGGTCGGGGATACGTTCCCTCCCGACTGGGGAGTGGGAATAGTTGACGAAGCTGCGGGTCCGGTTCATTTCGCGCCCGTAGCGTGGCCCACCGAACCGCCTGACCCAACCGAGTGCGGCACAGCCTGTGGCGATTGGAAGCCCTACTCGCGCTTTCAGGCCCCGATCAACGATCCGCGCACCCGGGACCCGTCTAACGGGGGCACGGCACCGCAGAACTACGTCAACATCTCCTCATCGTGCATCGACAAGAATGCCCCGAGCATCTACTACTACCTTTACAAGCATCCGACAGACCAGACCAAGGATGTTCTGATGTTCCGCTGGCGGGTCGAACAGATCGCCAACAATTATGCCACCGGCCCATCGGCTGGGAATTATGGCGCCACCGATCCTTGGAGCTCCGCCCTTTGGACTGTGCTGTTTGACGTCGATGGCAGCGGTTACCGCAGCCTTGCGGCTCACCTGAACGGCTCTTCGGGTGCTCCCGCGAACCCGGTTGACCTGCTGGCAGGGGTCTGGGGTAATATTCCCACCCAATCTATTGACTACACAAGCGATCCCAACATTCACCTGATCGCGCATAATCCGACGGCCTTTACGTTGGGTAGCAAGATTCTGAATTTTCACAATACGCTGAGCCCGGATACCACCTGGCCGGCCGGCAGCGTCCTCAACGGCACGACCTACGACTACGGGACGACACGCGCCCGCGTCGCCAGCAACAACGCCTGCACCGAATATTTCGTCGATTACCAGATTCCGATCCGCATGCTCGATGCCTCGTCGAGCGGGCCGGACCCGGCACTGACCGGACCCAAGATCACCCGTTCAACGCCGATCTCGATGTTGTTCTGCACCGCCAACAGCCTCAATAACCCGTTCCAGAAAGACTGTGCACTTAACCGCAGTTGGTTGGCCGATGCCAATAAGCCGGCGCCTTTCGGCGACTATATCTCTTTCGATCAGACAAAGCCTTATGCGCAACCGATCATCTCGAGCGTGACCGCGACCGCGCCATCCAGTTGCCCGGGCAACTACAGCCTGCAAACCAAGGTGCAGGACACGATGTATGTTGACGCAAGCGGCACTGTCAAGCCGTCGATAAAAGAGGTGGAGTTCTACTATTGGCTAGACAAGGACGGTGATGGGACAACCGCAGGGGATTTGGACAGCGCATGGTCCTTCGCCGTCACCGGTACATTGAAGACAGGATCACTTAATACCTGGGTCGCGAACTGGGATTCGACCACCCTTCTCAAGGGCAAGTACCTCATCGGCGTGCAGGCGGTCGACGACCGCACGCTGCACGATGATGGCGTCGCCGATTCGCCGGTCGATAATCGCACCTTTTCTTACCTGACCGGCAGTACGGCGACATCGAGCGATGCCGAACTTGCCGTGCAGGGGGAAATTTACACCAACGCATGGAGTTTCGACGGGGCGACGAAGACTTGGGGTCAGGGTGTGGACATCGGTTGGGTTGGTCAAGGCGCAATCCCCGGCAGCCCCGACCAGCAAGCTGCCTTTGCCGCGCAGCCCCACGCCTCTCCGATGACGCCGGCAGCGACCGAGGACTGGTTCGGCAACCCGGCGGTGACCGGCGTCCAGACCGCGATGGTTGGGCTGGCGGTAAACGCCTGCGGCAAGGCGCCAACGATCACCAAGGCGGTGAACCCGTCCAGCGTGGCGACCGGCCAGCCGGTCGCCTACACCGTGACGATTGCCAATGCCAGCGGCTCGGCGATCACGCTGACGCAAATCGACGATTCTTTGCCGAGCGGTTTCACTTATGCATCGACCACCAGTGTCACCAACGCCGGTGTCCCAGTAATACCGACAGCCTCGCCGGCCGGTGGGGACAGCGGCACCGTGAGCTGGATATTGAACGGTGGCGCCGGCATCAGTATCGCAAACGGCACGAGTGTCGTGCTGATTTTCGACGCAACGGCGAGCGGCACCGCCGGCACTTACAACAACACGGCAACGGCGAACACGAGTTTTGGCAGCATCACCAGCGCGCCGGTGGCGGTCGGCGTCGATGCGGCGCGCATTTCGCTGAGCAAGACGCCGGGTGCCTATCTGGTTAACCCGGGCGGGACGGTGACTTATGCGCTCGCCTATTCGAACGACTCATCTGTGCAGGTCACTGGCGCAACGCTCACCGACACGCTGCCCGCCAATGTCAGTTGCACGAGCTACACGGTCAATGGCGGAACTCCGGTCAGTTGCTCCGGCACCAGCGTCTCGATCAGTCTCGGTTCGCTCGCGGCGGGCGCAACGGGCACCGTCGCGCTGACCGTGACGGTGGATGCCGGTTATAACACCACCTCGCTGGTCAATTCCGCGACCCTCGACGTGCTGGCGCCGGACGGGGTTACGCACGTGACCAAGACCGCCACCAGCACCATTGCAGTCAATGTCCCCGCGCCAGCGTTTTCGCTGACCAAGACGGCGAGTGCAGCGCAGATCGCAGAAAACACCAACCTTACCTGGACAATTGCCTACAACAATTACGGCACAGGGTCCGCGTCCAATGTTGTCATATCCGATCCGCTGCCATCCGGATTCAACTACGTTTCCTCGACACCGAATGCCGACAGTGCGCCATCGGTTGGCGCCAATGGCACTGTTACATGGAATCTCGGAACGTTGGCCAGCGGCGCTTCGGGCAGCGTCCAGGTGGTGGCGAAGACTGCCGCGTCTTTTACCGGCACCGACAACCCCGCGACCAACACCGCGACCGTGAGTTGGACCGGTGGCACACCGGTGACATCCAGTTCAGATGTGGGCGTGACGCAAACCGGCTCGACCTGCAGCAGTTATTATTTCCGCGACACGACCGGCAACGTGGGTTTTGACGGGACGAAACAGTTGGCGACAAAATCGCCGGTGCCGACCGCATTGGACACCGGATCGAAAACGACCGTTACCGCGCCGGGGAAAGATGGCGGCGTCTACGTGGAAGCGGTGCGCTTTTACCAAGACCCCTCTTCGGGCGCCGACGTCACATTCAGCGGCACACTGACCAACAACATCTATATCGATCGTAGCCCTGGACCTGCATTGAATTTTCGGGCAATTGTCTACGATTACGACTCTGTCACCGGAACGACAACGCAATTGGGTTTGGCCGATCCGACGACCAATGCAGCGATGTCCTTTGGAGGCAGCACCAAAGGTTTATTGACCTTTTCAGTGAGCTTGTCCGGCACGTTGCAGAAAGACCATCGGCTTTTGTGGGTGTACGAGGTACAGTCCAATCACAATACAACTACCTTCCCGGTGGAGTTCCAGTACAACGGGACGGTAACCAATGGAATATCGAGTGGAACGACTGCGGCGATTTCCTATGCTAATTACTGCGTTACCCCACCGGCCAACCTCGTTCTGCAAAAAACCGCCAGCGACTCAACCGTCAATGTGACCGGGAGCGGACGCACGCTGACTTACACGCTCAACTATACCAACACCAGCGGATCGACCGCCGCGACCTCTGCGGTGCTTTCCGATGCTTTGCCGGCGGGGACGACTTTTGTATCGGCCAGTTCGGGGCCTGCGGCGGACAGCACGACAACTCCGTCAGTCGGCGCAAATGGCACTGTGACCTGGAATTTCGCAACGATTGCCGCCGGGGCTTCGGGTTCGGCCAGCGTGACCGTTAATGTCCCGGACGATCTCACCGGAACGGCTGCGATCAACAACACCGGGTCGCTATCGAGCACACAGACATCCGTAGTCACCGCCACCGCAACGACCTCCGTCATCGGCGGCGGAGTTGCCGGTACGCCATCGCTTTCAGTCACAAAATCCGCAAATAAAACCATGCTCCTTGCCGGAGAATCGGTGACCTACACGATTAGCGTGGTTAATGTGGGCACCGGGAGCGCGTCGAGTGTGGTCGTCAGCGACGATTTTCCTGAGCAGGCTTATTTCTCCTATGGTTCCTGCACGACTGCAACCGGCAGCTGTAATCAAGTAGGAGGTGTTCTGACCTGGAACGTTGGCACACTGGCTGCCGGCGCCAGCGCAACGCTCACATTCACGATGAGTGTCGCGGCAACCGGCGTCCCCGCAGGCGTGACGATGCTGGACAATCTTGCAACGGTTGCTGACAGTGATTATTGCACCGGCGGCTCGCCGCCAGCGAGTTGTACCAGCGACACCGTGACGCTGAGCATCAGCGGCAACCCGAACCTGACTCTCGTTAAATCCGCGACCCCGAATAACGCGCTGCAACCGGATGACACGGTGAGCTATTCGATTACCGTCACCAATACCGGCAGCGCCACCGCGAACAGTGTGGCAGTCAGCGATCCCATTCCGTCGGGTATGGCCTACCAAGGTTCGATTACCGCCACGGCAGGCAGCGGCAGCTTTGATGCGGTCAACAATGCTGTGGTGTATTCGGTCGGCGATCTGGCAGCCGGTGCTTCTGCGACACTGGGATTCCAGGCTACCGTGCTGACGCCGCCTGCGGGGACAACGGCAATCAATACCAGTAACGTGGCGACGGCAAGTGCCGCCAACGCACCGCTAATTACGGCCAGTGCGAGCGCCACCGGCACAGCGACGCCAAGCCTGACGCTGAGCAAGACAGGCCCATCGACCGTGCCTTATCCGGGAGCTATCTTGACCGCCGCAGTGACGGCGGACACTACGGTTTCCGTCGACAGCACACTGAATATCGATGTCGGAAAAACGGTGCGCATCAACGGGACGAATCTTCTGGTGCTGTCCAAGACGAGCAACAGCCTCACCCTCGACGGTGTCGTGACGGCACCATCTGGAACAGGTGTGCTACCAGCAGTGAGCTATGTGCTCAGTTACAAAAACACCGGAACGGGAATAGCCCCTTCCGTCATATTGACCGATACGCTTCCCGCAGGCGCGATCTTTGTGTCGGCGTCGGATGGCGGGATTGACGCGGCGGGGACGGTCACCTGGACGATAGGTAACGTCGCTTCCGATGTGAGCGGTTCAGTGACGGTGACCATTATCCCCGGCGGAACCGGCAGTATCATCAACAGCGCACACATTACCTGCACCGGTTGCACGCCTCCGGCTGATCCATCGGCCAGCACTACAGTGGGGGGCTTGATCATTACTAAGGTTACGACGACGCCGCTGGTTGTTGCCGGTAACACCGCCAATTATGTCATCACGGTGCAGAACACGTTGGGAAGCGCGGTAGCAGGCGCATCGCTCTCGCTTACCGATACGTTGCCGGGCGGATTCGCCTATGACTCAACCTCCAGCTTGACCATCAACGGTGTGGTTGCGACAGCGACCGTTAATCCGGTCGCGGGCGACCAGTACCCGACATGGAGCAATTTCTCGGCAGACATCGCGGCCGGACAATCACTGGTTCTAGCCATCAATGTTATCGTTGATGCCAATCAGGGGCCGGGTGTATTCCAGAACGCGGTGTCTGCGACCGCAGCGCCCGGCGTCGCAATCACCCCATTCGACCCCTTGTTAACCACCGCTGAGGATGTGACGGTTCCTCCGGCGGGAAGCGGAGTGATCAATGGCTACGTGTTCCTCGACACGGGAGATATTCCGGGTGCGTGGGATGAGAGTGACGGAGGATACTCCGGATTCAAGGTGACGATGGAAAATGCCGCGTCGGATCCGGGAATCTGTACAACGACACCTTCCGATGCCGGTTGTTATATCGCCTATACCGATGATGCCGGTTTCTTCTCGACCATTGTTCCGGCGGGGGACTGGATTGTGACCAATGCATCTCCCGGAGGCATTGTCAGCCTGACAGTCGGACAAACTCCGAAGACATTGAACGTGGTGGCAGGTGCCATAAGCTCACAGGATGTTGGTTACAGCGGCGCGACCTACACCGTCACCTACAACGGCAACACCAATACCGGCGGCACCGCGCCGACCGACGGCAGCAGCCCGTACGTTTCTGGTGCGACGGTCACCGTGCTGGGTGTGGGAACATTGACCAAGACCGGCAATACCTTTGCCGGTTGGAACACCGCCGCCGATGGTAGCGGCACGTCTTACGCGGCAGCGGCGACCTTCGTCATCGCAGCAGACACAACGCTATATGCGCAGTGGAGTTTAGCTCCGCCGCCAGCGGCAGCTAACGACACGGCAACGACAAACTACAACACTTCCGTGATAGTGACAGCGTATGCCAATGACAGTGCCGGAACGGGGGCAACACTAGCGCTCAATTCCATAGACATGGATCCGAGCACCGTCGGAATGCAGAACAGTCGCACGATCGTGGGCTTGGGAACCTTCACCGCAAATGGCGACGGTACCGTACTGTTTGTCCCGCTGTCGGGTTTCCATGGTGTGGTCACCGCGCCCTACACCATCCAGGATTCTCTGGGGCAAACCAGTAACGTCGCGAATATCACAGTGACTGTGCGGAACCCGGCGAGCAGCTCCGGGCCGAGCGCGCAGAACGATTTTGGTTCGACCTTGCCAGCCACGCCCGTGACCCTGCCGGTGCTTGCCAATGACGTTCCGGGGTTGGGCAATACGCTCACGGCGACTTCCATCATCTTGAGCGGGGCGATCCCCGCGCAGGGCGGTTGGGTGGCCAATGCCGATGGCACGGTAACGTTCACCCCCGCAGGCGGCTTCACCGGTACCGCCACGGCGAATTACACGGTTCAGGATTCCGGTTCCGGTACGAGCAACGTCGCCACCATTACGGTCGTAGTGGGAGGAGGTGCAACGCCTTCCGCCCAGAATGATAGCGGAGCCACGAAGCCGACCACGCCCGTGACCCTGTCGGTGCTTGCCAATGACGTTCCGGGGTTGGGAAACACGCTCACTTTGACTTCCATCATCTTGAGCGGGACGAACCCCGCGCAGGGCGTTTGGGTGGCCAATGCCGACGGCACGGTCACGTTCACCCCCGCAGCCGGTTTCACTGGCGACGCTACGGCAAATTACACGGTTCAGGATACCGGTCCCGGTACGAGTAACATCGCCAGCATTACAATAACAGTCAATCCAGTGGCACCTGCTGCAATAGACGATGTGGCGCCGGCCGGCACAAGAAATCTTACGCCGGTAGGCAACGACTCGGCGTCCTCCGGAGCCGTACTTGACCCAAGTACGCTGGATCTCGATCCCACCACACCGGGTATTCAGCTCACGATCACGACCTCGCAGGGTACTTGGCAGGTAACGAACGTGGTTACCGGTGCGGTGAACTTTGCACCTGCTGCGGGTTTTTACGGCACTGCGTCGTTGCCCTATGCGATCAGCGACAGCCTTGGCAATATTGCCACAGCGACCATGTCGGTACCCATCGACCCCAGCGGGGTGGTGTATAACAGCAGAACACGGCTGCCGATCTCGGGGGCTACGGTCACGCTGCTGTATAACGGTGGCAATGCCAATGCCTTTGTGGTGGGGGGAAATGCGACTCTGGTCACGAATGCGTTGGGTCAATACGCGTTCTTCCTTAACGGTACGGGCGCCGTCTTTAATTACAGCCTGACGGTAAGCAGCGCCGGTTACACGTCCCCCAGTACCGCAATCCCACCGCAAGTGGGAACCTGGCCTGCTGGCGGTGGCCCGATCACGGCAATCGTGGGGCCGCCGACAGGTGCCGATCCGACGACGTATTACCTGTCCGGGCCATTGCCGACGGTAGATGTTATAAACAACAATATCCCGCTTGATCCGATCCCGGTTCCTGTAGATATCCCAACGTTGTCCGAGTCGATGATGGTTGCGCTTGCAGGTTTGCTGCTTCTGTTTGGCTTCGTGTCGATGCGCAGACGCAGGATGTAGGAAAGCCAATGCCGCCACGGGGTGTTTGTTGACTCCTGTGGCGATCGTGGTTGCTGTATGACTGGAAACTTTTGTTTCGATTATCCCGCCTTTGGCGGGATTTTTGTCGAAACGACTTCAATAACCGCATTCATATTATCTGGCAGGTGAAACTATGATCTACCGATTTTGCAAGGCGCTTTGCCTGCTGGTCAAAGCCAAAGTCCTCTGTTTGTCTGCTTCACCCCTGTCGCGAAGTGCCGGCTCCCCACGTCGACGTGCTTGCCGACGGGCATATTTTCCCCGCTCCGGCCACCCGGACGCCAATGGCAAGCCCTATGCAAGAGACGTGCGCCATCATGTGCAGCGCTTCATGCGTGCGGAATGTTCGCGGGAATCGGTCTCGACAATTCGGGTCTTACGCGCTTCACGCGTAAAGCAATAAAGCCGGGAAAGATCGTCAATGCGGGATAGGATTTCGATTGCTACAACCCCAACCCACTCCACATCGCATCCACCTTCGCTTTCACCTCTGCGCTCATCGCAATGGGCGTGCCCCATTCGCGCTGCGTTTCGCCCGGCCATTTGTTGGTGGCGTCCAGCCCCATCTTGCCGCCGAGGCCGGAGACCGGGCTGGCGAAGTCGAGGTAGTCGATCGGGGTATTTTCCACCAGCAGGGTGTCGCGCGCCGGATCGACGCGCGTAGTTATCGCCCAGATGACTTCCTTCCAGTCGCGCACGTCGATGTCGTCGTCCGTCACGATGATGAACTTGGTGTACATGAACTGGCGCAGGAAACTCCAGATGCCGAACATCACGCGCTTGGCGTGCCCCGGATATTGTTTTTTGATGCTCACCACCGCCATGCGGTAGCTGCATCCTTCCGGCGGCAAATAGAAATCAATGATCTCGGGAAATTGCTTTTGCAGCAGCGGCACGAACACTTCGTTGAGCGCCACGCCCAGCATCGCCGGTTCGTCGGGCGGCTTGCCGGTATAGGTGGAGTGGTAGATCGGGTCACGGCGCATGGTGATGCGCTCGATGGTGAATACCGGGAACTTATCCTGCTCGTTGTAGTAGCCGGTGTGGTCGCCATATGGGCCTTCCAGCGCGGTTTCGCTCGGGTAAATCACGCCTTCCAGCACGATCTCGGCAGAGGCGGGTACTTGCAAATCGCTGCCGATGCATTTCACCAGCTCGGTCTTGCTGCCGCGCAGCAGTCCGGCGAACTGGTATTCGGACAAGGCATCGGGCACCGGCGTGACCGCGCCGAGGATAGTCGCCGGGTCGGCGCCGATCACCACCGCGACGGGGAACGGCTGTCCCGGATGCTTCGCGCAGTGGTCGCGAAAATCCAGCGCGCCACCGCGATGCGCCAGCCAGCGCATGATAGTTTTATTGGGGCCGATGACCTGCTGGCGGTAAATGCCGAGGTTCTGGCGCGGCTTGTTCGGGCCGCGTGTAACCACCAGCCCCCAGGTGATGAGCGGCGCGACGTCGCCCGGCCAGCAATGCTGGATCGGCAGCTTAGCGAGATCGGCCTCGTTGCCTTCCCACACGACTTCCTGGCACGGCGCGGAAGACACCACCCTGGGCGACATGGAGAGCACCTGCTTGAGCGCAGGCCATTTTTCCCATGCATCCTTGAACCCCTTGGGCGGCTCCGGCTCTTTCAGGAAGGCGAGCAGCTTGCCGACCTCGCGAAGTGCCTGGATGTTTTCCTCGCCCATGCCCTGCGCCACGCGGCGCGGCGTGCCGAACAGGTTGGCCAGCACCGGCATGTTGTAACCGGCGGGATGCTCGAACAGGATGGCCGGCCCCTGTGCGCGCAGCACCCGGTCGCAGATTTCGGTCATTTCCAGATGCGGCGAAACCGGCGCTGCCACGCGCTTGAGTTCGCCCAGCTTCTCCAGTTGTGCGATGAAATCGCGCAGGTCTGCATATTTCATGGATCACCCCTCTCCCCTGCCCCTCTCCCGCAAGGGGAGAGAGGATTCAGTAAAATTTTTCTTCGCCTTCCGGGCGCGTCTTGAAACGCTTGTGCAGCCAGAAATACTGCTCCGGCATTTCGCGCGCGTGCCGTTCGATGAACTCGTTCACGCGGCGCGTATCGGCGACGATGTCGTCAGTCGGATAATTATCCCACGCCGGGAAGAAGCGCACTTCGTATCCTGCGGCATCGGGCAGAACGCGCGAGATGCACGGCACGATTTTCGCGCCAGTCATTTTCGCGAGGCGCGGCACCGTGGTCAGCGTGGCGGCGGGCACACCGAAAAACGGCACGAACACGCCGTCCCTGGCGGTGAAGTCCTGATCCGGCAGATAGTAAAAAGGGTAGCCGTCCAGCAGGGCTTTCACCACCGGGCGCATGCCTTCCTGGCGCGCGTGCAGGCGCTGCTGACCGAAGCGGCTGCGCCCGTGCAGCAGCATCTTGTGGAACAGCGGGTTTTTCTGGTTGGAATAGATGCTGACCAGGTTGACGTGCTGCGTCAGCCACGAGCCGCCGACATCCAGCGCGACGAAGTGCGGCGCGAGCACGATCACCGGGCCGCCCTGCGCCGCCTTGAGGTGTTCCAACCCCGCCACCCTGATCAGGCGCTGGATGCGTTCCTTGCCGCTCCACCACAGGATGCCGCGCTCGAGGAAGCAGCGCGCGAACATGCGGAAGTGCGCCTTGACCAGCGCCGCGCGCTCCCCCTCGCCCAACTCGGGAAAACACAGGCGCAGGTTGATGTCGGCCACTCTGCGCCGCTCCGCGCCCAGCATATGGAGCAGGATGCCCAGCGCATCGCCCATTCGCGCCAGCAGCGGCAACGGCAGAAAATGCAGCAGCCACATCAGGGAAATTCCGATCCTGGTCATCATGCCCGTCAGGGATTGGTCGCGGGTGATTGTGCGCCACGCGGAGTTTTATAGCGGTTGTAGCTCCACAGGTATTGCGCCGGGCAGGTGCGGATCACGCGTTCCAATGCCGCGTTGACCTGCTGCGGCACGGGTACGGCGAAATCCAGCAGCAGCGGTTCAAAGTGGATCGCATAGCCTTGTCCACGCGGCAATCGTTCGGCATAAACAATCAACACCGCCGCGCCGCTGCTTTCCGCGAGGCGTCCGATCAGCGTCATGGTGTAGGCGGGACGACCGAAGAAATCCGCCCATTCGCCTTCGCCCCTGCTGGGCACCTGGTCGGGCAACAATCCGATCGCTTCGCCGCGCTTGAGCGCCTTGTATAACAGGCGCACGCCGCCGATATCGGCCCTGGCCAGCCTGACCTGACCGCGCTCGCGACCGCTGCGCATGATGTCTTCCAGAAAGCCGAGTTTGGGCGGGCGGTACAGCGCGGTAATCGGCACATGTTGCGAGGCATACAGCGAGGTAATTTCAAAACACCCCAGATGCGGGGTGAAAAGAATGATGCCCTTGCCGCGTTGCCGCGCCGCCTCGATATGTTCCAGCCCCACACATTGGCGCACCATGCCGACCACCTCGTCATAGGGCCGCACCCAAATCCAGGCCAGTTCCGCGATGGCTTTGCCCGTTTCGGCAATGGTTGCAGACAGCATATTCCGGTATTCGGCTTCGCCGGATGTTACTCCGGCCTGGCACAAATTCTCGCGGGTGCGAGCGGCATACTGTGCGGAAAACACATAAGTCAACCGCCCAAGCAGCGCACCGAGGCTGTGCAGCACACTTAGTGGCAACCTTACAAGCAGGCGAAAAACGGTTTTGAAGAGAAAAGCATTCATGGGGTGGCAATGCTACCAAGTTTGGCCGGAATTGGTACAATGCGCTTCTTTTTATTTACCGAAAATTGACCGGGGAATCATGAACGAATATCTGTTTACGTCCGAATCCGTATCCGAAGGCCATCCCGACAAGGTGTCGGATCAGATTTCCGACGCCATCGTCGACGCCATTCTGGCGCAGGACAAGCACTCGCGCGTCGCCGCCGAAACGCTGTGCAACACCGGCCTCGTCGTGCTGGCCGGCGAGATCACCACCGCCGCCAACGTCGACTACCAGCAGGTGGCGCGCGACACCCTCAAGCGCATCGGCTACGACAACACCGAATACGGCATCGACTACAAGGGCTGCGCGGTGCTGGTGGCCTACGACAAGCAGAGCCCCGACATCGCGCAGGGCGTCAACAAGGCCTACGACGACAACATGGACCAGGGCGCGGGCGACCAGGGCCTGATGTTCGGCTACGCCTGCGACGAGACCGACGTGCTGATGCCGCTGCCGATCCACCTGTCGCACCGCATGGTCGAACGCCAGGCCATGCTGCGCCGCGATGGGCGCCTGCCCTGGCTGCGCCCGGACGCCAAATCCCAAGTCACCGTGCGCTACCTGGACGGCAAACCGCACTCCATCGACACCGTGGTGCTGTCCACCCAGCATTCCCCCGAAATGTCCGACGGCCCGAAGATGAAGCAGTCCGCGATCGATGCCGTGATCGAAGAGATCATCAAGCCGATCCTGCCCAAGGAACTCATCAAGGGCGACATCAAATACCTGGTCAACCCGACCGGGCGTTTCGTCGTCGGCGGCCCGCATGGCGACTGCGGCCTGACCGGCCGCAAGATCATCGTCGACACCTACGGCGGCGCAGCCCCGCACGGCGGCGGCGCGTTCTCCGGCAAGGACCCCTCCAAGGTTGACCGCTCGGCCGCTTACGCCGGACGTTATGTGGCGAAAAACATCGTCGCCGCCGGCCTGGCCAGCAAATGCCTGATCCAGATTTCTTATGCCATTGGTGTGTCACAACCCACCAGCGTCTGGGTCACCACCTACGGCACCGGCAAGGTCTCTGACGAGAAGATCGCGGAACTGGTCAGAAAGCATTTCGACCTGCGCCCGAAAGGCATCGTGCAAATGCTCGACCTGCTGCGCCCGATCTACCAGAAAACCGCCGCCTACGGCCACTTCGGCCGCGAAGAGCCGGAGTTCAAGTGGGAAAGCACGGATAAGGCGGCAGCCCTGCGGGCTGACGCTGGCCTGTAAGGCCACGCCTGCGGCGCTTATCCGTGCTTCGGCGCAGGCTCATATCCGCGCAGCGGATGTGAAGGGTGCATAAGCACCCGTGCCGAAGCCAAAACACTGACAAAGCAGCCGCGCTCCGCGCGGATGCAGGGCTGTAAGCCCGCCGCGCAGCGGTTTGTCATTGTTCGGGCGTAAGCTTAACCTGCGCTTGCGCAGGTTAAGCCGCAAAGCGGCGGCTGAAGCCAAAATACAGATAAGGCAGCGGCACTACGTGCCGATGCTGGCTTGTAGGCGCAGCTTACAAGCCACACGCCGCAGGCGTGCTTATCTTTATTCGGGCGGAGGCTAACATCGCTTGCGATGTTAGGGTGCGCAGCACCGACCGCAGCCAAAGCACGAACCAGCTCGGCGCTTCCCTGTCCGTAACAGCTATTACCTCAATCGTTCCCCGCTTTGATCCGCCACGCCGAGTGGCAGGCAACGCATTTCCCCAAGGTGGTGGAGGCCATCTTCAGAATTTCCGCAACCGGCGCTCCGCTTTCCGCCGCCTTGGCGATTTCATCCATGTCGCGATGGACGCTCATGCCTAGGGTCTTGAATCCCAGCGGCAGTTTCAGCATCAGCGCCGGATTGACCTCTTCGGCAGCCGCCATGCCTGCCGCGCGGGAAGCCCGGACGATGCGCTGCATATCGCCCTGATGCGCCCCTTCCAGAATGCCCTGCACCGAAAGCAGCAAGCCGCGCATTTCGGCCAGCACAAAATCACGCTCAACCGGTTGCAACATGACTGCCGTTCTGCCGTCGGTTCCCGGAACGGTGCTTCCGCGCACGAAGAACCAGGCAAACGCGGCGATGGTGGCAACCCACAACAGCAGGGCGATGAAGGCGATTTTATTGGATTTCATTTTGAGTTTTTTGATTTGGGTTGCAGGAATTTCGATTTATTTATTATGGTTCAATACGCTTTGTATGCCCGGTGACGGGCCAAGCCGAAGGGTCGGCCCGAAAAAATAATTCTCACAAATCAGGAAGCTCCGTCATGTGCACAAACGGCCTATGAAATTTTTTTAAGGCTTTATCTGCTTCAACTTCAAAGGTGTCGAGGGTTTCGGTTTTGACCACTCGATTTCTATTACAGATGATGCGGGCTCATTCTTTGCCGCTTCGTCTGTAGCGGGCTGCTGTGCCGCCGCATCCGGCCCGGTTTTTGTTTGCGCCACGCCTGATCCGGCAGGCTGCTGTGTTGCATCACCTGGCGGCGCTCCGCCCACAGCAGCCTGTTTCTTGGCCTGCGCTTCTTTTTCCGCTTTGATTCGCGCCGCTTCTGCCTTGTCCGCTTCCTGCTTGGCTCTGGCGGCCGCTCGCACTGCCTGCGCCTTT
This sequence comes from Gallionellales bacterium RIFCSPLOWO2_02_FULL_59_110, assembly GCA_001801215.1. Classification (GTDB taxonomy): domain Bacteria; phylum Pseudomonadota; class Gammaproteobacteria; order Burkholderiales; family Gallionellaceae; genus Gallionella. The sequence goes on along the minus strand of MGXA01000108.1, from coordinate 6,878 downwards.
TCCCTGGCGCGCGCTTCCTGTGCGGCGCTAAGGCGGCGTGCCCTGGCTTCCTGCGCTGCCTTCAGTTTGGCCGCTTTGGCTTCGGCGGCCGCTTGCGCTTTCGCCTCTTTCTCCGCCTTGATCCGGGCGGCTTTGTCCTGTTCCGCTTTCACCCGTTCCGCCTCAGCCCGCGCCTCTTGCTTTTTCTTCACGCGCTCCGCCTCTTCTCTGGCTTCCTGCTGTGCCTTGACAATTTGTTGGGCGGCTATCTGCTTCGCCACCACGCTGCGCTGATCGTGCGGATCGACCCTCGCGATATTGCCCACCCTGACCCCGAGCTCTGCGGCATCTCCCGACAATTCGCCGATAGAGTATTGCTGCTGGACCTGGGTCAGGGTAACCGTATCTGCGGCCCGAACCGTAACGCCGGGCATAGAGCCATTTAGTCCGGCAATCGTGCCTGCATCCCTGACATATGCGACAAGTATGTCGCCGGGTTTCAGCAACGAATCGCCCCCCGCATCAAGCAGAATCCTTTTTCCATCAACCTTGACGATATGCGCTGAAAACGGTACGTTTTTCAACGCCGCTCGGATGTCTTTTGCGGCTGAATCAACCAGCCGGTTGGTCGCCTTGCCAAGCTCCGTTTCAAGGAAAATGCTGCTGCCGAAAGGCTTGTCGTTTCCCACTCTCACCTCGCCCTTCGCTTGTTCTCCCAGGCGGCGCATCAGCAGGCGCGCTCCTGTAAGTCCATCGTAAACAGCAAGTTCAACCTCGATGTGCCTTCCGATCGAAGTCCCCCAGAATCCTTCTTTTTGGGTTATTCCGGCATTCACGACCGTACCGGAAACGAGAAATTGCGCCCCGGCCTCTCCGGTAATTTGAATAATGGCCTCGCGCTGAGCTTCGCCAGCTTCTGCCGGGATCGAACGCCCGGTATATGCCGCAAGAAATTCCCCGCTTTCTTCCAGCCGGCTGGAAAGCATCGAAGGAAGCCCATCATAGATATTGCTGATGTCGTCTACGTGCAGCGTATTGGCAACATCGAACTGAGCAAGCGCAATTTTCTTTTTCGCGGCAGGCGCGCCATTCCCACCCGCATCCGGAGCGGCGCCTGCCATTTGCGCCCCGCAAAGAAAAACCGCCATGCAAAATACCGCTGCCGGCAGGCTGGCAAAACAAAAACCTTTGCGAATAATGACCGGCATGGTGTTCCTCAGGTTGCACGGCAGGCGCCCGCCGCAATAGTTGTTCATCGCACTGCTACAGCAACACCCGCCAGCCCATCAACACGTAGTGCTCCAGCACGAACAGAGCGGCAAAGACCAGCAGCAATACCGCGGTAAAACGCAGGGTTTGCCAGGCGAATTTCAGGTAGCGGCGGTCGCGCGTAAAGATATACATTCCGCCGCTCAGAATCAGCAGCAGCGTGACCAGCACCAGGAACAAGCGCAGGATCAGCACATGTCCGCCATTGTCACTTCCGGATCAGGCGGTTTGCAATTGCAGCCGCAGGAACGACGGCGCATCTTCCACGCTGTCGAACGTGACGAACTCCCAGGCCTGTTCGTCGGCGAGCAGCGCGCGCAGCAGCGCATTGTTCAGCGCATGGCCGGACTTGTAGCCGGAAAACGCGCCGATCAGCGGATGCCCGAGCAGATAGAGGTCGCCGATCGCATCGAGCACCTTATGCTTGACGAACTCGTCCTCGAAGCGCAATCCGTCGGCGTTCAGCACGCGGTACTCGTCCATCACGATGGCGTTGTCCAGGCTGCCGCCCAGAGCGAGGCCCTGCGCGCGCATGTTCTCGACGTCCTGCATGAAGCCGAAGGTGCGCGCACGGCTAATGTCGCGCACGTAGGATTCCTCGCCCAGATCGACCACCACATGCTGCTTGGCATCGGCAAACACCGGATGGGCAAAGTTGATGGTAAAGGTCAGTTTGTAACCGTGGTGCGGCTCGAAACGCACCCACTTGTCACCCTGTTTCACCTCGACGGTTTTTTTCACGCGGATGAATTTTTTGGCGGCAGATTGTTCGGCGATGCCCGCCGATTGCAGCAGAAAAATGAAGGTACCGGCGCTGCCGTCCATGATCGGCACTTCCGCGCTGTCCAGATCGATATAGGCGTTGTCCACCCCCAGGCCGGCCAGCGCCGACATCAGGTGCTCGATGGTGGCGACGCGAACGCCGTTCTGCTCCATGCAGGTGGACAGGCGCGTGTCGTGCACCAGCTCGGCGCGCGCGCGAATTTCCTCGACCGGCTTGGTGTCCACGCGGCGGAACACGATGCCGGTGTTGGCAGGTGCGGGGCGCAGGCCCAGCGTAACTTTTTCGCCGCTGTGCAAGCCGACGCCCGTCACGCTGGCGGAGCTTTTCAAAGTGCGTTGCTTAACCATTGGCATCTTGAGCGCAAAAATCATGGGGCGATTTTATCACAGCCGGACTCTCCGTCCGCGCTGTCGCGGGCTTTCGTTCCCGTGCACGAGCAGCCGTCCCTTGTTTCAACTGGCACGTTCAGCCGCTTTTGGGCGGCATCAGCGTCGCCGACACCGCACTCTCACAGTACCGACTCCGACACCAACAGCTCGTACACTTTTACCCTTGAATAAAGGCAAGAGTGAGTGTAAGAAATGGTCATTAGGCGCGACATCCCTTTACAAAGTGACCAACTTGATAAAAGATAGCACCTGAACTGACCATTTAGAGGTGCCTGAACGATGAAAACTGCCACAGTAGCTGATGCCAAGTCGCATCTATCTGCCTTACTCGCCGAAGTTGAGGCAGGGCAGGGTGTTGTCATTACCCGCCGGGGAAAGCCAGTGGCGCGTCTCGTTCCCGAGCCGCGATCAGGTGGTTTCGACTGGTCTGATTTGCGCAATTGGGTGTCTGCACCGCCGATATCGGGTCTGACTGTTGCCGAAATGCGCGAACAGGATCTGCTGTGATTTACCTCGACACTTCGGTGTTGGGGGCGATTTTTTTTCGAGAGCTTGGCGCGGCCGATCTTGTGGCTCGACTCGAAAGCCAGCGTAAAGCGAAGCTGATGATTTCGGCCTGGACTTTAACCGAGATGGCCAGCATCGGCGGTATCAAACAGCGGACGGGTGCCATTGATGCCGAGACCCGCCAACAGGCAATCGCCAATTTTCAGCGGTTTGCATCCACGCACCTTGTCACGGTAGAAATTGATCCGGCGGATTTTCGTACCGCAGCGGTGCTCATCGAATCACCCACCGCCCTGCGGGCAGGGGACGCACTGCATCTGGCGGTCGCTCGCCGCTTGGGCGCACGAATCGCCAGTCTAGACCACCGGTTGTGTGCAGCGACTGATGTGTTGGGCTTGTCCAGATTTGAGCTTTCGTGAGAATGCCATTCGAGATCAAATGTTCGGAGTCGAATTGTTCATGTTGCCGGGGCAGATGGGTTTTGATTTATAGGATGGGATTGTGATCTACGAAGAAAAAAATCGACTCCGGCACCTTTGGTTATGTGGTGTCCACGCGGCGGAACACGATGCCGGTGTTGGCCGGTGCGGGGCGCAGGCCCAGCGTAACTTTTTCGCCGCTGTGCAAGCCGACGCCCGTCACGCTGACGGAGCTTTTCAAAGTGCGTTGCTTAACCATTGGCATCTTGAGCGCAAAAATCATGGGGCGATTTTATCACAGCCGGATTTCTCCCTGTGTTTCAGCCCGCGACCTAGCGATTTTAATCCCTCTGTCAACCATGCACTGCTTGCATCACCGCCTTAGTGACACCGGAAAAATCAACGTCCGTCGGCATCTCGAACAGGCAACGTCCCCCGCTCCGCGATGCCCACACCGCGCCAATTGCGCGCTTCTCTTCCGAATCCGCACTGGTGTAGTAGCCCTTGCCTTTGTACTCAACCACCAACACGCGGCCATCCGTCAATTGGCAGACGAAATCGGGATAGAACCAGTCGCTGGAAGTTTGCAGCCGGAATGAAGTGGATTTTTGCGAGAGATTGCGCACCCAGAATTTAACTTCCTCCAATCCATCGAGAAACTGCGCACATTGAAATTCCTCTGTAAGCTCCCGGTTCTTTTTGAACTCGACGAGTTCGCCGGGCTTTACGCCGAAGTAATGTTTCTGGAATTGAAAACCACCTTCATAGAGCCAACTCGGCTCATAGCGCATGGTTTTGAAATTGATCGCACGCTCATCGCTGACTGCCAGCGCGGAATCGGGGAACAGCAAAGACTGAAAGGTACTTTTGCGCTCGCCGTCGCGATGATCCTGAATGCGCCCTTCAATTTCTTCGCGCAGCCGAAAGCGATCCAATGCCAGTTGGCCTACATCCGTAATCTCGTATTTCGCCATCAAGCCGCGCAACGCTTTTCTGATGAACTCCGCCGATTCGCCCGCCGTAATGTCATGGTGTTCAATCTCGCCATCGATCCACGCGATCAAAGTCTCCAGTGTCCAATCGCTCGTGCCGCCAAGTTGCAAAACTTGCTGATGCAGCGTGCCGACAAAATCGGCGCTCGGCGTTTGTTGCAACACATTGGTCAACACCTCGCCCTTTGCGCCTACATCGACATAGCCCGCCTTTCCGGTGGGTCGTTGCAAGGGATTGTAATTGGGTGAAAGTGCCGCATCTTTTTCGCTTAGCTTCCACCGGTGCTCGATCAAGAAAGTGCTCTCGAACTCAAACAGCGAGCCATTTTCGCGCACACACAGCAACGGCACCTTGAAGTCAAAGCCCTGCTCATAGGGTGAAGGCATTCGCGTCTTGCCGCTGCCACCGAAAGCCATTTCCGCTGCGCGCACCACCGCCACCATTTCAACGACTCGCGCCTGAGCATCAGGTGTCTTCACACAACTTTTCAGCCTCGCCGTTTCATCTTCGTCCAGCGGAACAAAAACCGTAATTTCGTGCGTTTCTGCATTGAGATGTACCTTGCCACCAAGTTCTGCAACCTGAACTTTTGCGGCGGCAACATCCAACTCTTCGGGCGTAAATTTCACCGTTTTGGGCAGTATGCCCAGCGGCAACACGCCTTGCGGCACGGGAATGATGATGCGTTCGGCCTCCGCCGAGGTGAAACCGTTGCTTTCAAGCGCTTCTCGCAGCTCGTTCAATACCGCAGGCAACGAATCCGACACAGAAAATGCGTAAGCGCAATTGAGGTCGGGATGTTGTTTTTCTCGCGCATTCGGCAATCGCAAAATGCGCCCCACAATCTGCTCGATGGCGGTGGCGGAATGCGTTTCCTTGAGGCTGCACAACACATAGGCGAATGGGCAATCCCATCCCTCGCGCAGCTTCTCCACGGTGATAATAAAGCGCACCGGGCACTTGGGCGAATTGATATTGCCTACGCTTTTCAGTTCGTCAAGCTTGCCCGTTGAAATTTTTATTTCATCCTTGGCAATGCCGAACTTGTTCACCATCAGATCGCGCAACGCTTCGCAGGCATCCACGCGCTCCGCCTGTATCAACATAACAGGGCGCAGATATTCGCCGGTTTGCTGGGCTTCCGCTGCGGCAAGTTTTTCGAGGTCGGCGCGCAGCGAAACGGCATCCGCCAGCAGTTGATCGCGCTGACTTGGATGGCGCGTAATCACGCGCAGTGGCAGCTTCACCATATCCGCCGCTTTTAATTCCGCCGCCGATACATGATGCAACACATTGGAAGGATGTTTCGCGCGCGCCGGTGTCGCGGTGAACTCGATGATGCACGACGGCAGCACGTTGCCGAGCGTGGCGAAAGAAAGATCGGTGCGCGCATTGTGCGCCTCGTCCACGATCACAATCGGGCGACGCAAGCGCAACATATTCACCAAAGAGGGCTTCGGTTTACCATCCGCACCCGGCAACAAATCCTCAAGGCGGTCGGCTGGCACATTCAGCAAGTGCTCCGAGAAACTGCCGTTCTGGTCATACACCTTGCGCCCGGTCGTATCTTCCACGCGGAACGCCTGAATGGTCGCCACAATCACCACCGTCTGCCCCGTTACCGATGCGCTGGACAAGCGCAGAGCCTCCTCGATAGTGACGATCTCAACCGCGCCGCACGACAATTCCAGCGCCCTACGATACGGATGGCGCGTGTCGCGCAACGCATCTGCGGTTTGGTCGAGAATGGTATTGCTCGGCACCAGCCACAGCACCACGGCACGTTCTGCGTGCAACAGATCGCGCATCGCGATACCGGCAGCGTGGCAAGCCAGCAAAGTCTTGCCGCCACCGGTTGGCACGCGCAAACAGAGATAAGGCATCCCCGCATCCATTCCTGCCGCGCTCACCGGTAGATAGCGGATCGGAACACGATTGTTTTTCAGTTGCACCGCCTGAAACGCCGCTTCAGGACGGCGTTCGTGCGAACATTGGCGGAAGAAATCGCGCAGCGAATCCAGCACACGTTCCTGATAATCTTTTAGCGTAATCATCCCAAATAACCCATTAGTCCAAAAACACCGTCATACCGGCGGAGGCCGGTATCCAGATAATTAAAAAGTCTCCCGCGAAGCGGGACAACATTGCAGTTTGGCCGTTCCTCGAAACTCGCCGCAAGCGGCTCGCTTTGCCCGCTTCGCGGAGTATTTTTTATGACTGGATTCCGGCCTCCGCCGGAATGACGGGCTATTAGTAGCGGCTTAGGTGCTGACTCATCGCGCCTTAGTCCGATACTTAGTGGTTTTATCAATGGATTATCTTGGATCATGACACTTTGATCTCGTAAGGCGTTTGGCGGACGATGATGTTCTCGGCGCGCAGCCGATCACGCCCAAGCAAACATCCGGCACAGTAAATAACTTTCGGCCCCTCGAATAGAGGAAGCTGCGCCAACACCGCGCGCGTCAGCACATTGCCGCCATTCGCGCTTTTATCGCCCAGAATGCCGTTGTAGAGCAGATAAATCCCCACTCCACG
>MGXA01000107.1 GCA_001801215.1 Gallionellales bacterium RIFCSPLOWO2_02_FULL_59_110 | reverse complement strand
GAGTAAATGAAGTTCGAGTGATTGACGACTACGCCGTTTGGGTGCGCTTCGTGGACGGCCTCGAAGGCGTGGTTCGATTTCTCCCCGGATTTTTCCGTGGTGTGTTTTCACATTTGATTGACCCGGCACAATTCAGACAAGTCACTGTCGTGGGCGGCGCTGTAACCTGGCCGGGCGAACTCGATCTTGCGCCAGATGCCATGCATGAAGAAATTAAACGACACGGCGGCGAATGGGTTGTGGAAAACTGATCGTGATTAAAATCCTTAACGCACGCTACGACGGAAACTTCTCCATCACACTGCAATTCTCGGATGGCAGCGAAGGGCATTTTAATGGTGCAGCCTACTTGAAAGATCGTTCTGGCAGCTTGCTAACCGCCCTCAAGGACGAGGCATTTTTCAAACGATTCTTTATAGATGCGTGTGCGCTGTGCTGGCCGAACGGACTGGAATTGTCGCCACAGCGGCTGCACGAATTGTGCCTGATGGAAGCCGCCTGACGGCAAACCAGCCACGGCGTGAATCATCTACGTGTTGACGGATGATTTTACATACGGCGCAATGTCCGTTGGTTATTGCGCGGGCTGGATGCGGCAAGGTGGTTGAAATCTGGAGGCGACAGCAAATAGTGGCTTACTTCAATTTTGTTAGATGACACAAAAGGCACCATTACAGGAGACCGACGAAGTGCCAATTGATTGGCGCTCCGCGATTGTTACCCAAATCACCTCACCACTTCCTCCAGCATATCCGGGAGGCCCAAGCTTCCCGTCTGGATCACAATTGTTCGCAAGTTGTTCCGGGGAGGTGCAAGGCATCGGTCAAATCAACTTCATCGCCCCGAGTCCAGTAGCTATGGCGATGAATATCTCGCACTCCGCTGCGCAAGAAGCCGAGGTATTAAAGCGAGCATTCAAATTTGTCGATGTACGGTCGCCAGATGGTTTAGTGAAGCATATAAGCTCAGACATCGCTAACGTTTACGACTATTTGGAAAAAACCATGGTGGCTGTATTCTTTGCATATCAAGGAATTGAAGCCTTTTGCAACGATGCCCTGATGCGTGCCCCTAACGACAGTGTCGAGATAAAAACAAAAAAGGGGGAACGCAAACAATTAACTCGACGCGAGGCCGAAAGGCAACTGTCGACATTAGAGAAGCTTGGTACCCTCCTTCCGGGAATAGTGGGCGTCCCAACAGCAAAAGGTAAAGCCATCTGGGAACGATTCCTATATTTACAGGCAACGCGAGACGAGGTGGTGCATTTCAAGAATCAAATACTCCGGAGTACAAAAAGCGAAGATGATCCCAGTCAAGTCTTAGTCCGACTGATTGCCGATGACCCTCGAATCTGGCCGCAAATCACTATGGAATTGTTGGACTATTTTACAGTCTCGCCCTACCCAGAATGGTATAACCAACTCAAAAAACGTGTCGCCTAGCAAGCCAGCGTAGCGTGCGCACAGCGCACGCTACATTTTCTGTTTTTCTTTCCCCTGTGCGCCGCCGAGCGCAGCGTGTAGGATGGGTTGAGCGTAGCGATACCCATTAATCACGCCACACCCTTCGATACCTCAGGGCGAACGGCACAAACAATCACCCCCTCGGATGATGCACCGCATGCAACTGCTTCAACCGCTCCCGCGCCACATGCGTATAAATCTGCGTCGTCGAAATATCCGCATGGCCCAATAACATCTGCACCACGCGCAAGTCCGCTCCGTGGTTAAGCAGGTGCGTCGCAAATGCATGGCGCAGCGTGTGCGGCGACAGCGGTTTGTTCAGCCCGCCGGTTCTGGCGTGCTTCTTGATCAGGTACCAGAACATCTGCCGCGTCATGCCTTCGCCTCTGGCCGTGACGAACAGCGCATCGCTGATTTGTTTGCCCAGCAGCACGCCTCGCCCCTCCGCCAGATAGCGGCGCAGCCAGTCCAGCGCTTCTTCGCCGAGCGGCACCAGGCGTTCCTTGCTGCCCTTGCCCATCACTCGCACCACGCCCATGTCCATGCTTACTTGAGTGATGCGTAGCGTCACCAGTTCCGACACGCGCAGGCCGGTGGCGTACAGCACTTCGAACATGGTGCGGTCGCGCAGGCCCATCGGGGTCTGGGTGTCCGGCGCGTCGAGCAACTGCTCGACATCGGATTCAGTCAGGCTCTTGGGCAGGTTGCGCGGTAGCTTGGGCGTGTCGATCTGTAATGTCGGGTCGGTGGCGATCTTGCCTTGTCTGAGCAGGTAGCGGAACAGCCGCTTGAGGCTGGAGATGGCGCGCCCGGTGCTGCTCGGCTTGGCCTTCTGTGCGGTGACCAGATGTGCGAGGAAGCCCTGTATGTCGGCGTGCGAGGTTTGCGGGATGGGCAGGCCGCGCTGGCTTTCCAGCCACGCGGCAAACTTGGTCAGGTCGCGCCGGTAGCTGTCCAGCGTGTTGCGCGACAGGCCGTCCTCCAGCCACAGGTTGTCGCAGAATTCGTCGAGCAGCTCGGTGTTAGTCATTCCGGGAAAAGCAGTTAGCCACAGAGGGCACAGAGATCACAGAGAAAACAAATAGGGCGTCGAGTGCAGATGCCTCTATCGGCAAGCACTGCGTAATAAAGAAATGAATACCGCGATTTTTCTGTGTACTCTGTGGCTTGAATTGTGGTTTTTTGCTCACAGCACCCCCTCATGCGCCAGCAGCCAGCGCTTGATGTCCAGCGGGCCACCGCTCGCGTGATGCGCAAAACCGCCCAGGCCGGCCTTGCCCACCACGCGGTGACAGGGGACGATGACGGGGATCGGGTTCGCGCCACATGCCTGGCCGACGGCCTGCGCGCAGGATTTCAGCTCGGCGGCAATTTCACCGTAGCTGCGCGTCTGCCCGCGCGGAATGGCGAGCATGGCCTGCCAGACTTTTTGCTGGTGCTTTGTTCCGTGCAATTTGAGCGGCACGGAAAACTGCGCGTCCGGGTTTTCCAGGTAGTGCAGCAATTGTTCGCATACGATCTTCGCGAACACACTGGTGGCGCGTTGCGGTTTTTCAGTTGCGGGCAGGAAGTCGATGCCGGTCAGCGCTTCGCCGGTACAGCGGATGCCGAGCACGCCGAACGGTGTTTTAAGTTTTGCCTGATAGTCCATGCCGCGATGATAGCGCACAAATAAAAACGGGAGCGCGCGCTCCCGTTTTTATCATTCAGAAAAACCAGCCGGCGTTTAACCGCAGATTGCGGGTTTTTAGTTCCGGCATAACGCCTGCTGGCGCAGGCATGAGCCTTCTCTGATAACTCACCTTGCGGTGAGTTTTTCCTTGATACGTGCCGACTTGCCGGAGCGCTCGCGCAGGTAGTACAGCTTGGCGCGGCGCACCGCGCCCTTGCGCTTCACCTCGATGCTGGCGATGCCCGGCGAATAGGTCTGGAAGGTGCGTTCCACGCCTTCGCCGGCGGAAATCTTGCGCACGATAAAGGCGGAATTCAGGCCGCGGTTGCGCTTGGCTATCACCACGCCTTCGTAGGCCTGCACGCGCTTGCGCTCGCCTTCGACCACGTTCACGTTCACGACCACGGTGTCGCCGGGCGCAAAAACCGGGATGGTTTTGCCCAGGCGGGCGATTTCTTCTTGTTCCAATGTTTCGATCAGATTCACTTTACTACTCCTTTAGTTATCGGGTCTTGTTCCTTCTGGAACGCTGCCAGAAGCCGAGACTCCTCTTTTGTCAAATCGCGCCTGGCCAGCAAATCCGGCCTGCGCAACCACGTCCTGCCCAACGACTGCTGAAGCCGCCAGCGATTTATCTCGGCATGATTGCCGGACAACAGCACCGGGGGCACGGCTTCACCATTAAATATTTCCGGACGGGTGTAGTGCGGGCAATCCAGCAGGCCCCGCACGAACGAATCCTGCTCCGCCGATTCTGCATCGCCCAGCACACCGGGCAGTTGCCGCACCAGACTGTCCATCAACACCATTGCCGCCAACTCGCCACCGGACAACACGTAGTCGCCGATGGAAATTTCATCATCCACCTGCTGGCGCAACAGGCGCTCGTCGATACCTTCGTAACGCCCCGCCAGCAGAATCAAACCTTCATCCGGCTGCGCCACCAATTCCTTGACCACCGCATGGGTCAGCAACCTGCCCTGTGGTGACATGTACACCACTCGGCTCTTTGCCACCCCGCTTGCCGCCTGCCGCTGCCTAGCCGCGTTGATCGCGCCCGCCAGCGGCTCTGCCAGCATCACCATTCCGGGGCCGCCGCCGTAGGGGCGGTCGTCGATGGTGCGGTAGTTGTCGCTCGTGAAATCGCGCGGATTCCACGTCTTTAATTCATAACTGCCTTGTTCTGCCGCGCGCCGCGTGATGCCGCATTGCGTCAGCGCATCGAACATCTGCGGAAATAACGTGATGACATCGAAGATCATCGCAGGTAATCCGCCGACCAATCCACATGGATGGTGCTGTTTTTCAAATCCACCCGCCTGATGGCCTGGGCCACGAACGGAATCAGCATCTCACCGCTGTCGCCCTTAACGCTCAACACCTCGTTCGCGCCGGTTTCCAGCAGGTTTGCAACCGTGCCCAACGTCACGCCCGCTTCGTTCACCACCGCGAGCCCGATCAGATCAGACCAGTAGTATTCGCCCTCACCCTGCTGCGGCAGGCTGCTGCGCGGCACAGCGATCAGAAGACCCTTCAGCTTTTCGGCAGCGGTGCGATCCGGGCAATCAGGCAATTGCGCGACCAGTGTCTTGCCGTGCGCCTCGCGCTGGTCGACTTCCACCTCGCGCCACGGGCCGTGCTCATGGCCGATCCACCATGTCGGGTAATCCAGCAGGCTGTCGACATGCTCGGTAAACGGCTGGATCTTGACCAAACCGCGTATGCCATGTGCGGCTGCGATGCGCCCCATGACGACCATGACGACCATGGCGCCCGCCTTGTCATGCCCAGGCAGCGACACTCTCGAATCAGGCCGCAGCGGCACTCTTATTAAATCAGGCTGCCACGGCTCCGGCGCGCTTGACCAGCTTGGCGACGGCTTCGCTCAATTGCGCGCCCTTGCTCTGCCAGTGGCTCACGCGAGCGAGGTCCAGGCGCAACGCTTCCTGCTTCTCAGTGGCTACCGAATTGTAGAAACCGACGCGCTCGATGAAACGACCGTCGCGGCGGTTGCGCGAATCCGCCACCACCACATTGTAAAACGGACGGTTCTTGGAGCCGCCACGGGAAAGACGAATAATGACCATATAAAACCTATTAAGTTATTAGCCCAGCAAAAGGGCGCGAATTCTACGACATTTGGGGCATTCTATGCAACCTGTAGAATATCGCCCGTTATTCGGCATCGCTGCTGCACGGTATGACCCTGAACTCGACCCGGCGGTCGATGGCATCCCGTATGTCGTCGCTGCCAAGCCCGGCGATATTTTCCTTCCAGCCGCGCCCTGTCGCCTTCGAGTGCGCCGCGATGTCCGGGAAATCTTTCTGCATCAGATTCCGCACAGTTTGCGCACGCTGCAACGACAGAGATTCGTTGTAAGCCTCATTGCCCGTCCGGCTGCTGTGCCCAACGATGTTCAGGCAGCTATCGGCTTTGGAGAAGAATCTGGCAATTTGCCGGAGCCAGATGGCGTACTGGCTGCGCAGATCGTAATCCGCAATGAACTGGGTGCTACCGACGCCGAACAAAAGCTTTATATTCATATTATTAGTGCTGTGGCCCAACGCAATCATGCGGCCAAAGGCAACTTCGGCATCCTCCATCCGGTTAAGTTTGCGGTATGCCTGATACATCGCCGCATAGGTCCGCATCGCCTGGCCGTCGGGGCGCAGCGAGGCTTCCCTGTAAAAACCCAGCGCCTTTTCGTAGTTTTTCCCGTCGTACATGCGGTCGCCATCGGCCATCAGCGCAGCCGTCGTCAAGCCGTCCATGTATCCCTCGTCCGCCAACTGACCCGGCTCGGTCTCCACAATCCTGGCCAGGCTGTCGGCCCGCTTATCCTTGGTGTACATCGGATTATCCTGGAATGCGCTGATCGGAGTCGCGTCCAGCTTGGGATCGATCACCCGTACATCGGCGTTGGCTGCCACCCGGTGGGTCTTCAAGTCGACAATGGCCGACCTGATGTGATAAATCGCCGGGCCGTCGGCGCTGCCCTTAGGCTCCGGCTTAATCATGCCGGTGAGCATATATTTGGCGGTTTCAGCGGATTTCGAGTTGAGCGGCAGCAACCTGATTTTCGGGAACTGCTTGCGCGCTTCATCGAGAACGAGTTCGTCGATCCGGCGGCTCGCCAAGGTTACTTCGGCCGTGTTGGCGTCAATCATCGGTTCAACGGCCACCGTAATTTCGTCGGGCGATGCCAGAATTGGCAGGTTGCTGTTCAATTGGGCCAGCAGGTTTCTGGTCAGCGCACGAATGGCGGTTTCAAAATCCATCGGTTGGGCAAGCGGTTTCGGCGCCGACGCGCATGCGGCCATAAGCGCAGACAGTGCGACAATCGCCCAAAGCCTTTTAGCGGCTACGAACATCGGCTTTCTCCCTCGTCATTTCTTGCAGCGTTCAGTCAGGTAACGTCGTTCGGTTTCGTTCAATGCACTCCCGAGCGACAGCTTCGTCATCAAGTCGGTACACGAACAATTCGGGCAGCGATCCGAACCGTCACGCGCGCCTTTCTTTGCCGGAGCTACCTTACCGGACGGAGCGGCAACGGTCAAACGCTGTTCTTCCTGTATGGCCGGACTCGCCTGCTCCCGCTGGGCGACCGGCGGAGAATCGTCAACCCCGGGGGCGGCATCCGGAACTGGAGCATCCTGCCCGGCGGAATCGGCTGCGACAGGCGGCGTTTGTCCGCGGTCCGGGCTGCCGGGCGCAACCCATAACCAGAGGCCGGCGGCAACTATCAAAAACGCACCTATGGCGACCTTGAGGCCGAAGCCGGGCGCTTGCGTTGCCGGTGGCATGATGCCCGCATCCCGAGCATCTTGTTCCAAGGGTGCCGGTGGCTCAGGGGACTCAGGGGATGCAGAGGTTGCCGCCGGAGACTCAGAGGGCGCTAATGGTGATGCGGAGGGTGCCGATGGAGCGGAGGGCGTTGTCGGCGGCTCAGAGGGTATAGCGGGGACTAAAAGCGCCGACTGCCGCCCCATCCGGAACAGATCATGCTCGCGCCCGTGCTTGCCGGTCTGTTTGCCATATGGCGAGAACAGGTCGGCGTTGCCGGGCATCAACCGGGCGATTTCCTCTTGAAATGCCCGCGAGGCCAGCACTTCGTTGATACCGGCAAATCTCATGACGCGCTGCGCGGCATTGATGCCATCCCCAGCGATGCCGGGATGGCCGCTTGGCCCTTGCACCACGCTTAATTGCCCCAGATGTGCGCCAACCCGCAAGGCAAAATTCTGCAGCTTTGGCAATTCGTCGGATAATTGCCGGATAAATGAGAGTGCATCTTCCGGGGAATGCAGAAACGCAAGCACGGCACCATTGCTCGTGTCGTCGATAATCCTGCGACCCGGTTCCATGCCTTTCAGACACCTGTCGAGCAGCATGGACAGTTCGATGCGCCACGAGAACTGCACCTCGCCGGGTTGCTGCAAGAACTGCGGAATATCGAGAAAGACAATGCTGCAGACGCTGGTCTGCACGCCCTCTTCAGACTTCATCCTGCTTTAACCTCCCTTTGCCAGCACGCATTCTGACGAAACGACATCGAGCCAAACCCACAGCGGATCAAGAATTGCAAAAGGGCAGAAAATCAATGGGCTTTATCTGTGCAGCAACACTTCCAGGACGAATTTGGTGCCCAGGTAGGCAAGCAGCAAAAACACAAAACCGCTCACCGTCCAGCGCACCGCCGTGCGCCCGCGCCAGCCATAGGAATAATGTCCCCACAGCAATATCGCGAACACTCCCCACGAGATAAAGCCGAACAGTGCCTTGTGATTAAACTGCCACGCCTTGCCGAATATCTCCTCGGAAAACATCACCCCGGACGCGAGCGTCAGCGTCAGCAGCACGAAACCGATGGCTATCATGCGGAACAACAGGGTCTCCATGGTCAGCAGCGGCGGCAGGCTTTGCAGTACGCGCGGCAAATTGGCGTGATGCAGGCGTTTTTCCACCTGTGAAATCAGCACCGCGTGCAGCATGGCGATGGTGAACAGGCTGTAGGCCAGCATGGCGGCGCCAATGTGCGCCTTGAAGGCGAACAGGCCGGTATTTTCCAGTTGATGCGCGGACGGAAAAAACTCCGGCAACAGCACCACTGCCGCCGCCATGGGCAATACCAGCGCCTGCAAACCGCCGATGGGATAGAAAAAACGCGCCAGCCAATACACCAGCAGCGTCAGCCAGAAGATCAGCGACAGCGCGTTGAACAGGCTCAGATTGAATCCGCCGTTGGCAAACACATCGTGGGTAAGCAGGTAACCGTGCACGACCAAGGGGATCAGCACCAGATGCCCCGCCGCTCCTCGGCTCAATATATCCCCTTCGCCGCGCACCTGCGCCCGCCAGAAGTAAGCGGCCAGCACGCCATAGGCGGCGGCAGCGATCAGGGAAAGGAGAACGTTGGACATTTTTTGCCGGGATGTTCCAGATTGTTTTAGACTTAGGACTTCGCGAATTCTACACCATAAGCAACCTCATACCCATATGCTGGACAATCTCACCAACCGCCTCTCCGGCGTCATCAAAACGCTGCGCGGCCAGGCGCGCCTCACCGAAAGCAACATCCAGGACACCCTGCGCGAAGTGCGCATGGCGCTGCTCGAAGCCGACGTCGCGCTGCCGGTGGTCAAAGAATTCATCGCCCAGGTAAAGCAGGCCGCGCTCGGGCAGGAAGTCATCGGCAACCTGAATCCGGGACAGGCGCTGGTCGGCGTGGTGCATCGCGAGCTGACCAAATTGATGGGCGAGCACAACGACGCGCTCAACCTCGCGACCACCCCGCCCGCCGTGATCCTGATGGCCGGCTTGCAGGGCGCGGGTAAAACCACCACCAGCGGCAAACTCGCAAAACTACTGCGCGACCAGCACAAGAAGAAGGTGCTGCTGGTCAGTTGCGACGTGTACCGCCCGGCCGCAATCGAGCAACTGCGCACATTGGCAAAACAGCTGGAAATCGATTTCTTCGCCTCGGACATCAGCCAGAAACCGCAGGACATCGCGCTGGCTGCACATGATTACGCGAAAAAGCACTATCACGACGTGCTGATCGTCGACACCGCCGGACGGCTGGCAATCGACGCAGCAATGATGGCGGAAATCAAACAACTCCACGCCGCGCTCAAACCCATCGAGACGCTGTTCGTCGTCGATGCGATGACCGGGCAGGATGCGGTGAACACCGCCAAGGCCTTCGGCGACGCGCTGCCACTGACCGGCGTGATTCTCACCAAACTGGACGGCGACGCGCGCGGCGGCGCGGCCCTGTCGGTGCGCCACATCACCGGCAAGCCGATCAAGTTCGTCGGCGTGAGCGAAAAGCCTGCCGGCCTCGAAGCCTTCCACCCGGAACGCATGGCCTCGCGCGTGCTCGGCATGGGCGACGTGCTGTCGCTGATCGAGGAAGCGCAGCGCGGCGTCGATCACGCCGAAGCCGAGAAGCTCGCGAAAAAGGTCAAAAGCGGACAAGGCTTCGACCTCAACGACTTCAAGATGCAGATCGTGCAGATGCGCAAGATGGGCGGCATGTCGGCGCTGATGGACAAGCTGCCCGCGCAGCTCAGCCAAGCCGCGGCCGGCGCCAAGGTGGACGACAAACAGATCAACCGCACCGAGGCCATCATCAACTCGATGACCTCGCAGGAGCGCAGCAAACCAGAACTCATCAAGGCCTCGCGCAAACGGCGCATCGCGATGGGCGCCGGTGTGCAGGTGATGCACGTCAACCAGTTGCTCAACCAGTTCGAGCAGATGCAGAAAATGATGAAAATGCTCAAGGGCGGCGGCATGGCGAAGATGATGCGCGGGATGGCTGGGAAATTTCCCGGGATGGGGCGCTAGGCTGTCCGGGATGCGCCCGTCATGACGGGTAGACTCCGCCCTAGGGTTGCTCTCCATTATCAACCATGCATATCCAGGCCATCATCTTCGACGTGGACGGCACGCTGGCCGACACCGAGGACGGTCATCGCAAGTCGTTCAACAAGGCCTTTGCGGAATGTGGCCTCGACTGGGACTGGGATGTCGCGCTGTACGACAAGCTGCTCAGCGTGACCGGCGGCAAGGAGCGCATCAAGTATTTCATCGAAAGTTTTCTGACCGGTTACACCAAGCCCGGAAATTTCGAAGAGTTCGTCAGGCATCTACACAAGGTGAAGACCGCGCACTACAACACCATGCTGCGTGAAGGCCATATCCCGCTACGCCCCGGCATCCGTCAGCTTCTTACCGATGCGTGCGATGCCGGCATCCGCCTCGCCATCGCCACCACCACCTCGCCGGAAAATGTCGCCACGCTGTTGCAGCAAGGGCTGGGGACGGACGGCGAGAGCTGGTTCGATGTGATCGGCTGCGGCGACATCGTGCCGCACAAAAAACCTGCTCCGAATATTTATCTCTGGGTGCTGGAAAAACTGGGCCTGCCCGCCGCCGACTGCATCGCGCTGGAGGATTCGGAAAACGGCCTGCGCTCCAGCCTCGCGGCAGGCATCAGAACATTCGTTATCACCAACCGCTACACGCGCAACCAGGGGTTTTCGGGGGCTGCGGCGGTGTTCGACGATCTGTCCGATCTGGACAACTTTTACCGGACAACCGGAATGCCGCTTCCCAAACGGCAGATTTCTGTTTAGCATTCGTTCCGCCGTGGGGGTGTAGCTCAGTTGGGAGAGCGTCTGGTTCGCAATCAGAAGGCCAGCGGTTCGATTCCGCTCACCTCCACCAGTACCCATAAGGCTTGCAGCGATGCAGGTCTTTTTTATTTTCGGTTGTTTTGTGTCCGTGTAGGCGCAGTGTAGGATTTTTCTGCCCGCAGTCAGGACTTGTGCTACGCGGCCAGTGCTACGCCTTGACCGCTCAGTCATCGGACAGAGCGCAGAAGGCGATGAACCTGCCCTCTGCTTTAGCTCTGCTCCAAGTGTGTCCGCTCCGCTACCGCAGCCACTTCACGCCGTCGCGCTTCATGGCTACGCATGTTGCCGCTACGCCATCAAGCGCTCGCCGTTCGCAGGCTGCTAGGGTATGCGCGGCAGATGTTGCGAGGTGTTGAAGCGTTGCGGTAGTCATTTTTCAATCCTCATGTAAGTTTCGAGGATTGTTAATTTAACCATGCGTTAAACGCTTACAAGATGTTGCGAGAGTTTCTCTGCAACCCTCGCCTTTATTGGCGTTTGATGGTGTTTTACATCAAAACTTTCGCCGGAAGTTTGAGAGTTTTTAACTCAAGATGACATTTGAAAACGATTTTAAGACTGTGCCCTTTGATAGCGATTCTTTTTTGTTGCCACGCTTAATCGGTCAGGCGGCCATTCGCCATCCATCATCGGTTTCCTGAAATACTTGTTTGGCTTCTTCCAGTTCTTGCCGGTCTATGTCGTTCCATTGGGCAATCATTTTCGCCACTTTGGTTTTGCCGTCAGCGTGTTCCAGATAAAGCAGGCGCAGCATTCTTTCGGCGGCCACGGTCGGGCGGCGTTTGCTTCGTTCCCACAGGGAAATTGTCTGCTCGTCAACACCCATGCAGTCGGCCAGCCGATTTTGCGACATGCCCATTTCCACCCGCAGGAAGCGGATTTCCGGGCCAGACAATCGCTTGCGGTAATTTACCAATTGGTGCGCAATGGTGCGGTGCAGCCCGTTTATGTCGGCTATCTCCAGGCACTTGCCATGCCCTTCGATTGCCTCATAACGGTAGCCATTTTTCAGCCAGATATTCCGCAGCCCGCAGTCGTCATATTTCAACATTTTTTTACTCCTAGAACACCGTTGCGATGATTACCCATTCGCCATTTTCATTCAGCTTGAACACCGCACCCACCGTGACGCGCAGCCCGGCATGTTGCCAACTGATATTGCAGCGCCAGTCCCCATGTATGTCTTGGTGAAGCGGCTCGCTGATGGTTCCATGTCCCAAGGTTTCCAGCACTTGCCTGCGCCCAATCTTACGCTGCCGCATTCGTAATTCGGCGTGTGACGAAAAGAACAAGCGCCGGTCGCCTTGTGCAGCCTCCTTGAGCCATTGCTTGGCCTGCCGTTCGTTTGGCTTGAAAGGCTCAACGTTTTTCATTGGCATACATTGTATGGGTATATATGAGGGATTTCAACGGAATTATTTTGCCACCACCCGCAAACCGGCTTGCACTGGCACAAACTTAATCCCGGCTTCGTTCAATATCCACGCTTCAATTTTGACGTGCCACAGGTGCAGCAAGTCGAGTTCCCGTTGTATGCCGGCGCCCGTGCGGGCTTCCGTCTGCAATCAGCTTCTTTGCCGTTCGATTCATGCCGTTGCCTCCATCTCCAACATCTCACCGCCGATGGTGTTAGGGGCGAGTTCGACGGCCAACTCCTTCCAGCCCACCTCGCGCCAGACGATATCGATGCCGTCCGACAGCAGTTGCACGCGCTCGATGCCACAAGTTCAAGATGCGAAATAGGAGTGCAGTCAGCAACCGAGCTGTGGCTTGGCGGACTCGGGTTCGATCTCGCATCCCGGGGATCGAACTGGCGTTCGACGGTTGGTGGGCCGTGTCAGCCCAAGTTTCGCGGGACGATGCGCCCTTGAGCGCTAGGCGTGGGCGTATTGAATTCGGCCAAATACTCGAATCCACGCCCTCAAGATCAAAACCTCGCTATCCTTGTCGGGATGCGGACGCGGGTTCGGTTCCGTGTTACACCACCAAAGCACCCGCCAACCCTTCCCGGCTTTTTTATACCCCGCCAAACGTCAGCAGCGGCGCGGTTTTGCGGGAATCCCTGCCCACCGAGCTATCGGGCTTCACCCTGATTTTTGCCAATTCCCGCCGGGTTCTCTCCCCGCTCTCCGTTTATCTGTCAATAGGCTGTCCGAGCAGCGCAACAATGGCCAGCAGCCACAGTTAGCACCATTTAATGCTAAACTTTAAACCGCTGCATGGTGCAGTAACCAAACACAAGGGGTAAATCACATGAACCGTAAAGAATTGATTGACGCATTGGCAACAAAGACGGGCGGCACAAAAGCAGATGCAGACCGCAACATCGCTGCACTGATCGACATCATTACCGCCACCCTGAAGAAGGGCGACAGCGTTGCACTGGTCGGCTTCGGCACCTTTGAAGTACGCAAACGCGCTGCACGCAATGGCCGCAATCCGGCAACAGGCGCGGCATTGAAGATCAAGGCATCCAAGGCGCCCGCATTCAAGGCCGGCGCCAACTTGAAGGCTGCAGTGAACGGCGGCAAGAAATAATTATCCCCCTCCCGCAACCATCGGGGCATCTTGGTGGTTGCGGGATGAAGGTCTTCTGTCAGATAGCTGACAGCTTGTTGGCAGTTCCGCTGAGCGCCGTGGGTAGCACACATTCCTGCCGTCTAATGGCCTGCATCACCCGGCAAATATCACCCGCCCGCCTTGATGCCAGGCTGTGGCAATACCTCGCGGGCTGGAATTACTGACGGTAAGCCGCGTGGCAAGATACGCAATACTGCATTGTTTTGTTCAACGCGCGCAATGAAGCATTCAAATCCTTGGTTTGCAATGCGTTGCCGAGATCGTCGCCACTCTTATGAAAAGCCATTCCCAGCTCCATAAATTTCTCATTGCCGAACATGCTGCACATCCTCTGCATTTCAGGATTCAAACCAAGTTTGGCATGGGCTATTCCGGAAGCCTCTTCAAACTTGTTTTCCGCCATTAAACCGACAATGGAATTGATTGCTTCCAAATGCTCGCGCATGTTCGATAGCTGGTGCTGTTTCATTTCCGCCGACAGCCCCAGAGAAATCCGCGTGTCCATCATGCTCATGACGTGACGGTGGTTTTCATGGCGCATTTTTTCGTCGGCGGCGAATGCCACATTAAAGCCAGTTATTCCGATGAATACTGAAGCTGCGATCAAAATTCTTTTCATGTTTTAAATTGCTCCTGTGTAATAAATCAAGGTTGGCCGGCCAAAGTCGAAGCGTCAGCTTTTAAGCGCCCCCGGCCCGGCATGGCTGCTTTTTGAATTTTAAGCTTGCGGACGGCATGGCGATATGATCGATGTCATAGCCCGAAAAATACCTGTTCGAACCGCAGCGGCTTAGCGTTGCAGCAGGGTCAAGGTTTGCCCCTGGCGTTGCAGCACGCCTTCCTTTTCCATTTTAGCCAGGGTGCGATACAGTGCTTCGTGGCTTACTCCCAGCTCTGCCGCCCAGCGGATAATGGGCTGATCCAGTTCCACGCGTCCCTCCTTGCCGCGATCTACCAGGTAGTGGATGACGCGCATGCGCAGGCTTTTCAGGCTCAGCCGCTCCTGGGCTGCCCGTTGCAGGCGCAGGTTGCGGGACAGCGTGGCGACCCATTCCATGGCGAAACCGGGGTCACTGGCCAGGCAGTGGCGCAGTGTCCCCGCGTGCAATCGTAGGCAGCGCCCGGAACGGGTGCAGATCGCAGCGCAATGATAGTGCGCGCTGAACAGGCTGGCTTCGGCGAAGAAATCCCCCTCGCGGGCACGACACAGAACGATTTCGGCGCCCTCCGGCGAAAATCGCGTCAGGCATACCTCACCCTCCAGCACACGATACACGGCATCCACTTCGTCACCGAAGCAGAAGATGCGCTGCCCCTTGCACATATCCATGGGATGCGCCGCCTGCCGAAGCGTGTCAGGAAATTTTTCTATCCAATCTTCTGCCAAGATGGCCCCCTGCTATTTGCTTGTTGGAAAATTTCACAGGCTACCATGCCAGCCCGAACCGGTGAGCCGCCGCATCTTTGTCTCATTGCCAACAAGAACAGATATAATTCACGCTAACCGGAAATCCGGAAATTCGGCCCCTGCGGCCTGAAGAAGCGCGACAATACGCACACCATATGCTTCCTGACCAAGTAAATTTATTATTCCATAAACATTGGGCCGCAAGAGTATCGGATAGAATGCGCGTTTTGCATATTGAACTTGATTGAAGGGTACGTTATGTATCAAATTGCTCCGAGCATTCTTTCAGCCAACTTTGCCACCCTGGGCAAGGAGGTCGACGACGTTCTCGCCTCCGGGGCGGACATTGTGCACTTCGACGTAATGGACAATCATTACGTCCCCAACCTGACCATCGGCCCGCTGGTATGCGAGGCGCTGCGCAAGCACGGCGTGACGGCGCCGATCGACGTGCATCTGATGGTCAAGCCGGTGGATCGCATCATTCCCGATTTTGCCAAGGCCGGCGCAACTTACATCACCTTCCACCCGGAAGCTTCCGAGCACATCGACCGCACTATTGGCCTGATCCGGGAAAATGGCTGCAAGGCCGGCTTGGTGTTCAACCCGGCCACGCCGCTTGAAGTGCTGGAATACACACTGCCCAAGCTCGACATGGTGCTGCTGATGTCGGTGAACCCCGGCTTCGGCGGCCAGAAATTCATTCCGCATGTGTTGGACAAGGCGCGCAAGGTGCGCAGCATGATAACCTCGGGCGGTTACAACTGCCGCCTGGAGATCGACGGCGGCGTGGGGCCCGCGAACATCCGCGAAGTGGCTGCGGCGGGCGTGGATACCTTCGTGGCCGGCTCCGCTATTTTCGGCGCGCGCAAAGACAGCGACCCGCACCGCTACGACAGCGTAATCGCGGCGATGCGCGCCGCACTCGCCGAAGTGTAATCATGCACACCCGCCGACTCATATTGCCGATGGCCATCCTCGCGCTGGCCGCTTGCGACCGGTTTACCGGCGCTGACCAGCAGAAGTCACTCGATGCCGAGGCGATCGGTTATGCCTGCCGCATTTCGCTGAAGACGCCCGAAGATTGCATGAAGGAAAACGATACGCATAGCCCGACCTCCGTATTGTTCGGCTGGAAAGAAGCCGACAGGGACGTCAAGGAGAAGGCCATTGATCCCAACATGGGCAAGCCTGTATCCCAGCCCCAGCAAAGCACGCCTTCTGCGGCGGTAGCCGAGGTCAAACCGGCAGCCGGCAAGGCTGCCGGGAATGCCGCTACAGCCGCAGACGAAAAACCCGCAGCGGCGGCAGGCAAAGCCGATCAGGGCGCAGCCGAAAAGAAGGCCGCCCCATAGGCAACCATGCGACAAGCTGTAGCCATTAAAAGATTTTCCACGCCGGTCGGCGTGAGCGCCGCCGCCATCGACCTCGACGGCACGCTGCTGCACTCCGCGCCGCAACTGGCGGAAGCAGCCAACCGCATGCTGCGCGAAATGGATTACGCACCCGTACCGCAGGAACTGCTGGCCAGCTACATCGGCAACGGTATGGGCTGGCTGGTGAAGCGCGCGCTGACCGGAGAGATGCACGCCACGCCGGATGCTGCGTTGTACGAACACGCCATGCCGATTTTCGAAAAGCATTACGCCGGGCTGCTGCTGGGCAGCAAGCCCTACGACGGCGTGATCGAAGGCCTGGAAGCGCTGCGCGCGGCGGGCTTCCCGCTGGGCTGCATCACCAACAAGGCGGCGCGCTTCACCGGGCCGCTTCTGGAAGGCAGTGGCCTTGCGAAGTATTTCAAAATCGTCGTGTCCGGCGACACGCTGCCGGAAAAGAAACCGCATCCGCTGCCGTTGCTGCATGTGGCGGAATTTTTCGACGTGCCCATCGAACAATTGCTGATGATCGGCGACTCGCTGAACGACACCCTCGCGGCGCGCGCCGCCGGCTGCCCGGTATTCTGCGTGCCTTACGGTTACAATCACGGCGAACCGGTAGAAACGCTGGACACGGATGCTGTGATCGCCAACCTGCCCGCTGCCTTGCCGCTTATCAAACGCGTTTGAACATGAAATTAAACTACCTCCTCAGTTGGCGATGGTGTTGATGCCTTTGTAGGTCGGATGAGCGGTTTCATCGCGTTATCCGACAGACCTGACGCAAAATTGTCGGATAGCGCTACGCTCATCCGACCTACAGCACCACGGAGGTTTTATGTTGCACCCGATCACCGAACAAGAATTCAACACGCTTGCACAGCAAGGCTACAACCGCATCCCGCTGGTTGCCGAGACCTTTGCCGACCTCGATACGCCGCTGTCGCTGTACCTGAAACTCGCCAACAAACCCTATTCCTACCTGCTGGAATCGGTGCAGGGCGGCGAGCGCTTCGGGCGCTACTCCTTCATCGGCCTGCCCGCCGACACGCGCATCACGGTGCGCGGCAAGCAGGTCACGCTGACGCACCAAAATAGCGAGACCACGCACGAAGTCGAAAACCCGCTGGATTTCATCCGCGAATACCAGACGCGCTTCAAGGTCGCCGAACTGCCCGGCCTGCCGCGCTTCTGCGGCGGGCTGGCGGGTTATTTCGGCTACGACACGATCCGCTACATCGAGCCACGCCTGGCCCCGGAAAACAATAAAAATATCTCCAGCAAACCGGACTCGATAGCCACGCCCGACATCCTGCTGATGCTCACCGAGCAGCTCGCGGTGGTGGACAACCTCAGCGGCAAGCTCACCTTCATCGTCTATGCCAACCCGGAACAGGCCGACGCCTACGCGCTGGCCAAGCAGCGCCTGCACGAACTGACGACACGGTTGCGCCAGCCGGTGGACATCCCGCATGCGCCACCGATGCACGGCGGCGAAGCCAGGTCCGAATTCGGCGAAGCCGCGTTCAAGCAGGCGGTGGTCAAGGCCAAGCAATACATCTTCGACGGCGACATCATGCAGGTGGTGCTGGCGCAGCGCATGGCGCAGCCCTTCCCGGCATCGCCGCTGTCGCTGTACCGCGCGCTGCGCAGCGTCAATCCTTCGCCGTACATGTTCTATTACGACATGGGCGACCATCACGTGGTCGGCGCGTCGCCGGAAATCCTCGTGCGGCTGGAGGACGATACCGTCACGGTGCGCCCCATCGCCGGGACGCGCCCGCGCGGCAAGACGCCGCAGCAGGACGCCGATCTCGCCGAGGAACTGCTCGCCGACCCCAAGGAATTGGCCGAACACCTGATGCTGATCGACCTCGGGCGCAACGACATCGGGCGCGTCGCGCAAAACGGCACGGTGAAGCTCACCGAAAAAATGATCATCGAACGCTACTCGCACGTGATGCACATCGTCTCCAACGTCGAGGCCGCGCTCAAGCCGGGCCTCTCGGCGATGGACGTGCTCAAGGCCACCTTCCCCGCCGGTACGGTCAGCGGCGCGGCCAAGGTGCGCGCGATGGAGATCATCGACGAGCTGGAACCGAGCAAGCGCGGCATTTACGCCGGTGCTGTCGGCTACCTCGGCTTCAACGGCGACATGGATCTGGCCATCGCATTGCGCACCGCCGTGGTGAAGGACAACATGCTGTACGTGCAGGCGGGCGCGGGCGTCGTCGCCGACTCGGTGCCCGACAGCGAATGGATAGAAACGCAGAACAAAGCGCGCGCCGTGCTGCGCGCGGCGGAGATGGTGCTGGCGGGACTCGATAGCGGCCTGGAGTAGCGATGGCAAGCGGATAATCGGGTATGACAACGAGCGCAGCAAAGGCGACCACAGGCATGTAGGCAATACCGAGCGCCCCTACACTTTTATCGATGGAACTCAATTGCTCGAAGACTTTTGGCAAGATGTGAAGGAGGCGACAAAATGAAAACTGGCAACGCCGTGCTGCACCTGACCGTAGGCGAACCCGTAACTGCCAGCCTTACCCGCGCTGCCGCCGCCATGAAATCCGCAAGGCAAGGCAAGCCTGCGCAACCTTACTTCGGCGTCGGCTTCGAAGGCGTTGGTGAATTGTTTTCCGTGTTTACTCCCAAGCACTGGGAGCTGATTGGCGCACTGCGCGAAGGCGGCGCGATGACGGTTGCGGAACTCGCGCGCCAACTCAAGCGCGACTACAAAAATGTACACAATGACTGCGAGCGATTGATTGAATGGATGGCGATTGAGAAAGACGAGAACGGCTTGGTGTATGCGCCCTATGACGAAATCGTGGTGGATATGAAGTTGCCTGACAGGCGCGCGGCGTAGATGGTGCTGGACAGGATGATTGCGGAAGGGCATCGGTAGGGCGGGTTACACCCGTTCTACAATTGCTCAATTTTGAATGGGATAATTAAATTGGAACCGGAATATCTTTCAAATCCAAAGGCCGCGCTTCTTTGCGCAGTACAGAAAATAGTTACAATTTTTTCTGATGACATTGGAAATTCAGCCACTGGAAACGGATCGGGCTTTTGGCTAAAAACAAAGCGTGGGAATGCTTACTTTGTGACTAATCGCCACAACGTAGATCCCACCATGCGTGAAGACTCACACAAGTCTAAAGCCTTCGCGTCAATTACCATCATGCAAAGGGCATATAACAAAAAGGACTGTCTTCCATGTGGCGACGCCCATCCTTTGGCTGTTTCAGCCAAAGACTTAACGATTTATAAACCCGATGACAATAGCGATGTCGTAATGCTACATTCCAAAATCGTATTTAAACCTGACAACCCCGATTACATGCTTTTGTGTTTGCCTGAAGAAGCAACTTCGTATAGCCGAAAGCCAGAAATGCTGGATCAGATGTACTTTGTCGGATTCCCAGCAAAACTTAGACGTACTGCTAAGTATGACTTGCCTATTGCTAGGTCTTGCACGATCGCATCCTTTCCAGAAATTGATTATTCCGAGGAAGACAACACAATTCCGAGTTCAAAAACTTGTTTGGTGGAAGGCTTGTCCTTTGGCGGATCAAGTGGAAGCGCTGTCCTGAGAATCAATCAAGAGCGGCTAGAACTTATGGGAATCATGAGCGGCCATTTTAGAGAGGGGAAATCGAGTGAATGGCATGCGGGTTTGTCATATTTAACTATGGCAAGTTCCATTCAGAGGATCATTAAAATTAACGCTCTATAAAATTGGATCAATTGTTTGCTGCCTGCGTAGGGCGGAAAAGCGTAGCGCCTTCCGCCGTATGTTGAACTCACCACAAGAATTCATTCGGCGGATAACGCTACGCTCATCCGCCCTACAATAAATTTATGCTGCGCTTTACCGAAATCAAACTGCCGCTCGACCATCCCGAAAGCGCCATCAAGGCCGCCATCCTCGGGCGACTCGGCATTCCTGCGGAAGACCTGATCCGCCATGTTGTGTTCAAGCGCGGCGTGGACGCGCGCAAGAAGCGCGACATCCGGTTCACCTACACGCTGGATGTGGAGGTACGCGACGAGGCGGCGATTCTGGAGCGCTTCAAAAACGACCCGCATGTCAAACCCGCACCGGACACCAGCTACCATTTCGTCGCGCAGGCTCCACAGAATTTAGCCTCGCGCCCCGTGGTGATCGGCATGGGGCCAGCCGGTTTGTTTGCCGGGCTGATTCTCGCGCAGATGGGCTTCCGCCCGCTGATCCTGGAGCGCGGCAAGGCCGTTCGTGAAAGAACAAAAGACACTTGGGGGCTGTGGCGGCAGGGCGTGCTCGACCCGGAATCCAACGTACAGTTCGGCGAGGGCGGCGCAGGCACCTTCTCCGACGGCAAGCTCTACAGCCAGATCAAGGACCCGCGCCACCTGAGCCGCAAGGTGCTGGAGGAATTCGTCAAGGCGGGCGCGCCGGAAGAGATTTTGTACGAGAGCCATCCGCATATCGGCACGTTCCGCCTGGTGGGCATGGTGGAGAAGATGCGCGAGACGATTCAGGCGCTGGGCGGCGAAATCCGCTTCGGGAGCCGCGTGGACGACATTGAAATCGAGAACGGAAAAATATGCGGCGTGGTGCTCGGCAGCGGCGAACGTATCGCCACGCATCACCTGGTGATCGCCATCGGCCACAGCGCGCGCGACACCTTCGAGATGCTGCACAGGCGCGGCGTGTACATCGAGGCCAAGCCGTTCTCGATCGGCTTGCGCATCGAGCATCCGCAATCGCTGATCGACCGCGCGCGCTACGGCGACAGCGCGGGCAACCCGCTATTAGGTGCGGCGGACTACAAGCTGGTGCACCACGCGAGCAACGGGCGTTCGGTGTACAGCTTCTGTATGTGCCCCGGCGGCACTGTGGTCGCCGCCACTTCGGAAGCGGGGCGAGTGGTCACCAACGGTATGAGCCAGTATTCGCGCAACGAGCGCAACGCCAATAGCGGCATCGTGGTCGGCATCACGCCCGAGCATGATTACCCGAACGGCCCGCTCGCGGGTATCGAATTCCAGCGCCGCTGGGAATCGCGTGCCTTTGAGTTGGGCGGAGAAAACTACTGCGCTCCCGGGCAGCTGGTTGGCGATTTTCTCGCGGGCAAACCCTCAACAAAATTCGGCGAAGTGCAGCCGTCCTACACGCCCGGCGTACATCTGACCGATTTATCCACCGCCCTGCCGGACTACGCGATTGCCGCGATCCGCGAGGCGCTGCCCGCCTTCGCGAAGCAAATCAAAGGTTTCGATCTTGCGGACGCGGTGCTCACCGGCGTGGAGACGCGCACCTCGTCGCCGGTGCGCATCAAGCGCCGCGACGACGATTTGCAGAGCGTCAACACACAGGGGCTGTATCCGTCCGGGGAGGGCGCAGGCTATGCGGGCGGCATCCTGTCGGCGGCGGTGGACGGCATCAAGGTTGCCGAAACGGTGGCGCTGCGCATCGTCACAGGATTGCGCGGCTGACCTGCCGCCCGCCCTGAGCGCACGCTGCCTGAGGCAATTGCAGCAGGCAGGAATGCCTGGCGCCGAAATCGGCGTTCGGGTGGAAACGCGTTACGGTACCTGACAAGGCCCCCGGAAAAGCGGTTGCCCGTCAATTGAGGGCCTATTGCGGCAGGCTCTTGAAACATACCGTTACGCACAAGCCTTTGCCTTCGCTCGCCGCTCGCATCCGCAATGTCGCCTCATGCACTTCGGCAATCCGCTTGACGATGGACAACCCGAGACCGCTGCCGCCGGCTTGCGTGCCCAGCGGACGATAGAAGCGTTCCATCACCTTCGACCGCTCTTCTTCCGGGATTCCGGGGCCGTTATCGCTCACTGACAGGCAGGCCGCATCCTGCTCGCTGACGACATTTACCCGCACTATCGTTCCTGATGGCGTATGGCGCACGGCGTTGTCGATCAGATTGCGCAACAGGATGCGCAGCAACTCCGGGTTGCCGCGCACCGCAACTTCGTCGCTTTCCAGCAGCTCGATCTGCACGCCCTTTTCGAGCGCTCCCGGCGCCATTGCGGCTATCGCCTCCGCCGCAATGGCCCTGGGCTGGCATGTCTCTGCCGTTCTGTTGTCCAGCGCATCGACCCTGGCCAAAGTCAGCAACTGATCGATCAGGTGGGCGGCGCGGTCGCAGCCGAGAATCGCGTTGTCCAGCGCATGCGCACGTTCCTCGTTCCCGGAAGCGGCGCGCGCCACCTGCGCCTGCGCCTTGATAGCGGCCACCGGCGTGCGCAATTCGTGCGCGGCGTCGGCGGTAAAACGCCGCTCTTTTTCCATGGAGGTTTCGATGCGCGCGAACAGCCGGTTGAGCCGCTCGATCAGCGGCAACACTTCGCGGGGCGCGGATAAAGCATCCAGCGGTGCCAGATTGTCCGGCTTGCGTTGCCCCACTTCGCGCGCCAGCTTGCCCAGCGGGCGCAGGCCGCGCAACACCGCGAGCCACAAAAACAGCGCCAGCAACGGCAGGGCAAACAGGAGCGGGAGCAGCATCACCTCGACTATGATTTCGTTTGCGATCTTTTCTCGCGCTTTAGTGCGTTCCGCCACCTGGACCAAATAGACCCCGTCATCCGCCCAGGTGCTGAACACGCGCCAGTGCTGCCCGCCAAACGTAGCGTAACTGAAACCGTTCTCCACCTCCGTCATGCGACTGCCGGGAGCGTTGACGGAATGCAGGCGGAGCATCTTGCCGTTTTCCCACACCTGAAATGCCACGCTGGGCGAATATTTGTGAAACACCGGCGTATGCTCGGTTTCGATCTCGTCGATTTCGTGCGCCGCCTGCGAGGTCAGCAGCGATGCCGATTGCGCCAGGTGTGCGTCCAGTATTTCGTCGAACTCCTCGATCGCCTCAAGGTAGGTAAAGGCGGCCGCGCCAACCCAGACCAGCGTAGTCACCGACAAGGCCAGCGCCAGCAGCCGCCATTTGAGCGATGCGCGTTGCGGCATCTCAGGTAGCCTTGTCGCGCGGCATCAAATAGCCGACGCCGCGTATGGTTTCGATCAGTTCCGGAAATAGCTTGCGGCGCAAATGATGGATATACACCTCCACCGCATTGCTCTCAACCTCGTCGCCCCAGGCGTAAAGCTGTTCTTCGAGCTTGGCGCGCGACAGCACTTTCCCCGCGTTGAGCATCAGGATGTGCAGCACGGCAAATTCCTTGGCCGAAAGCTCGACCGGTTCACCCCGGCACAGCACGCGATGCGCGGCGGGGTCAAGTTCCACCCCGGCAGCCTGCAACAGGGGTTCAGGGTTTCCGCTGGCACGGCGCAGCAGCGCACGCAAGCGCGCCGCCAACTCGCCCATATCGAAAGGTTTAACCAGATAGTCGTCCCCACCGGCATCCAATCCCTTGATGCGGCTTTCTACCGCATCCATTGCGGTCAGAATCAGCACCGGGGTCGAGTCGCTCCGCTTGCGCAAGCGCCGCAATACCTCCAGCCCGGAAAGGCGCGGCAGACCCAAGTCCAGCACTACCGCCGCATAAGGCTCGGTGGTGAGAGCCTGTTCCGCCGAAACGCCGTCTTTCATCCAGTCCACGGCATAGCCGGACTGCTTCAGGCCCGCCTGAATCGCGTCGCCCAGCAAAGCATCGTCTTCGACTACCAATACGCGCATCGCACTCCTCCGGGAGCCCTGTCAATCGTCATCGTGTTCCTCGCCGTGTGCCGCCTGCGCATCCGTGCCCGGCAGGCCGGCAGCAGGATAGCCGGCCCAGAAGGCCACGACAGCAGTCAACATTATGACACCCAGCCAGGCATAAGGGCGGCGGATGCCGCCATTCGTTGTGGCGGTTGCGGGAGGCTCTTGCCCGGGCGCCTGTTTGAAGCCGGTAATCATCGCGCGCACCAGATTTTCACGGTGCAGTACGCTGCTTACCGCAACACCGACAAGGTGGATCAACACCACGAGCAGCATCGCATCGGACAGCAGCTCATGCAGTTCCTCCGCCGCATCGCCGCCGAAATCCTGAAACGCCATCAACCCGGTCGCCCCGGAAGAAATCCCCAGCGCCAACAGCAACCAGATGGCCAGGCTTCCCGCCGGATTGTGCCCGACATAATGCACCGGCTTTCCCTTGAGCAACGAAGACAGGTACGCGATGATCTCGCCCGGTTTGAACATAAACGAACGGAACCGCGCATAGTGCGTGCCGAACAATCCCCACAGCAACCTGAAGGCGATCAAACCCAGCAAAGTGTAGCCGAGCATCACATGAATATCGCGATAACGCTCCGACTCTGCGGTCAGAAATGCACCGACAAACGACAGCGCCAGCGTCCAGTGAAAAACCCGCGTCGGCACATCCCAAACCAGAATACGTTGATTCATGACGATCTCCTTTTATCACGGCATTCTTATGTTGCGCTCGCTGAAATCGCCGCGCTCTGCCTGCGGATGGCAGGCGGCGCAGTTGGACGGGCTTTTTACATGCGGGTTTTTCCAGATCGACGAGCGGATTTCGCGTTCGCCATGCTTGCGCCTGAACCAGTTCGCTTCGGTGATCTGCAACGGCGCAGTCGGAGCGCTCCAGCGATTGGAGGCGTTGCTCACCAGGAACGCGGTAATTTCCTTGCTGTCTTCGGCATCCAACGACGCATTCGAACCGAAATGCTTGCCCAGACCGGCCATAATCCTACGCCAGGATTCAGCCGGCAACAGTCCCGGAACATAGGCGATGTGACACGCGGAGCATTCCTGCTGAAATTTGGAGTTGGTTTGCCCGAGTTGCAACGGCTTGCCGCGATTTTCTCCGCCGTATTTTCCGACGTATTTCCCGTCGCGGTCATCGTCGGCCTGCACTGCCGGCAGCGCTACGCCAAGCGCCAGCAAAACAACGGCAATCGCCTGGAAAATTTTCCGGTTATAAATTGACATGGCATCTCCCTTATTTTTTTACGGTCAGCAAATAGGCGAGCACATCGCCCTTTTCCTGCGGCGTGCAAACGCGGTTCAGCACATCGCTGCAATTGCGCTTGAACCACTTCGCCACCTTTTTCGGGTTGGAGAATCGCTCCGCATTGGCGGAAGGCGCAAGCGGGCCAATGGCTTTTCCGGTTCTGGCATGTTTGCCCGGCGCCGCCGGGTTTCCGCTATGGCATGAAGCACAGCTCCATTCGCCGCCGTGTTTTGCCTTGAAAAAATCCTCCCCGCGCGCCGCCGAGAACCCCTGGAAACCCGATGCGCCAGCCGCTTCCTGCTTGAGCGCAGCCTGTATTTCGTTGGGCGTTTCCGCAACGGCAGGCTGCGCCGTCAGAAACAAGGTAGCCATAAGCGCCAGACTTGAAACATGAAATACACGAGACACTATCAATCTCCCAATGTGATAAAGACTTGGTGCAGGATAGAGGGCACAGCTTAAGAAATACTTATGGCGCACCACAATTTTTGAAAAATCTCGCAATCCTGTGAGGTGTTTCATTTTGGGCGCGGCTTCTTTGCCATGCCCCTTAGCGCATTTCAAATGCTTCCTGATGGAAGTGGAATTTGCCGCGCCAGCTGGCCTGCAAGCCTTTTTTCAAGTTCTCTGCGAGACCTTGCGGGCCGCAGAACCAAACCTCGGTGAGGCGCGCGCTATCCTTTCCGGCAACCATGCTTGCGGCGTTGAGCACGCCCCCCTGGCTGGCGCCATGGATATGCAGGCGAATACCCGGCAAGGCAGCGCAAAGCGACTTCAGGCGTGCGACAAAGGGATCCGCATCGCGGTCTCGCGTACAGTAATGCAGGTCGGCGGCAGGCGCTTCTCCGGGCCGTGCCTGGAGCGATTCGAGCCAGGCAAAAAAAGGCGTGACGCCGATGCCGCCGGCAATCCAGATTTGCTGTGCTTGCGGGTTGCGGCGGGCGATGTCGAAACGGCCGTAGGGGCCTTCGACCCTCACTGCCTGCCCTGTTTGCAGCCTGTCGGGAAGGTTGCGGGTATAGTCGCCCAGAGCCTTGATCTGAAAACTTATGGTGCTGTCGCCCCGATCCGCGCTGGCGATGGTGAAGGGATGCGGGCCTTCTTGCGGGTCAAAGGTGACGAAGGCGAACTGGCCGGGGCGATGCCCACGCCAGCCGCCATCGAGCCGGCAGCGCACGGCGACGATATCGGCAGCCGGACGCTCGACCGCAATGATCGTGCCGGAAACCTGGCGCGCGCGGCCAATGTGACCCGCCAGCGCATGCACGCTGCCATACACGCCGGCGCACAGCAGCAGCGCAAGCAACCCGCCCACCGGCTGCGCCCAGTAGTCTGTTGGCGCAAGCAGAACCGCATGAAAAGCCAGCATCAGGTAAAGCACCGGCATCGCCTGGTGGAGAAAGCGCCAGGGCCGGTAGGGGAAACGCTTCCACAGCGTCAGCGCCAGCATCGCCAGCACGGCGTAAATCGCCCACTCGCCCATGTCTTCGGCGAGATCGCGCAGTACCTCCAGCAATCCATTGTATTTTTCCTTGGGCGGTCGCCCCTCGCGCCCGACCGTGGCCTTCAAAATATCGCTCGACATTTCGATCAGCCAATGCAGGGCGGCGAAACCGACCGCGAGTATGCCGGCCCACTTATGTGTGCGGTACATGCGGTCCAGGCCGCCCAGCGGCCCCTCGAGCCAGGCAGGGCGCGCCGCCAGGAACATGGCCAGCGACATCATGGCGACCGAAAGCAGCCCGCTCAGGTAGAGGCCTTGCTGGCGCGCGACCCACGGCAGACTGCCGCCACCGGCACCGCCGGCGACGAAAACATCCCGGCCCCATACTAATGAGACGAGAACAACAAGACTGGCAAGCAAGGTTTTCATGGATGACCTCCCGATCGATTATTTTCCCGTAGGCGCGGCGGCGCTATCCGGCTGCGGCAAGTCGTCGCGGCAGCGTCTTTCGTTGCATTCGGTGAAATTGTCATGGCCGCCTGACAAGTAACGGTCGCCGTGCCTGTCGCGCGCGGAACTGCGCTGCCGCCGGTCGATGATTTCGCCCGTCTGCGAATGCAGGTGCAGCTTGACCCGCGCGCCATTGCGATCGGTGGCCTTGACCTCGTAACTGCCGCGTTCGCGCTCGATCTTTTCGACGTTGCGGTAACCGGCGGCTTCGAGCTTGTCGTATATCTGCGGGATCGACAGCCACTGGTTCGCGCCGCCGGCGGACCGGCTATCCTGGGCAAAGGATGAAGTGGCAAACAAGCCGGAGGCGATAATGGAAACTATGAGCATGATGCGCATGGTGAAATTCTCCTGTGTGATTTGATGTGACATGACTGCTTTATTCGTCGTAATAGCCTTGTTCGGCATAGGCGTGGCAGGCGGCGCAGTTGGCCTTGGTGCGCACGTCCTTGTGCCGCCATTCCCAGCCCGGCACCTTGCGGTGCTCGCGTACCCATGCGGGCAGTTCGGTGATGCGCTGGGGGGCGCTGCCCGGGGCTACGCCCTTCAGCAATTTGCCGCTGTAACGCTGGCCGCCGGCGTCCGCCGCGTTGGCCATGTGATAGCGGCTTATTCTGGCCGCCGTTTCCGCATCGACGCTGGCATCGTCGCCAAAGTGATTCTTCAGATTGCCCATCATGCGTTGCCACGAGCTGGCCGGAAGCATCGATGGGGCGAAGGCAATGTGGCAACTGCCGCACTCCTCCTTGACCACCTGGTCGACGACCGGTGCATAGAAATGGTTGCCGCCGGCCTGGGCCCTGCCCAGAACGATGGCGGAAAAACACAGCGCGGTAATACCCAATACAAGCGGGCGATAGGTGAGGTTCATGTTGGTCTCCTTTTATAAGGCGTTTATTGGCTGATCGTGTAGGCGAGCCAGTCGCCTTTTTCCTGCGGTGTGCACTCGCGTCCCAGCACTTCGATACAATTGCGCTTGAACCACTTTTCGACTTTCGCCGGGTCGGTGTAGCGCGTCGGCGTTACGGAAACCGCAAGGGGGGCGATGGGCTTGCCCGCCGGGGTGCGGCCAGGGCTGCGCGTATCCTTGCCGTGGCAGGAAATGCAGGCGGGAGTGTCGGCTTTGCCTCCGGCAAAATTTCGGGTGTGCAGGGCCTGGCCGCGCACGGCAGAAAAACCGGACGATTGGGTGGCGCTGGCATACTGCGCCAGCAGGTCTTCACGCGGGCCGGCAGATACCGGCGCCGCGAAAGCGACGGCGAAGGTGGCGAGGGTGGCAGCGATGGTTCGTTTCATGATTTCTCCTTGTGATAATGGACATGGGGAGCGCACTATGCGGGAGTAGACCTGAACGCAAAGTGAATACGCCGTTCATCCAGCGTTCAGAATCGATGCGCTATAACATATGGAATTGAAACCGTACGGAGCATCGCGATGTTGGGCAAACTTTCATGCAAACTGCCGATGGCGCTGGCAACCGCCCTGATTCTGGCATCGCTCGGCATGGGAGCAAGCCAGGCCGGCGATAATCACGACCATGATCGCGCCCGTCGCGCGCTTGAGGCTGGCGAGATACTTCCCCTGCGCACTATCCTTGAGCGTGTCGAGCGCGACCATCCGGGGCGTGTCATGGAGGTCGAGCTGGAGCTCAAGGACGCGGGCTGGCGCTACGAGATCAAGCTGCTGCGCGGGGACGGCGCATTGATCAAGCTCAAGATCGACGCCCGTGACGGCACGGTGCTCGGCATCAAGGAAAAGAACGACAAAAGTATTCCTCTCGAAAAAGGACGCTGATGCGTATTCTGGTGGTGGAAGACGAACCCATGCTGGCCGCGCAACTGGCCGAGGGCGTAAGTGCGGCGGGATATGTGGCGGATATCGCGCGCAATGGCGCGGATGCGCACTTCATGGGCGACACCGAACCTTATGATGCCGTGGTGCTGGATATCGGCCTGCCGCAGATGGATGGCATCACGGTGCTGAAAAAGTGGCGCGCCGCCGGTCGCACGATGCCGGTGCTGATCCTCACCGCGCGCGACAGCTGGCACGAAAAGGTGGCTGGCATCGATGCCGGGGCCGACGACTATTTGACCAAGCCGTTTCACATGGAAGAATTGCTGGCGCGCCTGCGCGCGCTGATCCGCCGTGCCGGCGGCCATGCCAGTACCGAACTGGTCTGCGGGCCTCTGACGCTCGACACACGCAGCAGCCGAGTTAGCGTGAACGGGCGGACATTGACGCTGACCGGCCACGAATATCGCGTATTGGCCTATCTCATACACCATCGTGACGAGGTCGTTTCGCGCGGCGACCTGACCGAGCATATTTATGCGCAGGATTTCGACCGCGACTCCAACACTGTCGAAGTGTTCATCGGGCGCCTGCGCAAGAAACTGCCGCCGGAGCTCATCGAAACCGTGCGCGGGCTGGGTTACCGTCTTGCCAGCCCGCAATGACCGTGCAGCCATGACCTTTGCCGCCCTGCGCGGTTCGTTGCGCTACCGCCTGCTGCTGGGCACGCTGTGCTGGATCGCCGCATCGATCTTTGTCGCCGGCTGGGGCCTGGGCAAGCTGTTTCACCAGCATGTGGAAACCCAGTTTCACGCCGAACTGACAATCCACCTCGATCAATTGACCGCGCAACTGGCGCTGGATGAACAAGGCAGGCCGGAGCTGGCCATGCAGCCGGGCGACCCGCGCCTCAACCAGCCGTTTGCCGGCCTTTACTGGCAGATCGACCGCCTCGCCGAGGCCGGCTTTCCGGCAGAGAGCGCCGTGCTGCGCTCGCGCTCCTTGTGGGATCAGGTATTGGATGTTCCCGCCGACGCGCCCGTAACCGGAGAGGTTCACCGGCATCGCATCGCCGGGCCACAAGGCGCCGGGCTGGGCATGGTAGAGCGCCGCGTAAGCATCGACGGATTGCCGCTGCGGCTGATCGTTGCCGCCGACGAAAACCTGATGATCGAGCCGGTGTCCCGCTTTCAGGGCGAGCTCTGGCTCGCGCTCGGCATACTGGGTCTCGGTCTGGCGCTGGCTGCGCTGGTGCAGGTATTCGTCGGCACGGCCCCGCTACGCAGCCTGCAAGCCGCCCTCGGGCGCGTGCGCGGCGGCGCAACGCGGCAATTGGAGGGCGCTTTCCCGACGGAAATCATGCCACTGGTAACGGAGTTCAACAGCGTTCTGACGCAAAATGCCGAGGTGATCGAACGCGCGCGCACACAGGCCGGCAATCTCGCACATGCACTCAAAACGCCGTTGAGCGTCCTCGCCAATGCGGCCAACGCGACCGGGGGCGAAGACGGCGAACTGGCCCGGCTGGTGGCCGCCCAGGTCGAGATAGCGCGCAAACAGGTGGACTACCACTTGGCGCGCGCGCAGGCTGCCGCCACGGCGCGGATGCCCGGCGCACGCACGCCGCTGCAGCCCGCCATCGAGGGTCTGGTGCGCACCATGCAACGCATCCACGCCGCGCGGAATCTGGAAATGGTCGTCCATCCGCTGGCACCGGCACTGGCATTTCGCGGCGAAGAACACGACTTGCAGGAAATGCTAGGCAACCTGATCGACAACGCCTGCAAATGGGCAATTTCCCGCATCGAAATCCGTGCGCACGCCGGGCATGACCGGATCGCGATCTGCGTCGACGACGATGGCAAGGGGATTGCGTCCGACCAGCGCGATGCCATGCTGCAACGCGGCGTCCGCGCCGACCAGCAGGTGCCGGGCACCGGGCTGGGGCTCGCTATCGCCAGCGACCTGGCTCACCTGTATGGCGGGCATCTGGCGCTGGCGGATTCTCCGCAGGGAGGGTTGCGGGCAACGCTGACCTTGCCCGCAGCGCGATAGTTTGGCGCTCAGCCGAACTCCTTGAGGATATGTTGCTGTCTGCGGCTGATTGCAAGCAGTTCGTCCAGCCCCTTGAGTTTGACCATCCAGCCCGCGCTCTCGGCATTATCTTCGCCACCCCTCTCGAACCCCTCGATGGCTTCCTTCGCCACCAGGCAGTTGCGGTGGATACGCACGTAGCGCGCAGCAAATTCCTTTTCCAGCGCGGTGAGCGATTCCTCGAGCAGGTATTCGTGTCCGGCGGTGCGCGCCGTGACGTATTTCAGTTCGGCGCGCAGAAACAGCACCTGCTCGACAGGCACAAGATGTATCTTGCCGCGCTCGTGTATGGAGAAGTGCTTGCGCGGTTCGGGCAGCAGCTCGCGCAGCACTTCGGTGCGTACCGGCACGGCCGCGCGCGCACGGGTGAGCGCCTCGAACAGCCGCTTCAGGCGTACCGGCTTGAGCAGGTAGTCGATCGCGTGCAGTTCGAAGGCCTTGATCGCGTAGGCGTCGTAGGCGGTGGTAAAGATGATCACCGGAGGTTTGAATAATTTATTCAGATGCTGCGCGAGTTCGATGCCGTCCATCTGCGGCATGCGAATGTCCAGCAACACCACGTCTGCGGGCGTCTCCATCAGCTTGTCCAGCGCCTCCTGCCCGTTGCTCGCCTCGCCCACCACTTCCAGTGGCAACTGTTCGCTGCAATCGTGCAGCAGGTCGCGCAGGCGGCTGCGCGCGGGCGGTTCGTCGTCCACGATGAAGACGCGCAATGCCAGTTCGACGGTGCTCATATTGCTTCCTCCTTCATGTACGGCAACGTAATTTCGACACGATAAAAATCCATTCCGCTTTCGGCCTTATAGCTCGCCTCGACATCGAATAGCAACGCCAGGCGTTCGCGGATATTCTGCAGCGCCATTTTGTTGCCGGGGTGCTGCACGCCGCCCGGCGCACAGGGGTTTTCCACCTTGAGCCGCAATTCGTCGCCCCTGCGCAGCAGCACGACAGCGATGCTGCCTCCCTGCGGCAGCGGCTCGATGCCGTGATATACGGCGTTTTCCAGCAACGGTTGCAACAGCAGCGGCGGGATCAGAGCATCGCCCGGCGCCTCCTGAATTTGCCAGTCCACCCGCAAACGTTCGCCCATGCGCAATTGCTCCAAGGCAATGTATTGCCTGCTCAACTCGATTTCCTGGCGCAGCGGCACGAGGTCCTGCGCATCCGACATCGCCACGCGAAACAGGTCGGACATATCCAGCAGCGCAGCTTCGGCCTGCCAGGGTTTGGCGCGCACGACGCTGAGCACGGCGTTGATGGTATTGAACAGGAAATGCGGGCGGATGCGCGCGCGCAACACCTGCAAACGTGCCTCGTGCAAAGCGCGCGACAGCGTCTGGCTGCGCCAGCGGAAATATATCAGCAGGATGCCGCACACCAGCGCGCCGAGCAGCAAATAGCGCACCGTATCGAACCAGGCGCCGTCGCGGCCCGGCGGGCGATACAGTTCGCCGCCGTAATAATAGATGCCCAGCGTCAGCATGATCACCAGCGCATTCACCGCCAGCACTCCATGCAGGTAGGGCAGGCGGTTCAGCCACGGCTGCACTGCCCACAGCACCAGCAAGCCGGACAGCAGGATGGGCGTGAGCAGCGTGGCAATCTGCATCAGGCGCAACGGCACATCCGCCCATGTGTTCGCCTGCAGCAACGCCTGCAACAACGCCAAGCCGTTGACTATCAGCAGGATGCGCAAGGTCACGCCGAGGTTGCGGAAGTTGGGCAACGCGTCGGGCAAGACGTTTTGTTTTATACTGCTCGCCTTATGCATGGTGGGCATTCGTACCGTTATTCATGCTTCATTCTGGAACAAGTGAGGGCAGCGATGCAAGATAAAGATACCTGGTCGGGGAGATTTACCGAGCCGGTGGCGGAACTGGTGAAACGCTACACCGCGTCGGTGGGCTTCGATCACAAGCTGGCCAAGTTCGACATTCAAGGCTCGCTGGCGCACGCGCAGATGCTCGCCGCCTGCGGCATCATTGCCGCGCAGGATCTGGACGACATCCGGCGCGGCCTCGCGCAGATCGAAAACGAGATCGCCTGCGGCGATTTCGTCTGGTCGCTGGATATGGAAGACGTGCACCTCAATATCGAGAAGCGCCTCACCATGCTGGTCGGCGATGCCGGCAAGCGCCTGCACACCGGGCGTTCGCGCAACGACCAGGTGGCGACCGATATACGCCTGTATCTGCGCAGCGCAATCGACGATCTGCTGCATCTGGTCAAGGCGCTGCAAAACGCGCTGCTCGACCTGGCGCAGCACCACACCCGCACCATCATGCCCGGCTTCACCCATTTGCAGGTAGCGCAACCGGTCAGCTTCGCGCATCATCTGATGGCGTATTTCGAGATGCTCAAGCGCGATGCGGAGCGTCTCGCGGATTGCCGCAAGCGGGTGAACCGCCTGCCGCTCGGCGCGGCCGCGCTGGCCGGCACCAGCTACCCGATCAAACGCGAGATGGTGGCAGAATTGCTCGGCTTCGACGGCGTATGCGAGAACTCGCTGGACGCGGTTTCGGATCGCGATTTCGCCATCGAATTCACCGCCTGCGCGGCGCTGATCATGACGCATTTGTCGCGCTTCTCCGAGGAACTGATCCTGTGGATGAGCCCGCGCTTCGGCTTCATCGACATCGCCGACCGCTTCTGCACCGGATCAAGCATCATGCCGCAGAAAAAAAACCCCGACGTGCCAGAGCTGGTGCGCGGCAAGACCGGACGCGTCAACGGTCATCTGGTCGCATTGCTCACGCTGATGAAAGGCCAGCCGCTGGCCTACAACAAGGACAACCAGGAAGACAAGGAGCCGCTGTTCGACACCGTGGAAACGCTGACGCTGACGCTACGCATCTACGCCGACATGATCGGCGGCATCATGGTCAAGCCGGAAACGATGCGCGATGCTGCACTTCAAGGCTACGCCACGGCGACCGACTTGGCCGATTATCTGGTGAAGAAGGGGCTACCGTTCCGCGATGCGCATGAGGCGGTGGCGCTGGCGGTGCGCTTCGCCGAGCAGCGCGGCTGCGGCCTGGACGAAATCGGTCTAGCCGAGTTACAGCAATTTTCCGCACTGATCGGCGAGGATGTATATCAGGCGCTATCGCTGGAAGGCTCGCTCGCCAGCCGCTGCCACACCGGCGGCACCGCGCCGCGCCAAGTGGAGTCCGCCATCGCGCGCGCGCGCGCTCATCTCGCCGAATCCTAGGCAAAAAAATGGGCGATCGTGGATCGCCCAAAGAGGAGGAGAGTATGAAAAGTAGAGTTGTCTCCAACTGCT
This sequence comes from Gallionellales bacterium RIFCSPLOWO2_02_FULL_59_110, assembly GCA_001801215.1. Taxonomy (GTDB): domain Bacteria; phylum Pseudomonadota; class Gammaproteobacteria; order Burkholderiales; family Gallionellaceae; genus Gallionella. Next base: position 6,915 of record MGXA01000107.1, on the reverse strand, counting down.
GACCTGCAACACTCGGCGCGCACTATATCCATTCTCTTCGAAAATTCATATATGCCTAAATGCCTATATATTTCGGGCTAGTTACTTCGGGTAACTGCTCGAACTAGATATTTTGGATTCGGGAATGGAGGGCGTTAAGCCGGAGAAATTCTCTCCCCCTCAATGGGGAGGGGCGCAAAGAAGCATGTCCCGGCAAAACCGGGAACATGCGAGCCGGTTCTATCAGGCGTTTTCCAGCAATTGTTTGAGTTCGCCGTTCTGGTGCATCTCGGTCATGATGTCGGAACCGCCAACGAATTCTCCCTTGATGTAAAGCTGCGGAATGGTCGGCCAATTGGCGTAATCCTTGATCCCCTGGCGGATTTCCGCATCCTGCAGTACATCCACGGTAAACAATTCTTTCACGCCCAGCGCGTTCAGGATGCGGGCCGCGTTGGCGGAAAAGCCGCATTGCGGGAACTGCGGACTGCCTTTCATGTACAAAACCACCGGATGCGTGGTGACCTGCTCGTGGATGCGTTTCTGGACATCTGTGCTCATGATTTATTTACCTGAATTAAATGGTCGGGAATTCTATCGGCGCGGGTATGCCCACGTCAAGCGCAAGCGCCGGGCGAAGCTGCGCAAAAGCAGGCCGGATTAAGCAAGTGCATGATGTGCTATCCTCAACCCGGTTGTTAAGCTGGCGGTTTTGATGAGGCTCACCTTTTGTCTATTGTTGTCGGTTGCTCTGCCAGTCTTTGGCGCTTCCTTGCCCGGCGATGCCGATTTTCTGGCGGCACACAACGCGTTTCAGGCCGGCGATGCAGCCAGACTGGAGCGCTCCATGCAGCGCCTGGAAAGCTCCCCGCTGGAGGTGTACGCCAGTTATTACCGGCTACGCCTCAACCTGGAAACCACCGCTGCAAAACCAGTAAAAGATTTTCTGTCCAAGCCGGAAGACACGCCGATGATCGACCGGCTGCGCGGCGAATGGCTTAAAGTGCTCGGCAAAAAACTGGAGTGGGACGAGTTCGATGCGGAGTACCCGCGCCTGCTCAACGAGGATACTGAACTGACCTGCTATGCGCTGCAATCGCGCCACCGCAGCCAGGAGCTTGCCGCACTGAGCGAGGCGAAACGGCTGTGGTTCAGCGGCAAGGGACAACCGGGCAGTTGCGGCCCGCTCTTCGAGGCGGCATTGGCCGCCGGCATCATCAGCGAACAGGATGTCCGGCAGCGGGTGCGCCTGGCACTGGAAGCGGGCAATGTGTCGCTCGCCAAGCAGCTTGCCGTGCACCTGACCGGTAATTTCGCCGTGTCGCCCGCCGCATTGGGGCGCGCGGCGACCGATGCCGACCGCTACCTGGAAAGCCTTGCGCTGGATCCAAAACATGACGGACAGCGCGCCATTGCGCTATTCGCCCTGCACCGTCTCGCCAAGCAATCCCCCGACCTGGCTGCGGCGCGTTGGGAAAAAATGGCTGCCCGCTTCCCCGATGCCGAACGGCAGTATTTTTTTGGCTGGCTTGCCTACGAAGCGGCGCGCAAGCTGGATAATCGTGCGCTGCAATGGTTCAAGGCGGCGGCAGACATGCCGCTCAACGAGCAGCAATCGGCATGGCGCGTGCGCGCCGCATTACGCGCGAAAGACTGGCCGGAAGTGCTGGCAAGTATCGATGCGATGAACGGAGCGCAACAGGGCGAGGCCGCCTGGCACTACTGGAAGGCACGCGCCCTGCAAGCCTTGGGCAAACCCGCAGAAGCGCGCCTTTTGCTCGTGCCGTTGAGCGGCGAACATAATTTTTATGGTCAGCTGGCCGGTGAAGAACTGGCGGATGCGCCGCTACCGGGCGCGGCCGCGACCGCCTACAAGCCCCGCAAACAGGATATTGCGGCAATGCTGGAACTGCCCGGCGTCCAGCGCACGCTGGCGCTATACCGCATGGACATGCGCGGCGAGGCATTAAAGGAATGGGGCTGGGCATTACGCAACTTCAATGACCATGAGCTGCTCACCGCAGCGGAAATCGCGCGACGCTACAATATGTACGACCGCGCCATCGGCGCGGCGAACCTCACCGTCAACGTTCACGATTTCAGCCTGCGCTACCTCGCCCCCTATCGCGATGTATTGCAGGCACATATCCGCGAGCATGGCCTGGAAGAAGCGTGGGTATACGGCCTGATGCGCCAGGAAAGCCGCTTCTCCACGTCGGCGAAATCCGATGCCGGAGCGTCTGGATTGATGCAGATCATGCCGGGGACAGCGCGCTGGATAGCGAAAAAACTCGGGCTGAAAAATTATCGCAATTCGCTGATCCACCAGCTTGACACCAACCTGCGCCTCGGCACTTACTACATGAAAACCGTGCTGTTGTGGTTTGACAACAGCCCGGTGCTGGCTTCGGCAGCATACAATGCCGGGCCTAACCGGGCGCGCCAATGGCGCGGCGAACAGCCATTGGAAGGCGCAATTTACGCCGAGACCATCCCGTTCGACGAAACGCGAGATTATGTTAAAAAAGTGATGAGCAACACCATGTACTACGCCACACAATTCGACGCGCCGCCGCGCCCTCTCAAGCAGCGCATGGGTATCATCGCGGGCAGGACGGCGGACAACCAGCAGGCTATCCCCGATGAGAAATAAGACTTCCGATGAACGTTGACGCCAAAATCTACTGTGTGGGCGGTGCGGTGCGCGACCGGCTGCTCGGTCTGCCGGTGCAGGACCATGACTGGGTGGTGGTGGGCAGCACGCCGGAAGCGATGGTGGCGCAAGGCTTCCAGCCGGTGGGCAAGGATTTTCCGGTATTCCTGCACCCGCAGACCCACGAAGAATACGCGCTGGCGCGCACCGAGCGCAAGACCGCGCGCGGCTACAAGGGCTTCGCCGTGTACGCCGCGCCGGATGTCACGCTGGAACAGGATCTGCTGCGCCGCGATTTCACCATCAACGCCATCGCGCAGGATGCCGATGGCAACCTGATCGACCCGTATAACGGCGTTGCCGACCTGCGCGCCGGCATTCTGCGCCATGTCAGCGACGCGTTCGGCGAAGACCCGGTGCGCATCCTGCGCGCGGCGCGCTTCGCGGCGCGCTTCGGTTTCGGCATCGCCCCGGAAACCCTGGCGCTGATGCGCGGCATGGTAAGCAGCGGCGAGGTGGACGCGCTGGTGGCGGAGCGCGTGTGGCAGGAACTGGCGCGCGGTCTAATGGAGAAAACCCCGTCACGCTTCTTCGATGCGCTGCGCAGCTGCGGTGCGCTGGAAAAAATTCTGCCCGAGGTAGACGCGCTGTTCGGCGTGCCGCAGCCGGAAAAATACCACCCGGAAATCGACTGCGGCATCCACACCCTGCTGGTGACAGACGATGCCGCGCAACACGATTACCCGCTGGAAGTGCGCTTCGCCGCGCTGACGCACGACCTGGGCAAGGCCTCCACGCCCAGGGACATCCTGCCGCGTCACATCGGCCATGAGTTGCGCGGCGTGGCGATAATAAAAAAACTCGCGCAGCGGCTGCGCGCGCCCGCCGGCTGCCGCGACCTCGCACTGCTCGCGGCACGCTATCACGGCGACATCCATCGCGCCGCCGACTTGCGCGCCGGGACGATCGTCAAGCTATTCCAATCGACAGATGCGTGGCGCAGGCCGGAACGCTTCGTGCAACTGCTGCAAGCCTGCGCCTCGGACGCGCGCGGGCGCAAGGGAAACGAGCAAGACACCTATCCGCAGGCGGATTATCTGCTGCAACTGCTGGCCGCCGCGCGCACGGTAGATGCTGGGGCAATCGCCAATAATTGCGCAGATCAGACTACCATTCCGGATCGCGTGCGACTGGCGCGCGTGGCGGCAATTGAAAAAATGCTGCAAGGCTGACTGACGGGCGACGTTAAACGGGAAATACAGGCTGATGGTGCCGCTTGTCGGATTCGAACTGACGACCTACCGCTTACAAGTCCAATGATTAGACTGTTTCGCTGTGTTGATTACCATTCCATTAAAAGCCTGTTTTGCAATAAATCAATGTGTTACACATTTTATCCCTGTTTGTTGTATTGATAAGTATTCCGGTTTATACTGCTTTCGTGGTGACATGCTGGTGACATGAAATCAATACGGGGGAATTATGGTAAAAAAGCGGAAGGTGATACTCAAAGCGGAAAAGGTGAAACTGACAGCCGGGCGCATTGCAGGCTTCCAGTGTCCCCATGATAAAACCCGCGCTTACTTGTGGTGTGATGAAGTGAAGGGGTTGGGCGTTATTGCTACCGCTGCCGGTGCGAAGTCCTACATTTTCCAAGCCAAGGTTCAAGGGCAGTCCATGCGGAAAACTATTGGCAGCGTGGGCGCGTGGGGTATTGACGAAGCCCAAAAGGAAGCCCGCAAACTGCAAATCCAGATAGACCAAGGCCTAGACCCTCGCCAAGTGGAGGCCGAAAAGGAGTCCGCCAAAGCAGCGCAAGCCGCTGCGCTGGCACAAAAGGAGGTAAGCGAATCGGTGACTGTGGCCGAAGCATGGCAAGCCTATATCGCTGACCGTAGCGCATCCATAAAAAACGGTAAGCCGGAATGGGGCGATAAACACAAAGCCCACCATGCCTATTTTGTGCAAGCTGGTGGAGAAAAGCGCACCCGTGGCCGCCGCCCTAACGAACCAAAAAAAACGCGCCCAGGAATTCTGGTGCCATTGATGACCATGCGCCTTGCCGACCTTGATGCCGATGCCGTGGCCGCATGGTTAGACAAGGTAACAAAGCAAGCCCCCACCACTGCCGCCCAAGCCTTCCGCGCCCTTCGCGCCTTCCTGACATGGTGCGCCAAACATAAAACCTACAATGCCGCCGTTCAAGCTGGGGCGTGTCAGTCTGATGACGTGAAAAAGAGGGTGCCTGCACCACAAACAAAAGAGAATGACAGCCTGCGCCGGGCGCAAATCAGGCCTTGGTTTGAAGCTGTGCGGAAAATCGGAAATCCAGTAATCGCCGCCTATTTGCAAGGCTTGTTATTGACGGGAGCGCGCCGCAATGAATTGGCCGCGCTACGCTGGGCGGACGTGGATTTTCAGTGGAAGAGTTTAACGATCCGTGACAAAGTGGAAGGCGAACGCACTATCCCGCTAACGCCTTATCTGGAACACCTGATAGCCGCACTGCCGCGCCGGAATGAGTTTGTTTTCAGTAGCCCTGCCGCCGCATCGGGAAGGCTTGAAGAACCGCGCAATCCCCATAATAAGGCATTGGCCGCCGCCGCACTTCCCGCGCTGTCCCTGCATGGTTTGCGCCGTTCCTTTGGCACATTGTCGGAATGGGTGGAAGTCCCTGCCGGAATTGTTGCGCAGATTATGGGGCACAAGCCGAGCGCGATAGCCGAGAAGCATTACATACAACGGGAACTAGACCTGCTGCACTTGTGGCACGTCAAAATCGAAGCGTGGATTTTAGAGCAGGCCGGAATTGAGTTTGTGCCAAGGCCGCGCCGGGCGCGCTGCGCGTGGTGGCTGGAAAGCAATAACGAGTTTACTCCCGTATAGCCTGCGAGTAATTACCAAGGGCGAAAAGCCGGACACTTTCACCGGCCTGACGGGGGTTCCTGAATTGAAAGAGCATTGCGAAAGGATGCGGAAAATGGAAAAGCGGAAAATTGAAAGTTTGCGGGATTTAGCGATTGCACACTATCCGAAAGCACACGCTAAAAGAGCGCAGGCCATACGGCACAATGGCAATCGTTTTGCGGATAGCGGGTTGCAATCCGCCTATTTTCTGGGGGACGATCCCGAGGCGACCGCCATTGAAAAACAGGCAAGCGAACTGCTGCAATTGACTTTCATGCATCCCGATGCACTGCCTCTAGACCCGCACACTTGGGACACGGTGGAAGATGCGGAAACCATCGCAATCAAATCACACACGCTGGAATTGGCCGTGGAAAATCAACCGCAAATTGAAGCCGAAATGCTAAACGCTGCCCGGTTATTGTGTGAACTTGCGGGGGTTGCGCTGCCCCCGTGGGTTGATGCTGCTGACGCACCCGCCGCGATGTATGCGGAAGCCGCGCCTGTAGTAACGGCGGAAGCAGACACAAGCCCGAGCGGTGATGACATACATGGCAAGATGCCGCGAACAGGTATCGGCAGACTGGCAATCAAGGCGGCATTGCAAATTGAGGGCAAGACTGGCAAGCCCGCAACGGCAAATCAAGTTATCGCCAAGCTGGCAGAGTGGATTGAAACCGAGCCGATATTACTAGAGAAAATACCACATGGCATTCGATGGATGACAACCAATAACACGGAAGCTAATTTTAATATTGAGGCTTGCGGAAAGGCACTAGCAAAGTGGAACTTGACCCGCCCCTAAGCCGAATCTAAGCCCCCGGAGCAGAATCTAAGCCCGCTGACCAAAGCGGGTTTTTTTATGGGAAATGATGCGCACCTCAACGTTAAATAGAGGTGCGAAATGTTACACACAAACCAGCAACACACAGCAACAGCCGCCGCGCATTCCCTGCCGGTATTTCCCCCACTTGAACACGAAACACGTTCACACGTTGGAACCGACCAAGCCGCTTACTACCTCAACAGACAGCCGCAAACAATGCGCGCATGGGCTTGCTTAGAGCCAAGGGGAGCAATCAAACCGACTCGGGTTAATGGCCGTCTTGCGTGGCCGGTGGCTGAAATAAAACGCCTGCTGGCAGGTGGCGCATGATGCCCGGAAATGCAAAAGACCTGCGGGGGCAGGTCTTAGGTGATACGGAAAGCAAACTACCCGCGCACTATACCTATACCGCGTTCACGCCGCCGGACTATTCAGGGTATTTGACGGATGACCAACTTACCGATTTAGTCCGTTTGAAAACCGGCTTGCACAAAATTGGCGTACTCATTGACCGCGTTAATGCCCTTGCCTCAGCTACCGGCTTGGAGTT
>MGXA01000106.1 GCA_001801215.1 Gallionellales bacterium RIFCSPLOWO2_02_FULL_59_110 | reverse complement strand
CATCGAGTGGTCGTTCACGCGGCAGGATGCAGATGTAAAAATGGCTCGGCATTATGTTTCGTAATTAATGGGTTTATATACTAGTAGTTTGATCAGCTTGTCGAAGGGCCTCATGGTTCGCGGAAATCAAATAAAACCGCCGGGGGGTGCCCGGCGGAAAGTGTGTGGGCGGATTAGCGTAGCGTAATCCGCCATGCGCAGTTCGTCGTTCAACGCAATGCCCTCCGATTTCCCGGCAATCCCCGTATAATCCGCCGCATTTTGATTTGACCAATCGGGAGTGCTTATGGGCCTGGGGCCGGTGATGCTGGATGTGCTGGGGACGCGGCTGACTGCGGAGGACGAGGCGCGGCTGCGGCATCCGCTGGTCGGCGGAGTAATCCTGTTTGCGCGCAACTACGAGTCGCCCGGCCAGTTGGCCGAGCTCACCGCCGCGATCCACGCGCTGCGCACACCGCCGCTGCTGATTGCGGTGGATCACGAAGGCGGGCGGGTGCAGCGTTTTCGCGCGGGCTTCACGAAGATTCCCGCGATGCGCGAACTTGGCAAGATCTGGGATGCGCATCCGCAGCGCGCGCGCCATCTGGCGCAGCAGGCGGGTTACGTGCTGGCGGCGGAGCTGCGTGCGTGCGGCGTGGATTTCAGTTTCACGCCGGTGCTTGATGTGGACTACGGGCAGAGCAGCGTGATCGGCGACCGCGCGTTTCACAGCGACACTCAGGCAATTTCAGAGCTGGCGCACAGCCTGTTGGTTGGCCTGAGGCAGGGCGGGATGCACACGGTCGGCAAGCATTTCCCCGGTCACGGTTTCGTGCAGGCCGATTCGCACCTGGAGATTCCCGTGGACGAGCGCCCCTTCGTCGATATCGAGATGTGCGACCTGGTCCCGTTCCGGCAGATGGTGGGTTACGGCATGACCGCAGTGATGCCAGCGCATATCATCTACCCCAAGGTGGACAGCCGTCCGGCGGGTTTCTCGCCGATCTGGCTGAAGCATGTCCTGCGCGGCCAACTGGGCTTCGAGGGCGTCATCTTCAGCGACGACCTCTCCATGGAAGGGGCGGCGGTTGCGGGTGGTATCGTGCAGCGTGCCGAGGCTGCGCTTAACGCCGGCTGCGACATGGTGCTGGTGTGCAACAAGCCGGAATCGGCGGACGAGTTGCTGCAAGGGCTGCGCTGGGAAATGCCCGCCGTAAGCCGCGCGCGCATCGCGCAGATGCGCGGCCGGGCGCACCCGGAATCGCTGGATCGGCTGCATGAACAGCGCCCGTTCCTCAAGGCGCTCGGCGAGGTTGCCGCCATCGGCATCGGCAACGGGGAACTGCCGCTGGCTTAACTTTGCTAATTGCCACCCCGCCTGAGATAATCCGCACATGGATTTCTGGTGCATAGAGCATGAGTGAATTACAGGCAGCCTTGCTGGCAATCGGTTTCGGCGTAATCGTCGCGGTGTATGTCTTTGGTTGGTGGCAACAGCGTAAGTACCGGCGCAAATTCGGCGCGGCGTTCAAGGCAAACCATGCAGATGCGCTGTACCGGGAAAATGCCGCCACTGCGGAAGAGCGGATGCCGCAATTTGCCGGGGCAACCGAAGATGCGGCGGTCGAGCATGCTGCCGAAGCGCTGGTAGAGCACCCGGCCAGGAACCTGCCGGGCGAACCCTGTGCCCTGCTGGACGTGCGCTGCGATTTTATTATCGAACTTCATCTCGAAGAACCCAGCCCGGCTGCCGTGCTGGACGGTTTGTGGCAGCGTAAATTCGATTTCGGCAAACCCGTGCATGTCTGTGGCCTGACTCTGGCCGGAAAGGTGGCGGCGCAGCAATGGGAGCGAGTCATCGCCGAGAGTCAAACCTTGTACGCGCGCTTTCGCATTGCGCTGCAGCTGGTGGATCGCGGCGGGGCGATCAGTGCGGCCAAGCTGGCGGATTTTCGCGATCTGGTGCTGGGCGTTGTCAAGCCTTTCAAGGCCGATACTGCTGTTCCCGATGTCCATGAGGCGCACCAGCGCGCAATCGAACTGGACGCATTCTGCGCCGAGGTGGACCAGATGGTCGGGATCAATCTGGTGCCGCCCGGCGACCGCTTGCTGGCCGGCGCAAAGATCGCGCAGGCCGCAGCTTTATGTGGCATGACGCTGGAGGCGGACGGCGCTTTCCATTTGCTGGATGCGCACGGGCACAGCCTGTTCGGCCTGGCCAACCAGGATACCAAACCGTTCCGGCGCCACACGCTGGAAGCTTTCAGCACCGCCGGCGTCACGCTGCTGCTGGATGTGCCGTGCGCGGAAAAACCTGCCGGACAGTTCGGCGAGATGGTGCGCGTCGCTCACGATCTGGCCAGAGAGTTGCAGGCCAACATGGTGGACGATCATCGTGTCGTGCTGACCGACCCTGCGCTGGCAATTATCCGCGAGCAGATTGCCCAGGTCGAAGCGAAGATGTGCGGCAACGGCATCGTGCCTGGCAGCGCACAGGCGCGTCGCCTGTTTGCATGAACTTTTCCGATAAATTGGAAAACAAAAAATTCTGCCAAAGAGAACACAGAGGGCACAGAGAGGACATTGCCCAGAAAATTTCTTCCTTGCGTTCACCAAGAAATGCTTCTTCACATTGCACCACATTTTTTTCTCTGTGATCTCTGATATAACTACTAGCCATTCGAATAGACTGGCAAAAAACGCCCGCCAAGTCGCTGGTTATGTGGCTAATTGATTTTCCCAAGATGAATTCATCCATGACACATCGCATCGCGCGGCTGCGCGCCGAGATCGAGCGGCACAACCATGCCTACTATGTGTTGGATGCGCCGCTCATCCCCGATGCGGAATACGACCGGCTGTTCCGCGAGCTGCAATCTCTCGAAGCGCAGCATTCCGAACTCGTTACCCCGGATTCCCCGACGCGCCGCGTCGGCGGCAAGCCGCTCGATGCTTTCGCGCCGGTGCGCCATGCCGTGCCGATGCTGTCGATCCGCACCGAAACTGACATCAGCGATGCCGGCGCAATCGCGTTCGACGCGCGGGTGTGCAAGGAGTTGGGCTTGGGCGAGAGCGATGCGCCGGTCGAGTACGCCTGCGAACTGAAATTCGACGGCCTCGCGATCAACCTGCGCTACGAGCGCGGCGTGCTGGTGCAGGCCGCGACACGCGGCGACGGCGAGACCGGCGAGGACGTGACGCAGAATGTGCGCACCATCCACTGCATCCCCTTGCACCTGAAAGACAGCTCTGCCGAAGTGATTGAGGTGCGCGGCGAGGTATACATGTCGCGCCGCGATTTCGAGCGCTACAACGAGAAGCAGCGCGCGCAGGGACTGACTACGCTGGTGAACCCGCGCAACGGCGCGGCGGGCAGCATCCGCCAGCTCGACCCGGCGCTGGCCGCGCGCCGCCCGCTGTCATTCTTCGCCTACGGCCTGGGCGAGGTGCGCGGCTGGGCCCTGACCGCGACGCATAGCGCGGTGCTGGACGCGCTGGACAAGATGGGTGTGCCGGTCAGCGATGAACGTGCAGTGGTGCGCGGCGCGCAAGGCTTGGTCGAGTTTCACCGGCGCATCGCGGCCAAACGCGACCAGTTGCCGTTCGACATCGACGGCGTGGTATACAAGGTCAACAGCCTCGCGCTGCAAGCCGAGCTCGGTTTCGTCTCGCGCGAACCGCGCTGGGCGGTAGCGCACAAATACCCGGCGGAGGAACAGCTCACCGTGGTGCGCGACATCGACATTCAGGTCGGGCGCACCGGCAAACTCACGCCGGTGGCCAAGCTGGAGCCAGTGTTCGTCGGCGGCACCACGGTGTCCAACGCCACGCTGCACAACGAGGACGAGACGCGACGCAAGGACGTGCGCATCGGCGACACGGTGATCGTGCGCCGTGCGGGCGACGTGATTCCGGAGGTGGTGGGCGTGGTGCTCGACCAGCGCCCTCCGGACGCGGGCAAACCGTTCGATCTGTTCGAGCGCCTCGGCGGCAAATGTCCGGTGTGCGGCAGCCGCATCGTGCGCGAGGAAGGCGAGGCGGACTGGCGTTGCAGCGGCGGGCTGTTCTGCCCGGCGCAGCGCAAGCAGGCGCTGCTGCATTTCGCCGGTCGTCGCGCGCTGGACATCGAAGGACTGGGCGACAAGCTGGTCGAGCAACTGGTGGACGGCGGCATCGTGAACACGCCCGCCGACCTGTACAAACTGGGCATGAACGCGGTCGCCAACCTGGAGCGCATGGGCGAGAAATCCGCGCTCAACCTGCTGGATGCGATCACGCGCAGCAGGCAGACCACGCTGGCACGTTTCATTTACGCGCTCGGCATCCGCAATGTCGGCGAGGCCACCGCAAAAGACTTGGCGCAGCACTTCGGCTCGTTGGATAATCTGCTCGCCGCCGATGCGGAAGGTTTGCAGCAGGTGCGTGATGTCGGGCCGGTGGTGGCGCAGAGTATCGTGGACTTTCTGGCGGAGGCGCATAACCGCGAAGTCATCGCGCAGTTGCGCGCCAGCGGCGTGCATTGGCCGGAGCACGAGCAGCGGCACACGGCGGAGTTGCCGTTCAATGGCAAGACCTTCGTGCTGACCGGCACCCTGGACGGCATGACACGCGAAGCGGCCAAGGAAAAGCTGGAGGCGCTGGGCGCGAAGGTGGCAGGTTCGGTATCGAAGAAGACCGATTATGTGGTGGCGGGCGCCGAGGCGGGCAGCAAGCTGGACAAGGCGCGCGAACTGGGTGTGACGGTGCTGGACGAACAGCAGTTTCTGGAGTTGCTCATGAGCGAGTAAACGTTTATCCGCAGATTACACAGATTACGCCGATTCAAACCTGCTTTTTTATCAATCTGCGTTAATCTGTGTAATCTGTGGACAAGGGTTGTTTTTGACCTGGGAGGATGTGAAATGAAAAAAATAACCAAAGCAGTGTTCCCCGTCGCCGGCCTCGGCAGTCGCTTTTTGCCGGCCACCAAGGCCAGCCCGAAAGAAATGATGCCGGTGGTGGACAAGCCGCTGATCCAATATGCGGTGGAAGAGGCCGTTGCGGCGGGCATTACCGATATGGTGTTCATCACCGGGCGCAACAAGCGCGCGATCGAGGATCATTTCGACAAGGCATATGAACTGGAAGCGGAGCTTGCCGCGCATAACAAGGATGAATTGTTAAGCCTGGTTCAGGAGGTCATCCCCAGCCATATCAATTGCATTTATATCCGCCAGTCCGAGCCGCTCGGTCTGGGGCATGCGGTATTGTGCGCCCGGCCGGTGATCCAGGATGAGCCGTTTGCGGTGATCCTGGCGGACGATCTGATGGACGGATATCCGCCCATCATCAAACAGATGACGGATGTGTTCCGGCAGCATCAGTGTTCGGTGCTGGCCGTGCAGGACGTGCCGCGCCTCAAAACCAGGCAGTACGGCATCGTCGGCAGTGTGCCGCTGACGAATGATTTGGAACAGGTGAACGCCATCGTCGAGAAACCGAAACCGGAAGACGCGCCGTCGACCATTGCCGTGGTGGGGCGTTATATCCTCACGCCGCGCATTTTCGATTATCTGGAAAAGGTGCAGGCCGGAACAGGCGGCGAGATCCAGCTGACCGACGGCATCGCCGCCCTGATGCAGGAAGAGAAAATGCTCGCCTACCGCTTCAAGGGGACGCGCTACGATTGCGGCTCCAAGCAGGGCTATTTGCAGGCGCAAGTGGCGTTCGGCCTGATGCACCCTGAATTGTGCGCCGAGTTCGCCGCCTACCTGAACAGCCTGAGTCTGGACGATTGTTGCAGGGGCGCATGAGCATCTCCGTCGAGCATATGCGGGAGATGCTGAACGATGCCGATCTGATCTGCCCGGCGGAGCAGGTGCAGGTGTCGCTGCACCGGGTTGCGCGGAAGATCAATGCCGCGCTGGCGGATAAACATCCGCTGGTGCTGTCGGTGATGGGCGGCGCGGTGGTGTTCACCGGGCAGTTGCTGCCGCTGCTCGACTTTCCGCTGGATTTCGATTACGTGCACGTGTCGCGTTACGGCGATGCGCGGCACGGCGGACAAATGCACTGGAAGGTCGAGCCGCGCGAAAACGTGCGCGGTCGCACGGTGCTGGTGCTGGACGACATTCTCGACGAGGGGCAAACCATGGCGGCGCTGCGCCAGCGCGTGCTGGAACTGGGGGCAAACGAATTTTATTGCGCGGTGTTTGCCAATAAACGGCATGGCAGGGCAAAACCGATTCGTGCCGATTTTGTCGGAGTGGAGTTGCCGGATCGTTTTGTGTTCGGTTACGGCATGGACATCGAAGGAGCGTGGCGCAATTTGCCCGCCATTTACGCAGTGAAGAAGCTGGAAGTGGAAAATTCAGTGCGCCCGCCCGGCGGGCGATAAAGAAAGGATGGTTTTATGTTGGCAATTATTGGCGGTCATGGCCTGGCGGAACTGGCGAGCCTGAAAATTACCCATCGGCAGGTGATGCGCACGCCGTATGGAGAGCCTTCCGGCGCATTTCTGTTCGGCACGCTGAACCAGCACGAGGTGATCTTCCTGGCGCGCCACGGCTATGGGCACACCATCCCGCCGCACCTGGTTAACTATCGTGCCAACCTGTGGGCGTTGCGCGAACAGGGTGTGAACAACATCGTCTCGATTGCGACAGTGGGCGGCATCCGCGCCGATCTGACGCCCGGCACCATTGTCGTGCCGGATCAGATTATCGACTACACCCACGGGCGCGACGCCACTTTTTACGATACGCGCGACGCGGCCTATACCAATGCCAATTTCGCCTTGCCCTTTTGTCCGGCATTGCGCAACCGTATTTTGAGCGGCGCGAACATCGTGCAGCAGCCCTGCGTGGATGGCGGCGTGTATGCCGCGACGCAGGGGCCGCGCCTGGACAGCATCGCGGAAATCAACCGCTACGAGCGCGACGGCGCGGACATGGTCGGCATGACCGGAATGCCTGAAACCGCGCTGGCGATGGAACTGGGGCTGAATTACGCGATCGCCGCCATCGTCGTGAATTATGCGGCGGGGCGTGGCGACAACAATCGAGGAATCGACATGGAGCAGGTCAATGCTGTCGCGAACGCGGCGATGGAGCGGGTGCGCAGCATCCTGGAATGCGTGGTGAGCAGCGATGGCGGTTGACACAAAATTCGCGCGGCGGCTAACCGTACCCTTCGATCTATGGGCTAGTAGTTTCACCGGTTGTTCTACCCGGAGGGGGAGCGGGGGTGAGGGAACGGGCATGGCGGAGTTTTTCATCAAGGGGATATGCCATGCCCGTTAGGCCGGTGTTGCGCATGGGCGATGCGCGGCTGTTGCGGCGCGCCGAACCGGTCGGCAACTTCGGCGACGATTTGCGCGCCTTGCTGGAAGATATGCGCGACACCATGCAGGCCTTGAACGGCGTGGGGCTGGCCGCGCCGCAGATTGGTGCGAATTTGCGCGTGGTGATCTTCGGCGTGCAAAAAAATCCGCGTTACCCCGATGCCGAGTCGGTGCCGGAAACTGTGCTCATCAATCCGGTTATCACGGTGCTGGAAGAGGTGATCGATGATGAATGGGAAGGCTGCCTGAGCCTGCCCGGCTTGCGCGGGCTGGTGCCGCGCTTTCGCGGAATCCGCTATCAGGGCTGCGACGAACATGGTGCGCTGATCGACCGGGCGGCGAGCGGTTTTCATGCGCGCGTGGTGCAGCACGAATGCGACCATCTGGACGGGATCCTGTACCCGATGCGCGTGGTCGATATGCGTCGCTTCGGGTTTCAGGATGTCTTGTTTCCGAGCGGTGAACATACTGCAAGCGAATGATGTATATGGTAAATGATACGAATTGCGACAGGATGAGACAGCCTGAGGCAAGCCTTGCTGTTTCTGAAAAAAGCGTGTAACGTTGTGGGTAATTCTGGTTGTTGCCCAATAATGCATGTGGGTAACGTTTTTTGGGGCCCACCATGTCGCTGTCAAATACTGCAATCAAAGACGCAAAACCGAAGGACAAGCCCTATCGCCTGATTGACCGGGACGGGCTTTATCTGGATGTCCGCGCCAAGACCAAATCATGGCGCTACCGCTACCGCTTTGCGGGCAAGGAAAATATACATACCCTCGGGCGCTACCCGGAGATGAGCCGCGACGAAGCGCGCGAGGCGCTGATCGTGCTGCGCAAGCTGCTGGCGCAGGGCAAGAACCCAAGTCAGGAACGGAAGCTCGAACGCATTCGCGCCACACATCAGAACGCGCAGACCTTCGGCGCCATCTTCGATGAATGGGTGGCATCGCGCACCTGGGCGGAATCTACCAAGCGTAACCGGCTGGCGCAGATCGAATTTCATATCCTGCCCTATCTCGGCCAACTGCCGGTGCGGGAGATCACGCCCATGCATGTTCTCGACGTGCTGCGCCGCGCGGAGAAGCCGGGCAAGAGTGAGAAAAAAACGGGGCGGGGCGCGCGGGTGCGCGATGTCGGCAGCCCGAACGTGGCCCGGCGTCTGCGTCACTACATCGCCAGCGTCTTCAATATCGCCATCGCTACCGGACGCGCCGATACCAATCCTGCCGGTTCACTGCGCGAAGTGCTCACGCCTGCCATACGCACCGCCCATAAGGCGCCGCTCAAGCCGAAACAGGTCGGAGTTGTACTGCGCGCGCTCGATGCCTATCGCGGCGATCCCAAGACCGTGATGGCGTTTCGTTTGCTGTGGTGGTCAATGCTGCGCCCGGGCGAGGCCGTGGCAGCCCATTGGGATGAATTCGACCTTGATGCCGCCACCTGGACGCTGCCGCGCGCCCGCATGAAGAACAAGAACCCTCAACTGCCGCCGCATGTTGTGCCGTTGCCGCACCAGGCGATCGAACGGCTCAAAGCCTGGAAGGCATATACCGGCGGTATCGGCTACCTGTTCCCTCATCGCGACAAGCCTGGCGAACCAATGGTTTCAGACACGCTCGGCAAAGTGCATGGCCGTGTCGGGCTGGATTTCCCTTACTCGCCCCACGCCACGCGGACTACGGCCTCGACGCACCTCAACCAGATGGGATACCGCTACGACGCCATAGAAAAGCAGCTCGACCACGAAGACCGCGACGCGATCCGCCGCGCTTACAACCGGGCCGATTACCTCGACGAACGCCGCCAGATGATGCAGCAGTGGGCTGATCTGTTGGATGAATGGAAGACCGGCGGGAAGGTGATTCCCGTTGGTGTACGCAAGAGCAGCACGGTGGCCTGACCGTTTCAGGCAAAGCGGGGCTGCCAAGTGCTGTAACACCGGGCAACCCCTACCACAATGCAGCAAACTATAAAGGAGTTACACATCATGGCTGATTCAAATTCTACAGCAAATAAAAGAGTGGTTACATTTGAGGATATTCAATCGAATGTAATTGATGGGCTATTTGACCTGCGCGCATTAGCATTGGCAGGAGAAGCAATGGGACATGATGGCGATGACGATATGCTAACCATGGGGCGGGTTATGAAAAAAATTGCTGACTGCGCCATGCTCTTGATTCGTGAACTTGATGTTGTGCTTCCGAAAGGCGGTGCGCATCATGACTAACGCAAATTCTATCAGTCAGGAATCGATTAAACAGCTCGAAACGGATAACGCCAATTTTACATTAACAAGCACCGAAGAAACTCGCGCCGGCGCGATGGCCTGCCTGGAAGCGTTGCGTGTCATACAAAAAATTGCGGAAGGCATTGCGGAAGGCGGCGAAAAAACCGATCGTTCGCAAGAGCGGTGGTGGCGCAAAAATGACAGCGCAGTAGCGGTAATGCTTCATGCGGCGGGGAATCCGGGCGGCTTCATGGCGGGCTTCGTTGCCACTCTTGCGGAGTATGTAAGGAACGAACTTTATGGCATCGGTTACTATCCGGATGGTTGGGAGAAGCCGGAAGCCGCCATGACCGACGAGGAAAAGCGGGCATCGCGTGCTGAGTTTGATGAATGGGTGGCGAGTGCTATGAAGAATGACGGAGCTACCGAAGAGGGCAAGGAGCGGGCATATCAAGAAGCAGCCGAGCAAG
The DNA here is from genome assembly GCA_001801215.1 of Gallionellales bacterium RIFCSPLOWO2_02_FULL_59_110. Classification (GTDB taxonomy): domain Bacteria; phylum Pseudomonadota; class Gammaproteobacteria; order Burkholderiales; family Gallionellaceae; genus Gallionella. The sequence goes on along the minus strand of MGXA01000106.1, from coordinate 28,310 downwards.
CCAGAAAATCAATTGGCGGGATGTTTACCAGCGCGGAAGATTTCAGTGGCACATGCGCGAGGTACGTCACGAAAATAGTCCCATCCCTGCTGGCGGCCCCAGACGGCTATTCTTTTGAAAATAAGACGGCTGAAAAGATCGATCAATCGATTGCCGCACTGAGTGAAACCATCAGGAGCGGCGATGTTGTGTTTTCTCGGACACAACAAATGCGGAACATAGACAGTATCGTGGCCCAAGCATTTGAAGGGCATCGGCACCGGTTTAGCGAGGCTGAAATGGAAGCCAATATTCAGCGATTCATGGTCGAATTACTCACAGCCACAAGCGATGCAGCGGCGGTAGTTCCCGCATAGGCAACATTGCATACAACCCCCCTATTAGGGTAATATCAACCCATGGAAAAGCGCTCTCCACATTACCTGCTTGCCGACATCAAGGAACAGATGATAACGGTTGAGGCGATGAACTTGACCTCTACGGCACAGAACGGCATCCGTGCCGCAGGCATGGTAAAGGCGGAGGCGCTTGAAGTGGTGCGGGGACTTTCCCGGACCGACTTCTACAAGAGCATGACCACGAACAAGGATCACCGTGTCTGGCAGGACGTGTATCACGCGGAGTGGCGCGGCAAGCCGCTCTACGTCAAGATACAGCAGGCAGATAGTTACATCGTGGTTTCCTTCAAGGAGCGTTGATATGACATCGAAATGGAACGGCAAGCAATGCCCGCTGTGCGGCGAGGGAACACTGCGCGACGGCAAGCACAAACAGCAACTCGAATACCGTGGACGTGCATACGCGTACACGGCGAAGGGGGCATTCTGCAATCATTGCCACGATGGTTTCCCCGAGCATGATGCCAGGGAAGAGGCCGCATGGCAGGCATTCCGCGACCGTGTGGATGCGGAGGAAATCGCCGAACTGGCGCGTATCCGCAAGAAGCTCGGGCTGACACAGCAAGAGGCCGCACGGCTGGCCGGGGGCGGCAAGAATGCCTTTTCGCGCTACGAACGCGGACAAGCGAAACCGGTGGCCGCTGTCACCAATTTATTCCGGCTGCTGGATCGGCATCCTGACTTGTTGAATGAATTGAAGGCGGGATGATCAGGGCACTGGCAGTGCATTATGACCGTGGGCAGATGTTCGTCCGCTTCATCGGCAACCATCGCCAGTACGACAAGATCAATGTGGAAACGATTTAAGGAGCCGAAATGGAGCTGAAACCCATCCGCACCAAAAAGGACTACCAGGCGGCGCTGGCGGAGGCAGAGCGCCTATGGGATGCGCCCGCCAAATCGCCCGAGGCCGACAGGCTTGGCGTGCTGGTGATGTTGATCGAAGACTACGAGCGCCAGCACTATCCGATCCCCGACCCCGACCCTATCGAGTTCCTGACCCACGTCATGGAAAACAGGGGGCTGACCCGCAAGGATCTGGAGCCCTACATCGGGCCTCGGGGTCGCGTATCGGATATTCTCAACCGAACCCGTCCGCTCACGCTGGGGATGATCCGGCTCTTGGCTGATGGTTTGAATCTGCCCGTCGAAGTGCTGATCCAGCCCTACGAATTGCGGAAGGAAGCGGCTTGAGTTGTCTGACAATTGAATGATGTGAGTCCGATCTCATGCGCCCACCAAAACTGATCAAGCCCTATGTGTTGAGGTTCTGCCGCAGTTTTGTCGCAGACGCTTCTCCAGCGTATGTCCAGTGCCTGCCCGAGTCTGGCGTCCCAGCCAATGAGTGCTTTCCTATTGTCGAGCAAAAGATTGCAACTGCTGGTGGCCAGCGCGTTTTCGGGTGGGCGATCTGGGAATGGCCAAAGGTGTTTATTGAGGCAGAATTTCATGCCGTGTGGAAACAGCCAGACGGTTCGGTTCTCGATATTGCGCCCAAGGCACTACCAATTCCCCGCGTACTCTTTGTTCCAGATTCACAACGCGTTTATCGCGGCAGGCAGATTGACAACATCCGCCAACCGCTATGCAACGACAAGGCCGTGAAGAGGCTGTGCGAACTCTCCGCGCTCATTTTCAAGGAACTGAACTTGGGTCAACTTGCTACCGTTCACGGCGAGGTTGTACCTTCCGATCGATGCACCCGCTACCTGGTAGAGAAAGAGCGTGTTCTCCACACTCTTCGCGGGCGCTATGGCACCAATTATCCGGAGCATTCCAATTGATACCTCATTGATCAATCATGGCTGATGACATCGTATACAACGAAGACTCAGAGGAGTGGGTCTTAATTCCAAGGTGGGCCACCGTAGTGGATCGCACAGTGGCGGAATGCCTTACTGATCGCGAGAAGACGGAAGATGATCTATTTGGTGGCGCCCTCAATTTCATGTGGGACAGCTTGGCGATGCCAGGCTGTTTCCTGCCAGAAGAAATAGATAAGGCCGCTGATAGCGCCATGCAGTTTGCCTTGAAAGAAGGTGATCGTTTGGCTTGGGAAAAATTGCTGGAGGTTTACAACGCATTTGTAGCGCACCATCTATCTCCTCCGATGCCTCTGCAGAGTGGGTTGGCGGGTGTTTTTAAGACGTTTGGCAGCGGATACGGCTACACAATGGATGAGGCCTTCGGCTTGAGTAAGAGCAAGCCAGGCCACCCTAAAGGCACGTACCAGTTAAGGAATCGAGAGAAATGCAATGCCATTGCTGTATGTTGGTGGATGGCGGAGTTGAAAACAACAAAGGTACAACCGGCAGCAAAAAAATGGGCTGAAATCCAAGACCTTAGCCGTGGAAAGTCCGACTCCATAAGGACGATCGTGCGGGATTATGACAAGCATAAAAATAGCGATTGGTTAGCAGAGCTTGAGCAACGCTACCGTCTGCGCAAGTGATACTAAATTTCGGTTGATTTATGAACGTTGCCAATAAATGCGAGTTATTGGCAACAGCTAAACAATTTAAATAGGCATATTGACGTTGCGGCCGCTACGCGGTATCTGAAAGGAGCAACGTCATGGATCAAACCACCGCCGCCCTGGCGGCCCGCCTGGGTATCCAGCCGCAGAGTATCCGCGCGGCAGTCTGCCGCACTGGCAGCTATTACGGCGTAACGCCGACACGCCCACCAAACCGCCGCCTTATGTGGCCATCTGACGCATTTCAGCGCCTCATTGATTCCAGGAAGCAAAAATGACCACCCCATCCTTACCGATTGCGGTGGAGCATTGGGATCGCCTCCCGGATCAAGCACAGGTGGATATCAAAGTATTGATGGTACTCTATGACCGCAGCAAGGCCAGCATTTGGCGGGATTGCGCATCTGGCCGCATACCAGTCCCTAAAAAATTTTCCCCCGGCTGTACTCGTTGGAATGTTGGGGAAATCAGAAAATCCCTCGCCGAGGGTGCGCGCCGATGAGCTACTACCGCAACCATCCCGGCGGCATGGGGCGCATGTCCGAAAACATCACGGCAACAAGCCGCCCTGTAGTCATTGAGGGTGTTCTCGTCACCGGCAATCGAGCTCAAAAGCGCTGGGCAAAACGCAAGCTGCAACAGGTTCAGCGCGCCGATCAGCGCCAAAAGAATGGCGGCGGACATGCATGAAGAGCGCGATAGCGGCTTTGCCTTGGTCAGCCTCAATCTCATTGCCGACCTGCGCTGCATGATCGATGCACGCGACCTGGCCGGATCTGAGCATGTTCTACGGTCAGTCGAGGAATGCAGACCCGTCAGCATACTTAATCGCCAGCAAACCTTCAAAGTCGTAGCCGATGCCTTTGCCGCCGGTTTGCGCAAAGGTACAGCCACGCAACATTCACCCACCGCGCCAACTCTGGCGCATAACCACCACCCTAAGAAAGGATGACCATGAGCAGCAAGCCTAGTTTTACCAGCTTCGTCGAACGCGACCAGGAGTTGCGCAACCTTAAAACCCGCCACGCGGAAAACGCCGCCAACATCGTCGCGAAAGAAAACGAATTGGCGGAGCTGAATCGTCGCATCAATGAGGGCGCAAATGTCGATGTGCGCCGTCTGGCGGATGCGATTGTCGCCGGGAACAACGGTTTTTCAGCGATGCCGATCGCGGCCATGCGCGATGAATATGCGCAACAGGAGGCACATCTCGCCGCGCTACGGCTGGCCGGCGAAAAGCTCGGCAAGCTGGTTGCTGCGCGGTTGGCCGTGATAGCAGAGCAGTACATACCCGTGCGTATCGATGAGCAGCATGCGCGCGCGCACCGCATCGTGGACAGCCTGTTGACCATCGCCGAAGCCAATGCCGAGGAGCGCCGTTTCCGTGTGGAGCTTGAAGCGGATGGCTTCGCTGCGCACCGGTTTTCGGTGGTGCAATATCCGGTCAACAAAGGGCCATTCGGCGGCTGGATGAGTGATGCCCTGCACCTGCCGGAATTGGTCAAGCGGTACGGCGATCGCATCGGCTACGAGGCGTCTTCTGAGCAACGCCGTCGCCTGGATGCGCTGGGCAACTGAAATGTACGGCAATCTGGCGAGAGAGCGTCCCAGAGCCAGTTTGTCGCTTTATTCGGATGGGCATAGCCGGATGATTTGGTGAGGATGGGAACGCATCCTCCATTGCCCGGTGTGGCAATGGCGACAGGCAAGGAGCGCCCTTGGTTAACCACCTTAAAGGCGTCGAGCCTGTCACTTTCCTAAGCTGAGCAATTATGGAGACCTGCATCATGAAAACCACGAATATCAAGAATACCAATGACGGCCAAATTGCCGTAGACATTATCAGAACTTGGAAAGCTGATCCGGCGATTCGCGCAGAATTCGGCAACATCTGCACCTATGCGGCCTATGTGCAAGGCAAAGGGCTTGTCGGTAGTGCGGCCGCAAACAGGCAGGCAGTAATGCCAGGCGTCATAAAGCCGACGCCTGTCAATGCAGCCATGATTGCGCAGGCTTCGATATGAGAAAGGGCAAACGCCGGCGCGATTGGAAGGCGCAGGCAGAGCGCAAGCGCACGCCGGGCGGTTTCATGCCGATGCCGACGAAAAAACTTCAACGGTGCGCCGATAAAAAACAGGCGCACCGGGGCAGCGATCAATGACGGATCGGCTCAACCACGCGAAGATCGACACTGCCGCACTGTTGGCGAAGGTGGATACACGCTCGACCATACCCCTGCCCTGCGTGAAATTCTGCTGTCGTGTTCTGATCCTGCGGTGCGCAAGGTCGTTACCATGAAGCCGGCGCAATTCGGATACACAGTCGGTATTATTGTCAACGTCTTGGGCTATCACGTCCATCACCGCCCGAGCGTGCAGATCGCCGTTTTTCCACGCGAGAAGTCGGCGAAGGATTTCGCAGCGGAAAAGCTCGACCCATGTATTCGTGCAACTCCGCCGTTGGCGGAGCGCATCAACCTCAAGAGCCGCGCTCTTGGAAACAGCCAGACGCGCAAGCACTATCCTGGTGGGCTGATCAAGCTGGTGGGCAGTAACAGCCCGTCAGATGTGAAATCTACCAGCGCACGCGTGGTAATCGTGGAGGAGCCTGATGACGCCAGCACAAACGTGCGAGGCCAAGGCGACGCGATCAAGCTGGCGGAAGAGCGCGCCAAGGCCTACGCTGATCACCTGATCCTGATCGGTGGCACGCCTACTGCAAAGGGCGCCAGCAGTATCGAGCAGGAAATTCTCGCCAGTGATCAACGCAAATTCCATATCCCATGTCCGCACTGTAGCGAACAGCATGTTCCATCTTGGGATCGCATCATTATCCCAGAGGCCATAGATCAACCGCAGCGCGAAATTTACGGCACCGCCCGATGGGAAGATGCCTTCTACACATGCCCAGCCTGCGGTACGGCGTGGTCAGAGGAAGAGCGCCACGACGCCATTAGGCTCGGGCACTTCGAGGCTACTGCACCGTCAACCGGCACCGTCGGCTTTTTGCTCAATGAACTCATGTCTACCTTCGGCGGTTCGCGCGTACCCGTTCTGGCGCGCAAGTTTCTTGAAGCGCGGCACAAGCAGGAAGAGGGCGACAACAGTGAAATGATCACCTTCTGGAATTCAACGCTGGGCCTGCCATGGGAATATCGCGGCGAGCTGCCTGAGGAAGATGAATTGCGGGAGCGCGCCGAGCCCTACGTGGAATGGTCGGTTCCAGAGGGCGGCATGATTCCTGTGGTCACAGTCGACGTGCAGCATGACCGCCTCGCCGTCACCTGCTGGGTGATCGGCCGGCGTGAGGAAATGTGGCTGGCCTATTGGGGTGAGTTGCCTGGACAGACCATCGTCCCTTTTGCCGGTGCATGGTTCGACCTCGATAATCTGCTGGAAAAAACCGTACGGCACGCCAGCGGTGTTTCATTGCCGATTGCTGCTGTAGCCATTGACTCTTCAGATGGGCAAACATCGAGTGCTGTCTATGAATTCGTGCGCAAGCGCAATGGCCGCCCCCGTCCAATCTATGCCATCAAGGGAGCCTCGGATACCGAAGGCCAGGCCGAAATTTGGCGTGCTCCCTCGCAGCAATCCATCGATCCAAATCGTTCAGGGCGAAAGTCTGACAAGCATGGCGTGCATGTTCATATCGTCGGCACAGCCAAGGCGAAAGACGCCATTCTCGGCTGGGCGCAAGAAGGCGGCCGCGTGCGTCTGTCAGGCGATGGCCCACACCGTATGCACTGGTACGAAACCGTGCGACCGGACTTCTATGAACAATTGCTTTCTGAAATCAAAATTCCGATGCGCCATAACCCAAAGCGGCGCCAGTGGAAGAAGCGCAACGACCGTCGCAATGAGGCGCTGGATTGCACTGTGTATGCACTCTGGCTAGTGCATGCCATGGGTTTGCATACTCGCCGACCTGATTCGTGGGATAGCTATGAAAAGCGAATACGGCAGAGTGTCCTATTCGAGCGGCAAGCCGAAGCCGAAACTAAGGCACTGCCAGGTGCAGAAGTTCGACCGGCGCAGACGCCTGCATTGGCGCAACCCGCCGAGCACTGCTTCAGCGGCGGGCGCATCTCGCTGGGCAAATCCAAGAGGTTCGGCGGATGAGCAATGGGCGCGACCTCATCGAATGCCTGTTGCAGGCCGTGAGGGAGATGCAGCCATCATTCACTGAGGAACAGGCGTTGCAGATCGAGCAACAGTTCCGGCGCGACTGGGGTGGCGAGCGGGTCAATATCGCCAAGCGTGCAGAGAATGGCACTAAGCCGGACAGGGAGGTTGCAAAAGGCAACGGCATTTCACGCAGCATGATGTATCGGTGGGTGTCCAAGAATGGAGGCAAGTGATGGCAAGCGTGAATATAATGACCACGAGGCTGCCATTCTTTGCATTAGAATTACCCGCAACTTTACCCACGAGTGCGACCACAAATTGTCGATGGCGTCGCGAAAAATAGGTAAAAACGGTAGGTGTAACGATGTGTGTAACGTAATGTGATGGTCGCCGTAATCCAGCGTTTTAGCGTCTTTCAGGCGACCATCCTGTACCCGATGCGCATCCGCGATATCACCCGGTTCGGCTATAGCGAAGAACTGTTTCCAAACCAGGCATTGCAGGACGAATGATCCTGGAACAGCGGCTATCCTGATTTCACGGCACATTGGGGTTCGCAATACAGATATGGGTGGATGCCGATATGTGCCTCGACGTTCATCGAGGAAAGCCTGTTCCGTGCGGCGGAGCGGCGGCAGACCCGGCTGACGCTGGTGGCGAACAAGCTGCTGCGTCGCCCGCCATCAAAAGCCATCCGGGCGATGCAGGCGCCGACGGGTTTAGCTGTGGCGGTTCAGTAGAATCGCCGAGCTGGTCGAGATTGGCGACCCGGTGGTTACCGCCGTATCCCGCTGGTCGCCAAGGTGATCGCGCGGGGCGGCCATGCCCTGAAGCCGCGCTGGGAGTTTTACACCAAGGGCAACATCCAGGAAAGGCTGATGATGCGTCTGCTGGCTTTCACACATATCGGCTGCGTGATGGAATTGGCAGTAGTAGCTGGCTTTGTTCGGAGAAGAAACGTTCGATTTTGGCTGGCGCGATGGGGGGAGGAAATAATCCAGGCATATGTTTTTTCGCTGCGGGCAGCGTTATAGTGCAGCGACAATTCTACGTGAATGGTTGCGGGATGGGTTGCATGTCAAACCCGGAACCCGAATAATCCATTCGCCCGCTTGGTTGCCCGCTTGAAATGAAGCGCTATTGAAAACAAGGAATCAGTCATGAAGCGTCCGGTTTGCCTGTGCGGCAGAACAGCAAAAAACGATGCCAGCCCCGCCAAGGCACGGGGCCGGATGCGGCTTTGAAGATGGGATTTCTCAAACGCATCAGGTTGTCGCAGCGCTTCGCCCTGCTCATCACCCTCGGCATCGGGGCGAGCTCTATCGTTCTCGTGTTGTATGGCGAGACGATCCTCGAGAACGCGATGATGGAGCAGACCAAGAAACAGGCGGTCGCTTATTTGCTCACCCTCGAAGAGGAATTCCAGCGCGAGAACATCCCCGATCGCGCGGCCGTGCAGCGGCTCGTGGATCACGCCAGGAGCCATCTCCACGAGGTGTACGATTTCTCGATTTTCCAGATGTATGCGGTGGCTCCGGACGGCAGCTATCTCGCGCATTCCGAACCCGATGCTACCCGCAGGCCGAAGGATATGTCGGGCTACCTGGGCGGGGTATTGCGCACGCGCCACCCATATTTGGGCGGCGAGTTAGAGTGGAAGAAGGTCGCGGGCGTTGGCAAGGAAATCCCGGCTTTCGACATCGTGATTCCGCTGCATCATCGCGGAACGCCGATCGGGTTGCTGGAGGTGGAGATCGATGTCAACAAGACGCTGGCCACCATTCGCACCCTCGTCGAGCGCTTCGAGCGCGAGGTTGTCATGGTCTGGGCGGCAGTGTTTTCCCTCATGCTTGCCTTCCTGCTGTGGATCGTGCAGCGCGGGCTGATCCGGCCTATCGGGGAGCTTGCCAGGGTGACCCGCCGTATCGCATCGGGCGAACTCGGCGCGCGCGCCCATCTGCGCGGCGAACACGAGCTCGGCCAGCTCGGCGCCTCGATCAACCACCTGGCCGAGAGCATCGAGCACCTGCTGACCGAACAGGAGCGCGCCTACATCCAGTCCATGCAGGCGCTGGCCAAGGCGCTGGAGGCCAAGGACGCCTACACGGCCACCCACTCTGCGCGTGTGTCGCGTTACTCGGTGCTGCTCGGGCGGCGCATCGGCCTGCCCGAACAGGAACTGACCCTGCTCAAGCAGGGCGCGCTGATGCATGATCTCGGAAAAATCGGCATTCCGGATGCCATCCTCAACAAGCCTGGCCCGCTCGACGACCGCGAGTACGAGGTGATGAAACAGCACCCGGAGGCGACCTACACGATCATGCGACCGCTCACCCGCTTCAAGGTGTTCGCCGAGATCGCGCGCTGGCATCACGAACGTTGGGACGGCAACGGCTACCCGGACGGGCTGAAGGGTGTGGCGATCCCGTTGCTCGCGCGTATCGTCGCCATCGCCGACACCTGGGATGCGATGACCGGCGACCGCGTCTATCGCAAGGCGATGACGGTGGAGAAAGCCTTGTCGATCCTGGATCGCGAGCGCGGCAGCGGCCAGTGGGATACCGCATTGCTGGACAGTTTTATCGCAATGATTCGCGATCAGGAAGAAACGCGGGAAGAAATCGAGGAAGACATGTTTGCCGGAGAGCAGGGGTAAGCTCCGGTTTCTCCGGGCGAGAGTAGATAAAATATATGCAGATTTGGGTGGATGCCGATGCGTGTCCGAAGGTCATCAAGGAAATCCTGTTCCGCGCGGCGGAGCGGCGCCAGATCCGGCTGACGCTGGTGGCAAACAAGCTGCTGTACTGCCCGCCGTCCAAGGTCATCCGGGCGATACAGGTGCCGGCGGGGTTCGATGTGGCGGATAACAAAATCGCCGAGCTGGTCGAGATTGGCGACCTGGTGATCACCGCCGATATTCCGCTGGCCGCCGAAGTAATCGCGCGCGGCGGTCATGCCTTGAATCCGCGCGGGGAGCTTTACACCAAGGACACGATCCATGAGCGGCTGACGATGCGCAATTTCATGGACGGCCTGCGCGGCAGCGGGGTGGATACGGGCGGCCCGCCGGCGCTCAACCAGGGCGACCGTCAGGCATTCGCGAACCAACTGGATAAATTTCTGGCGAAGTGCGTAGCGCGGCAGAATTATCTCGATTGGTGTCGCATCAACAGCAAGGAGGGACGGAAATGAAACCTCGCATTACTGTTATCACCATATGCGTGGACGATCTGAAAAAATCGCTGGCGTTCTACCACGATGGGCTCGGGTTGCCGACGCGGGGTATCGTCGGTGCGGAATTCGAGCATGGCGCGGTAGCTTTTTTCGATTTGCAGCCAGGCCTGAAGCTGGCAATCTGGCCACGGGCGAATATCGCATACGATGCTGGAATTCCTCCGGGCGATCCAAGCGCTACCGAGTTCACGCTCGGGCACAATGTTGCCTCCAGGGCGGAAGTCGATGCGGTGATGGAGCAGGCCGGGAAGGCCGGCGCCATCATCGTGAAGCCGGCGCAGGATACCTTTTGGGGCGGCTATTCGGGTTATTTCAAAGACCCCGATGGGCATTTGTGGGAGGTCGTATGGAACCCGCAATGGGAATTCAGCGAATGAGGGCGGCCATGTTATCCGGCCCGTACAGGGCAGCTTCGAATTTCCTTTGATGAAAGGAGGCTGGAGATGGCGAAAAAAACTTATCCGTTATCCCGCGTATACCAATTGCTCGAGCCGGGGCCGGTGGTGCTGGTGACGACTGCCAGAAAAGGAAAAGCGAACATCATGACCCTGTCGTGGCACACCATGATGGAGTTCGAACCGCCGCTGGTGGGCTGCGTGCTCAGCGGGCGCAATCACAGCTTCGATGCGCTGCGTATCACCAGGGAATGCGTGCTCAATATTCCCTCTGTGGAGCTGGCGCAGCAGGTGGTGGGCGTCGGCAACTGTTCGGGGAAAAAGGTGGACAAGTTCGAGAAGTTCGATCTCACGCCGCTGCCCGCCGCGCGGGTGGCGCCGCCGCTGATCGCCGAGTGTTTTGCCAACCTCGAATGCCGGGTGGCCGATACGCGCATGGTGAGCAAATACAACTTCTTTGTGCTGGAAGTGGTCAAGGCGTGGATCGATCCCGCGAAGAAGAATCCGCGCACTTTGCATCATCGCGGCAAGGGCGTTTTCATGGTGGCGGGCGATACGCTCAAACTTCCGTCCCGGATGAAGTAGCTCAAGTCGCGCCACATGCCGGATTGCATGACCCGTGTAGAAAACCTGGCACCCGATGAGCGCCAGGTCTTCCCGGAATGAAGCAAGATCGCCCCGGGTTCTTTTTCGGGCGTAATTCCGGCGGGTTCAGCGCAAGGCAAAAGTCATGCAATTGGCCTCGCTCTTGATCATTCCGACCTGAATGTTGTCCGCCATGCATTCGAGGTCTTCGTTAAACTTGCAAATGGAGGTCTTGCAGGCGCCGATGCCGGCAATCTGCTGGATTTGCCTGATGTGGCTCAACCCCTTCAGGAAAGTGTCGCAGCCGGGGTGGGTGGCATCGCCGATGGTGATGGCGCGGGCATGGCAGGCGCTGTTGACGTTATAGGCGCACTCGCTCGCCATGCAATTCCTGACAACAGGCATTTCAAGGGTAATCTTTTTCATGGGACAAACTCCTTTCAAGTCATTGGACACAGGGCTGATCCGGTGGAATCGCTCTACGCAAATGGCGGGATATGCGCGGTAGCGCCGCATCGGATCGGGGATGCTTGCGGCCAGCCCGCCTTCCGCCAGTCTCGCGACAGCCGGTTTCGGTCGCGAGACTTGCCAGATTAGATGCTTTGCCGGATATTTCAATTAGCAATTCACCTTAGAAGTGTCGCAGCCGAACTGCCAGGCAAGGATGGAATTGAGCGCCAGCCCCTCTCGCGAAAGCGCCGGATGGGTGGCCCGACATGGTGAAATGGCGTATGCTTTGCCCCTCCACGCCAACTGAAGGAGGGGCAAAAATGACACAATTTCTGCGAAGTCCATTCGGTTTATTGGCACTCGTTGCGATGCTGGTCGCCGCATGTTCCACGACGCTAATCAACACGGTCTGGAAGGATTCTTCGTATCGGGCGCGCCCCGCCAGAATCATGGTTGTCGGGGTGGCCAAAACCCCCCTCAACCGCAGGCTGTTCGAGGATGAGTTTGTCCTGCAACTCAAAGCGCGCGGCACCGATGCGATTGCGAGTTATGCTGTTCTTTCAGACAAGCAGCAGGACGATCAGGCAGCGATTGCGGTCAAGGTGAAAGAGTTGGGAGCAGATGCTGTGCTCATCACCAGGATGGTCAGCAAAAAGATCGTGCGAACCTATGTGCCGGGGACGATCTATGCACCGCCGTTTTATTACCGCACCTGGCCGGAATATTACGGCTTTGGCTATCGCTACCTGTACTCGCCCGGCTATATCGCCGAGGACGAATACGCGGTGATTGAAACCAACCTCTATGAAACCCTGCACGACAAACTGGTTTGGTCGGCTTCGTCCGAAACCGTGATGGGCGATTCGAAGGAGAAGCTGATCAAGTCCTATATCGGCATCATGGTGGGCAGCATGGCCAAAAATGGTTTGCTGGGTGAATGATCTTTCGCCGGGCTATATTATCGGTAACGCGCATTCATCCTTGAAACATTTCGAATAACAGACAGGCATGGCAAAAGCAAAAACGATTTATTCATGCACCGAGTGCGGCGGGCAGACGCCGAAGTGGCAGGGACAGTGCCCGCATTGCATGGAGTGGAACACCCTGGTCGAATCGGTCGCGGAAGCTGCCGCGCCCGGCGCTAAAAACCGTTTCAGCGCGCTTGCGGCGAGTGGCAAGGTGCAGATGCTGTCCGATGTCGAGGCGGCGGAAGTGCCGCGCACGCCGACCGGCATCGAGGAATTCGACCGCGTGCTCGGCGGCGGGCTGGTGTCCGGCGCGGTGGTGCTGATCGGCGGCGATCCGGGCATCGGCAAGTCTACGCTGCTGCTGCAAGTGCTGGCTCACTTGTCGGGCAAACAAAATACTTTATATGTCAGCGGCGAGGAATCGGCGCAGCAGATCGCGCTGCGCGCGAAGCGATTATCTTTGGACGCGCGCAGCCTGCGCCTGCTGCCGGAAATCCAGCTGGAAAAAATCCAGGCCACCATCGCAGCAGACAGGCCTGACGTGGTGGTGATCGATTCGATCCAGACCGTGTATTCGGAGCAGCTCACCTCCGCGCCCGGTTCGGTGGCGCAGGTGCGCGAGTGCGCCGCGCAACTCACGCGCATCGCCAAGAGCGCCAACATCACCATGATCCTGGTCGGCCACGTCACCAAGGAAGGCGCGCTGGCCGGGCCGCGCGTGTTGGAGCATATCGTGGACACGGTGCTGTACTTCGAGGGCGACACCCATTCCAGCTTTCGCCTGATCCGCGCGTTCAAGAACCGCTTCGGCGCGGTGAACGAGCTCGGCGTGTTTGCGATGACCGAGAAGGGCCTGCGCGAGGTGAGCAACCCCTCCGCCTTGTTTCTGTCGCAGCACGGATCACAGGTCGCCGGCTCGTGCGTGATGGTAACGCAGGAGGGCACGCGCCCGCTGCTGGTGGAAATTCAGGCGCTGCTCGACGAGGCGCATTCGCCGAACGTGCGGCGCCTGTCGCTGGGGCTGGAGCAAAACCGTCTGGCGATGCTGCTCGCGGTGCTGCACCGCCACGCGGGCATCGCCTGCTTCGATCAGGACGTGTTCATCAACGCGGTCGGCGGCGTGAAGATCACCGAGCCGGGTGCCGATCTCGCGGTGATCCTCGCGATGGTATCGAGCCTGCGCAACAAACCCTTGCCGGAGAAGCTGGTGGTATTCGGCGAAGTCGGCCTCGCGGGAGAAGTGCGCCCGGTGCAGCGCGGTCAGGAGCGCCTGCGCGAGGCGGCCAAGCTAGGTTTCACGCAGGCCATCATCCCCAAAGCCAACGCGCCCAAGCAAAAGATCGCAGGCATCGAAATCATCGCAGTGGAGCGCGTCGAAGAAGCTGTGGATCGAGTACGGTAACTCAGGTGCGATGCGATGAGTCAAAAAAGGCTCCGGTATTTGATTCGCCAGGCATGATCCGCAAAGAAACCCTCATGCTGGCGATAGTCGATCCTGCTTATTACCGGCGATTATGCCTCTCCGGCATACCCTGTGCGGGTGCCAGGTCGCAGCAACAAGTCAGGCATATGATGCAGTTTTTTGATGGGCTATTTGGAATGTCGCGCCGACAAGAATACGGATTATTTTAACCGATAGCAATGGCTCTTATTTGAACAAAAATAGCATATTTGCACTATAATCGCCCTAATGAGAGCATTTGATTTGCTAACACATCAGGAGATTTGCAGCGAGTTGGGGCAGCGCTGCCGTCGTCTGCGCCTGCAAGCCAATCTCACCCAGCTTGAATTGGCGGAGCGTGCAGGTGCATCGCTTTCTTCCATCCGCCGTCTGGAGGCCAGCGGGCAGAGCACACTGGAGTTGCTGGTGCGTGTTGTTCAGGCGCTGCATCTTGTGAGGCATCTGGAAAACCTGCTTGTTTTACCTGTGCTTAGTATTGCCGATGCGGAGCGCGATGCCACCACCAAGCGCCAGCGGGCAGCATCGCCGCGCCGGAAGAAATCCGCATGAAAAAACTGCACGTCATCTACGCCGGATGGGGTGAACGCTGGACGCTGGGGGCCTTGGCAGATACCGGCCAGCAGATTCTTTTTGAATACTCGCCGCAGGCCATTCAGCAAGGCTTGGAGCTTGCGCCTTTGCGCGCGCCGCTCGCGCATGTCGGCGCGATTACGGGCGAACCGTTTTTCATGGGGTTGCCGGGGCTAATCGCCGATGCCCTGCCGGATGGTTGGGGGCTGCTGTTGATGGATCGCGCTTTTCGCCGGGCGGGTCGCATGTCCGCGAGCATTTCTCCGCTTGATCGTTTGGCTTTTATCGGTGAGCGTGCGATGGGGGCGCTGGCTTTTGAGCCTGCCGACGACATGGCATCAGAACAGAACGAGCTGGATTTGGCGCAACTGGCCAGGGATGCCGCGCTGGTACTCGACAATGAAGATGCCGACGAAGCCTTGCGCCATCTTTTGCTGCTGGGCGGTTCGCCGCAGGGCGCGCGCCCCAAGGTGCTGGTGAATTTCAATCCCGTTAGCGGGCGTGCCAGTTGCGGGATCGGCCCGGATGCAGGCGAGCCTTGGCTGGTCAAATTCCCCGCCGGGAACGAGCATCGCGATGCCTGCGCCATCGAGGCGCTTTACGCCCGGCTGGCCGCGCATTGCGGGCTGGAGATGCCGGAGTCGCATTTCTTCGATCTCGACGGAAAATATAGTGCTTTTGGCGTGCGCCGCTTTGATCGCGAAGGTGGTTTGCGCATTCCGCTGCAAAGCCTCTCGGCAGCACTGAATGCAGATTACCGTTTGCCCTCGCTCGATTATGAAATGCTGCTGCGCCTGACCCGCCGTTTGACGGGGGATGAGCGCGAAGTCGTCAAGGCCTTCGAGCGCTGCGTGTTCAATGTCCTCACCCACAATCGCGACGACCACAGCCGCAACTTCGCTTTTCGGCTCGACCGCCAGCGGCGCTGGCAACTGGCTCCGGCATTTGACCTGACGTTCAATGAAGGCCCGCGCGGCGAACATTTCACCACCATCGCAGGCGAGGGGCGCGCACCTGCACGAAACCACTTGCTCGAACTCGCCCGGCGCGGCGGCCTCACTGCCCGGCAGGCAGAAGAGAGCATAGACCGCCTGTGCAATGGCATGAGCGCATTGCCTGAACTGGCCAAGGAACTGCCCATCCGCAAAAGCCAGTTAACCATGCTGCTGCGGGTGTTGAAGGAAGACTGGCAACGTGTTGCGCAAGGATGAGTCGCCCATGAAACGCCGCCCGTTTCTCCCCGGTGTCAGCCCATCCACCCGCGCGATCTTTTTCATGCTCGCGCCTTTGCTGCCCGTCACCCTCTTCGACTTGTGGCTGCGCATCACTTTCCCGCGCCGATGTTAGATTCTTTTGATCCTTTCAGTAGCTACGACTTTTCCAAGAGTCAGCAGCCGGAAACGAAATACGGCATCGCGTGCGCTTTTCTGCATGCCACCCAGCAATTGGATGCCGCCAGTATCAAGCCTTTTCCTCAATTCGATATCCGTCTGGGCTCCTCAAAACTATGGGACGTGGCCAGCAGGCAGGTATAGCCATGATCTGCTGGCCCACTTGCAAGAGGGTTTGTCGGATCACGTGTGGGAAGGATTACGTGACGATTGCGAAAAACAGGGTGCTGCATTGTTGGGCGACTTGGCCGCAGGAGTCTTTGCCAGGGTGAATGAGTCTTTGACTGAGCTGGAAACCTCAGAGTCAGACCACGGTTCCCGCGCCCGAACGAACGGGCTAACTCTAACGGGGCAGCATTGCGATAGTTTTTTCGATGCCGACTGCAAATTCTTCGCTTGCCTGAATACATGATATGGACTAACACTAGTCCATCTAGTCTGATCGATGGTATGTCATGCGAACCGTCAATATCCATGAAGCTAAAACCCAGTTTTCGCGCATTGTTGAACAGGCGGAGGCGGGGGAAGAAATCGTGATCGCGCGTGCCGGAAAGCCGGTGGCGCGCTTGGTATCTCTGGCCTCTGTTGTGCCTAAATCTCGTAAGCTGGGGCTGGGCAAGAAACATTTCACTTTTCCGTCAAACTTCGACAACTTGAATGCGGGTGAAATAACCGGCATGTTCGAGCAGGGCAAGTAATGGCCCGGCACGTGTACTTGCTGGATACGAATGTTCTGCTAGCGACATTGCTTGCTCCCGAGCGCTTGCCGCCAGAGGTGGTTGCGGGAGTGTCTGATTCATCCAACACAGTCTATTTCAGCTCAGCCAGTATTTGGGAAATAGCGATCAAGCACTCTTTGAATCGTGCGGATTTTGATTTTTCTCCAGAGGATATTCACCGCCTTGCGCAGGACACCGGGTTCACCGAATTGACTGTGAAAGGTGAGGATTGCAATCCCTTGGTGAATTTGCCCTGGCATCACCGCGACCCGTTTGATCGATTACTGATTGCGCAGGCGCATTCCTTACCAGCCTATTTGCTCACCACCGATGTTGCACTGAGCCGATACTCCGAGTTGGTCGTGCATCTGGTGTTGAGGCCATAATTAATTAAGGAAACCACATGGACGTACCACGGTTTTCGCGAGGTGGGCAGAGCCTATCAAGATTGATTCCAGCGGATTAGATAAACTGTTGAAGCGTTGATTGCATTCCCCCTCAGCCCGCACAGGGTCATGGTAGGAAACCTCGTCAGTTTGTTGTCGTAACGGTTGTTTTCTCCCTGCTGCTGGCGGGCATCACCAGCGCCCTAGCCGAAACCACCCGCGCCGATTTACTCAAGCTGCCGAACGCCGTTCCCTTCACCGAGGAGCGCAAAAAATATTTGAGTGCGGGGTTTCTGCTCAAGGAGGCTTCTCAAAAAACAGTTGATCCCGTTGGTGCACGCTGAGAACATGAAGTCAGCTCATCCAACGAACGTGCCGAATTCAGGATCACCATTCAATTGAACGAATCTCACATCACCGAACCCGCAGTTTCACTGGTTGAGTTGAGGTGATAATTACCACTACCACACTATCCAAAGGAGGGACATCAACCTACATTGACAATGCAAGCAAAATGCCGCCATAATGTTGAATGCAATTTGATAGCACGGAGGCGCATTGATGAAAGCATTGAGTATTCGCAATTTATCGGATGAGACGTATGAGGCGTTGAAAGCGATGGCAGCAGCCAATCATCGCAGTATGCAGGAGCAGGTTCGCAGCATGATTGAGCGGGAGACGAAGCTGGCCGCCAGCCCCGGTTTGGCAACGGCACGGGCGTGGCGGTTACGTTTGGCCGGGCGCGAGCTGGGCGATACGGTTAATGATGTCCGACAGGATCGCTCAAGATGATGTGGGTGATTGATACTTCTGCGCTGATTCGCCTTTTTGTGCCCGATGGTCCGATACACCCGGAGGTTGAAACTGCTTTGAACCATGCGACCAGCGGTGACGCTGTCGTGTTTGCACCACATCTGATATTGGTTGAAGCCGCTAACGTTTTGCTGCGCAAACGACGGCGCGGCGAGCTGACGGTACAGGAATTGGGCGAACTGCTATTGGCTGTGAAGTCCTTGCCGATTCGGCTTTGCGAACATGAAACCTTGTTGCTGCCCGCCTGCGGATTGGCCGAGACATACAACTTGAGCGCTTATGATGCCCTGTATCTTGCGTTGGCCGAACAACACGGCGCACGTTTGCTGACCAATGATGATGCTTTGGATAAAGTGGCGCGCAAAATTGGTTTGGCATAAGGCCGGATAATTCAGTTGACCGAAAAACCGGATCAATAGCTACGATGGAAAAACGCTACAACGAAAATTCGCCGGAGCGAGCGTGGTTTGTCGGTGGGAGAGCCTGCTTCTGCCTGCCTTGCCCTTTGTGTATACTTGCCCAATTGCACTATGGTGAGGGTTGCGCAGATGACTATTACCGATCGCACGCTGCTGGAGCGGAACAAGTTATTCCGCGATATTAGTTTGGGGGGCATTGAGCACATCCTGAAAGGGTGTCAGGCAGTGACCCTTACCAGCGGCGCGACCCTGCTGGAAGCGGGCCAGAAGAATGCCTCGCTCTATCTGGTGCTGGATGGCGAACTCCGTGTTTATCTGAACGGCCCGGATCTGCCGGTGCATGCCGTGCTGGGGCCGGGCGAATGCGTCGGCGAACTGTCGCTGATCGATGGCGGGAGCAGTGCGGCGCTGGTCATGGCGGCGCAGGATACGCGCCTGCTGGCGGTGCCGCATGAGCAGGTCTGGGCCATGGTGGACAGCTCGAACGATATTGCCCGCAACCTGCTGGCCATCCTTGCCGGCCGTATCCGCAACGATAATCTGCTGCAGGTGACGACACCCGATAATAGTCTCGAGTTCGAGGTGGCCACCAATGTCGATTCGTTGACGGGGTTGCACAACAAAAACTGGCTGTGCGAAGCATTCCGACGTATGGCGCAACGCTGCGAGCATAGCGGGATGCCGCTCTTCCTGCTGCTGGCTGATATCGACCGCTTCAAGGATTTTAACGACAGGCACGGCCACCTTGCGGGCGATAGCGTCCTCAAGGGCGTGGCGCGGATACTGGCGGTAAATCTGCGCCCGCAGGATTTGCTGGTGTATATGGGCGGCGACAGATTTGCCGTATTGCTGGCGGAAAAGCTGTCCGACGATGCCATGAGGATGGCCGAGCGTCTGCACGAAGCGGTTGCGGCGCCCGTGTTGCGCATTCATACCGCCGACGATCCCAAGGCAATCAAGGAAGGGCATATCTCGGTTTCAATCGGCGTTTCGGCCGTGCAACACGGCCACACGCTGGCGGAGGCGCTGGCGGTTGCCGATGAAACGCTTAGCCAGGCCAAGATGGATGGCGGCAGCCGGGTAATAATGGCGGCGGCACAAGGTTGAGAAGACCGATGGTGGCGGCTCCGGCTTTGCGGCAAGGCGCAGGCGATAACGATAATAATAGGAGCGGGCAGTGACAATCCTGATGTTGGCGGCGGTGCTGGCCGCAATTCTGATGCTCGCTTTTTTCCGCGCCTCCATCGCCGGATGGGTGCTGGCGGCGATGTTGTTCGTCCCGGTCATGGCAATCCAGTTGCGCGTTTCGGATGCCGCCTTGCAGGCGGTTTACGTTGTGCTGTTTTTGTTCGTCGCGCTGTTCGGCATTCCTACCGTGCGCCGCATCCTGGTGAGCGGCACGGCCCTTAAAATTTTCCGCAAAATCCTGCCGCAAATCTCCGCCACCGAGCGGGAGTCGATCGACGCCGGCACGGTGTGGTGGGATGGCGATCTGTTCGGCGGGCATCCCGATTGGAACAAGCTGCTGGCCTTTCCAAAATGCGGGCTGAGCGCGGCGGAGCAGGCATTCCTGGACAACGAAGTCGAGCAGTTATGCGCCATGCTGGACGACTGGGACATCACGCACCGGCGCGCCGATTTGCCGCCCGAAGTCTGGCAGTTCATGAAGGTCAAGGGCTTCTTCGGCATGATCATTCCGAAGCGCTACGGCGGCCTGGAGTTTTCCGCGCAGGCGCACTCGGCGGTGGTGTGCAAGGTGGCGTCGCGCAGCGCCACGGCGGCGGTGACGGTGATGGTGCCGAATTCCCTGGGGCCTGCCGAATTGCTGCTGCACTATGGCACCGAGGAACAAAAGGAAAAATACCTGCATCGCCTGGCATACGGCCTGGAAGTGCCGTGCTTCGCTCTGACCGGCCCGTTCGCCGGGTCGGATGCCGGCGCGATTCCGGATTACGGCGAGGTGTGCTACGACGATTCCGGCGGGCGGCGCGTGCTGGGCGTGCGCCTGACTTGGGAGAAGCGCTACATCACCCTCGCGCCGTCGGCGACGCTGCTCGGCCTGGCGTTCAAGCTGTACGACCCGGCCCGCATCCTGGGCGGCGAAGTCGAGCGCGGCATCACGCTTGCACTGATCCCGGCCAATCTGCCGGGCGTCAGAATCGGCCGCCGCCATTTCCCGCTGAACTCCGCATTCCTGAACGGCCCGACACAGGGCAATGGGGTATTCGTCCCGATAGAATGCATCATCGGCGGCATTGAGCGCGTCGGGCAGGGCTGGCGTATGCTGATGGAATGCCTCGCGGCGGGACGCTCGATTTCGCTGCCCGCCAGCAGCGTCGGCGGCATGAAGCTGGCGGCGCGCACCAGCGGCGCTTACGCGAGGGTGCGCAAGCAGTTCCACCTGCCCATCGGCAAGTTCGAGGGCATCGAAGAGCCGCTGGCGCGCATCGGCGCATACACCTACCTGATCGACGCGGCGCGCCGCTTCACCGCATTGGCGGTGGACATGGGCGAACAGCCGTCGGTGATTTCCGCCATCGTCAAATATCACGCCACCGAATGCGGGCGCAGCGTTGTCAACGATGCGATGGATGTGCATGGCGGCAAGGGCATCTGCCTCGGACCGGGCAATTACCTCGGCCGCGCCTACCAGCAGGCGCCGATCGGCATCACCGTGGAAGGCGCGAACATCCTGACGCGCAGCATGATCATCTTCGGCCAGGGCGCGATCCGCGCCCATCCTTACGTGCTGAAAGAAATTGCGGCGGCGCACGAGCCGAACCCCAGGCTTGCCCTGCAACAGTTCGACGAAGCGCTGTTCGGGCACATCGGCTTCGTGTTATGCAATGCGGCGCGCAGCCTGGTGTTTGCGCTGTGCAACGGGCGCGGTATTCCGGCGCCGCCGGGCAGCGAAACGCGCCGCTACTACCAGCAGTTGACGCGCTTTTCCGCTGCATTCGCCCTGAGCGCGGACGTGGCGATGGCGGTTCTGGGCGGCTCGCTGAAGCGGCGCGAGAAAATCTCCGCGCGGCTGGGCGACGCGCTGAGCATGCTGTACCTCGGCTCGGCGGCGCTGAAGCGCTTCGAAGACGACGGACGCCCCGCCGCGGATTTGCCGCTGCTGCATTGGGCGATGCAGGATGCGCTGTACAAAACCCAACAGGCCTTCGATGGTGTGCTCCGGAATTTCCCGAATGCCCCGGCGCGCCGGATGCTGGGGGCGCTGGTTTTTCCGCTGGGCATGCGCCTGTCGCCGCCTTCCGACCGCCTCGGCCACGAGATCGCCACGCTGCTGATGCAGCCCGGCGCGGCGCGCGACCGCCTTACCGCCGGGATGTACCTGCCGACCGACGAACAGGACGCGGTCGGCGCACTGGAAGCGGCGCTCGCCAGCACGCTTTTGTGCGAACCTCTGCAAGAGGAACTGGAAAAGGCACGCAAGGCCGGCAAGCTGAAAATGCCGGAAGAATTGCCGCGCATCACCGAGGCGCGCGATCAATCCATCATTACGGCGGAGCAGGCGCTGCAACTGGAACGCGATTACGCGCTGCGCCGCAAGGTCATCATGGTGGACGACTTCGGGCCGGAAGAGTTGCGGGCGGGGCGTTAAGCGCATCCACCGATCCATCCGATAGAAAGGGAAACGCAGGGTATGCCGCAAAACACGAGCCACTACATCAAACCGGAAGACGCCGTCACGCTGCACGGCTTGTTTGTCGAACGGGCAAAGCGCACGCCGGATAATGTTGCTTACCGCTATTTCGACGCGCGCCGGGATGCATGGCTGGCGCTGACCTGGGGGCAGATGCTCGGACAGGTGGCGCGCTGGCAGGCGGCGCTGCTGCGCGAGAACCTGGCGGCCGGCGACCATGTCGCGCTGATGCTGCGCAATTGCCCGCAGTGGGTGATGTACGAGCAGGCCGCGATGTCGCTGGGTTTGGTGGTGGTGCCGCTGTACACCGTGGACAGGCCGGACAACGTGGCTTATATCATCAACGATGCGCAGGTGAAGGTGTTGCTGTTCGAGTCCGAAGAGCAATGGCAGGGACTGCTCACGGTGCGCGATCAGCTCGGCGGCGTGCTGCGTATGGTCAGCCTCGACAGGATAGCGGCGGCGGACGAACCGCGCCTCCAGTGCGCGGATGAATGGCTCCCCGCGCAGGCAGTGCTGCAACAGGAACACAAGCGCAACCGCGACGAGCTGGCCACCATCATCTACACCTCCGGCACCACCGGAAAACCCAAGGGCGTGATGCTGTCGCACCACAACATGGTGTACAACGCCCATGCGGCGCTGGAGACGTTTGCCGGCGGCGTGGATAAATCCGATACTTTCCTGTCGTTCCTGCCGCTGTCGCATACTTTCGAGCGCACCGTGGGTTATTACATGAGCATGATGGCCGGGGCGACGGTGGCGTACGCGCGCTCTGTCCCGCTGCTGGCGGACGACCTGAAAATCATCCGCCCCACCATCCTGGTTTCCGTGCCGCGCATCTTCGAGCGCATCTACAGCGCCATTCACGCCAAGCTGGAAGAGGGGGCGCCGTTGCGGCACAAGCTGTTCACCCTTGCAGTCGATGTCGGCTGGGACCGCTTCGAGTACCGGCAGGGGCGCGGCGCGTGGACGCCGAAATTATTGCTGTGGCCGATGCTCAAACGCCTCGTGGCGGACAAGGTGATGGACCGGCTGGGCGGGCGCTTGCGCCTTTCCATCAGCGGCGGCGCAGCCTTGCAGCCCAAGGTGTCGCGCCTGTTCATCGCGCTCGGCCTGCCCATCGTCCAGGGTTACGGGCTGACCGAGACCAGCCCGGTGGTGAGCGTCAATCGCGCCGAAGACAATCGTCCTTCCACCATCGGGCCGCCGCTGAGAGGCATCGAGGTGCGCATCGGCGAGCAGAATGCGCTGCTGGTGCGCGGGCCGTCGAACATGCTGGGCTACTGGCGCAACCCCGAGGCCACCGCCGCGATGATCGACAAGGATGGCTGGCTGAATACCGGCGACACCGCGAGCATCGGCGAGAGGGGGCATATCACCATCACCGGGCGGCTGAAGGAAATCATCGTCATGTCCAACGGCGAGAAGGTGCCTCCTGCGGACATGGAAAACGCCATCCTGCGCGACCACCTGTTCGACCAGGTGATGGTGCATGGCGAAGGGCATCCCGCGCTGGTCGTGCTGGCCGTGGTCAATCCCGAGCAATGGCAGGCATTTGCGCGGCAGGTCGGCGTGCGCGCCGACATGCCGGAATCGCTGCGCGACACCCGCGTCGAGAAGGAAGCGCTGCGGCGCATCGCGGAGCAGATCAGGGAATTTCCCGGTTACGCCAAGGTGCGCCGCGCGCTGCTGCTGGCCGATCCGTGGAGCATCGAAAACGGGCTGCTGACCCCCACCCTCAAACTCAAGCGGCCGCAAGTGGCGATGCGCTACGCCAAAGAAATCGAACAGCTTTACCGGGGGCATTGAAATGGGCGAGACAATTCACGCATCCATTCCCCTGCCGCAGCGCGAGCCCACGCTGCGCGTCGCGGCGATGCCCTCCGACGCCAATTATGCCGGAGACATCTTCGGCGGCTGGCTGATGGGACAGGTCGACCTCGCGGGCAGCATCCCCGCGCTGCACCGCGCCAAGGGGCGCGTGGTGACGGTGGCGGTGAATTCTTTCCAGTTCAAGCAGCCGGTGTTCGTCGGGGACATCGTGAGCTTCTATGCCGAAATCATCAAGACCGGCCGCACCTCGATCACGGTGGACGTGGCCGTTTATGCGCAGCGCGATCCGGCCAAGCCGACCTGCGTCAAGGTGACAGAGGCGACGCTGACCTACGTGGCGGTGGACGAGAACCGCAAACCGCGCGTCGTGCCCGGTGCGTAGCGTGCATTCCGTGCGACAAAGTATGATGGTGCGCGAAACGCACCACGCGACATAGCCTTTTTATCCGGAAATGGAATTAGATAACCGCACCCTGCTGTTTTCCCTTGTATTGGTTTGCGCCATGATGGCGCTGAGCCTGGCTGTCGTGTCATGGGGCAGGGAGCATGACAGCCTGAAGAAATGGGGCGGCGCAATGGCGCTGGAGTCTCTCGCATGGTCGCTGGGTGCGGCGCGCGGTGCGATTCCCGATGCTTTTTCCATCGTTCTGTTCGGCGTCCTGCTGGTTACCGCGCAAGCCATGAAACTTGCCGCCATTCATGAATACCGCGAATTGCCCTGGCCGCGCTGGCAATGCCTGCTCCCGGTCGGGCTGGTTCTCCTGATCTTGGCCGCATTGCCGTATGAGGACGCCCGGAACAGGCTGATCTTTGGCAGCCTGATCTATGGCGCACAGATGCTGATGATCCTGCGCATCCTGCTTGCCGACACGGAGTCCCGCACAGGGCGCGCCTGGTGGCTGCTGTTCGGTGCGACCGCAGCCATCGTGCCGATGTTTGCGCTACGCGCAATCGTCGCATTCTTCGGCACATTCGAATTTGCCACAGTCCAGTCGAGCGTTGCGCCCAACCCCGTACAACTGGCGGTCTTCGTTGGCCTCATCGCGCTGAGCATGCTGGGTTCGATGGGATTTATCCTGATGGTCAAGGAGCGCGCCGACCGCGCAATTCGCGCGCTTGCCATGATCGATTCGTTAACCGGGATATTCAACCGCCGCGCCTTCATGGGGCGCGCCGAGAAAGAATACGCCATTGCCCGACGCAACAAGACGTCTCTGGCGCTGCTCATGATCGACATCGATTTTTTCAAGCGTATCAACGACGAATTCGGGCATCCGACCGGCGACGATGTGCTCGCCGACGTGGCGCACCTGCTGGATTTGCGGCTGCGCAAACAGGATACGCTGGGGCGCTATGGAGGTGAGGAGTTCTGCATTTTGCTTCCCTCCACCGATGAGGCTGGCGCGATGGCAGTGGCCGAAACCTTGCGCGATACTGTCGAAAAAACACCGCTGGCAACCGGGCGCAAGAGTATCTCTGCCACCGTCAGTATCGGCGTGGCCGTCTGCCCGGTATCCTGCAGCGAATGCAACTTGGGGTTCGCAAAAATGCTTGAAATTGCGGATGCGGCGCTCTATCAGGCCAAGCGCGATGGGCGCAACCGCATCGTCATGCTGCCGAGCGGCTGCCGGGATGCGGCGGCAAGCTGAACCATATCTGGAGGAAAGATGAGCGAAAATTTTCATATCCGCAAAGTCGCAGTTCTCGGCGCGGGCGTGATGGGCGCGCAGATCGCCGCGCACCTGGTCAACGCCAACGTCGAGACCTTGCTGTTCGACTTGCCCGCCCAGAAAAACGACAAGGGCCAAGGCGAACCCAACGCCATCGTCGACAAGGCGCTCGACAACCTCAAAAAACTCGACCCCAGCCCGCTGGCCAGTCCCGCAAAAGTGCAGTTCATCGCCGCAGCGAATTACGAGCAGCACATCGACAAGCTGCGCGAGTGCGACCTGGTGATCGAGGCGATTGCCGAGCGCATGGACTGGAAGTCCGACCTGTACAAAAAGGTCGCGCCCTATCTCGGCGAGCGCACCATCTTCGCCAGCAACACTTCCGGCCTGTCGATCAACCGGCTCGGCGCGGCCTTCCCGGAGAACCTGCGCCACCGCTTCTGCGGCATCCACTTCTTCAACCCGCCGCGCTACATGCATCTGGTCGAGCTGATCCCGTGCAAGGAAACCGAAGCGATGCTGCTCGACCAACTGGAGACTTTTCTTGTCTCCACGCTCGGCAAGGGCGTGGTGCGCGCCAAGGACACGCCGAACTTCATCGCCAACCGCATCGGCGTGTTCTCCATGCTCGCCACCAAACATCACGCAGAGGCATTCGGCCTCGGCTTCGACACCGTGGACGCGCTCACCGGGCGCTACCTCGGCCGCCCCAAGAGCGCCACCTTCCGCACGCTGGACGTGGTCGGCCTCGACGTGTTCGCGCACGTGGTCAACACCATGCGCGAAAACCTCACCGACGACCCGTGGCACAAGCACTTCGAACTGCCGAGTTGGCTGAACCAGTTGGTCGACCAGGGAGCGCTGGGGCAGAAGAGCAAAAAGGGCATCTACCAGAAGATCGGCAAGGACATCCACGTGCTCGACCTGCACACCAGGGAGTATCGCCTGTCCGATGCCAAGGTGGACGACGGCGTGAAGGACATCCTGCGCGAACGCGACTGGGCGAAAAAGCTCGCCGGGCTGCGCGGCAATTCGCATCCGCAGGCGCAGTTCCTGTGGGCGACGTTCCGCGATGTGTTCCACTACTGCGCCTTGCAACTGGAACACATCGCCGACAACGCGCGCGACCTCGACCTTGCCGTGCGCTGGGGCTTCGGCTGGGACAGCGGCCCGTTCGAAATCTGGCAGGCGGCAGGCTGGCAGCAAGTGGCCGGATGGATCGCCGCCGACATCAACGCCGGCAAGGCGATGTCCGATGCCCCGCTGCCCGCCTGGGCGAGCGACCCGGCGCGCAGCGGCGTGCATACCGCGCAGGGTTCTTTTTCACCCGTTGCAATTCAAATCCCCCCCAGCCCCCCTTCGTCGAAGGGGGGAGTAGAGAGTCAGGGCGAATCACTTTCTAACTCCTTCCTGGAAAAGAGGAGAGCGGAGAGTCAGAGCGCATCACTTTCTAACCCCCCTTTGGAAAAGGGGGGCAGGGGGGATTTTGCGCACTATCAACCCCGCTCCCAACTTCCGGTGTATCAGCGCCAACTCTTCCCCGACCGCCTGCTCGGCGAGACCGCGCAATACGGCGAGACCATCTTCGAGACGGATGATATTCGCATGTGGCACACCGGCGACGACATCGCCATCCTGAGCTTCAAGACCAAGATGCACGCGATCAGCAACGAAGTGCTGGACGGCATCCTGCGCGCGGTGGACGAGGCAGAGGCGCACTTTCGCGCGCTGATCCTCTGGCAAACCGAAGCGCCGTTCTCCGCCGGGGCGCACCTGCTGCAACTGATGCAGGGCGTGCAGGAAAGCAGCGAGGCGCCGCCCGCCGGATTGTTCGACAAGCTCAAGGGTGCGGCGCAGCGCGTGAAATACACCGTCGCGGGCGGCGGGGACTTAAGCGAAGTGCTCAACGCCGCAACCGGCAACGTGCCGCGCGTCGAGGAAGTGGTCGCCAAATTCCAGCAGGTCTCGCAGCGCCTCAGATACGCGCAGGTGCCGACCATCGCGGCGGTGTACGGCCTGGCGCTCGGCGGCGGCTGCGAATTCCCGATGCACTGCACGCGGATTGTCGCCGCGCTGGAAAGCTACATCGGCCTGGTCGAAGTCGGCGTCGGCGTATTGCCCGCAGGCGGCGGCTGTAAGGAAATGGCGCTGCGCGCGGCGAACGAAGCGCGCCATTATTCGGGTGCGAGCGGCGACATCTTTCCGTACCTCAAACGCTACTTCCAGCAGATCGCGATGGGTGAAGTCGCCAAGAGCGCCGAACTCGCAAGAGAGATGGGCTACCTCAGGCCATCGGACCGCATCGTGCTCAACCAGTACGAGTTGCTGCATGTCGCCAGGGAGGAAGCGAGAGCGCTCACCACCACCGCCTACCGTCCGCCGTTGCAGCCGCGCCAGATACCCGTCGCCGGACGCACCGGCATCGCCACCCTCAAGGCCGCGATGGTCAACCTGCTCGAAGGCGGCTTCATCTCCGAACACGACTACAACATCGGCTGCCGCATCGCCGAAACGATGTGCGGCGGCGACGTGGACGCGGGCAGCCTGGTGGACGAGCAATGGCTGCTCGATCTGGAGCGCAAGAACTTCATGGAACTGCTGGCGACGGACAAGACTCGGGCGCGGGTGGAGTACATGCTGAAGAACGGGAAGCCGTTGCGGAACTAGTATATAAACCCATTAATTACGAAACATAATGCCGAGCCATTTTTACATCTGCATCCTGCCGCGTGAACGACCACTCGATGCCACGTTGCTCC
>MGXA01000105.1:12323-12751 GCA_001801215.1 Gallionellales bacterium RIFCSPLOWO2_02_FULL_59_110 | reverse complement strand
CAGAGCGCCAATGCACCACATCACCTTGCACCATGGCTTGAGGCAGTTTTTTTTAGCAGTCGGCGAATCGTCTCGCGGCTGATCGAGCCAATATCCGCCTGCTTCTGTGCCGCTTGTTCAAGCAATTCCAGTGTCCAGCGCTTGGCTCCTTCTGGTGGCTCCGAGCAGGCCAAGGCGGTAATCTGCGCCTCAACGTCGGTATCGTACTCTCGGGGTTTGCCTGAACGTGCGACATCGCACACCGCGTATTCGACACCCGCCTCCAGATATGCGCTTCGTGTCCGCCAGATGGCGGTTCGTCCAACGCCGAGAACATCCATGATCTGGGCTTCTGGTATCCCGCGATCAAGGGCGGACAAGATATGCGCACGATTGATTTCTCGGGCATGGCGCAAACCCTTTGCACGATATGATTCAATCAATTCTCG
>MGXA01000105.1:0-12280 GCA_001801215.1 Gallionellales bacterium RIFCSPLOWO2_02_FULL_59_110 | reverse complement strand
TTGACTTCTCGGGCATGGCGCAAACCCTTTGCACGATATGATTCAATCAATTCTCGATCCTCTTTGGTAAGGTGCAGTTCGGCCTGTCGCATTGCAAGCTCCTCGTCGTAGGGTGGGCATGCGACAGTATAATATGTTTCGTTATTTATGTGTTTATATACTAGTAGTTGCATCAGAGATCACAGAGTACACAGAGATGGTACCGCGCATTCTCTGTGCTCTCTGTGTCCTCTGTGGCCGGAATTGAGGTTTTTCGGATGATTACCTTGCTGGCGTTCGTCGGTGCGATCGCGCTGCTGGTGGTGTTCCATGAGCTTGGACACTTCTGGGTGGCGCGCCGCTGCGGGGTGAAAGTGCTGCGCTTTTCGATCGGCTTCGGCAAGGTGATTTACAGCAAACGCTTCGCCGGCAGCGATACCGAATGGGTGATTTCCGCGATTCCGCTGGGCGGTTACGTCAAAATGCTGGACGAGCGCGAGGCGGAGGGCGAGGTTGCGCCGGAAGATGTGAAGTATGCCTTCAACCGCCAGCCGGTGCTGCAACGCATGGCAATTGTCGTGTCCGGACCGCTGGCGAATTTTCTGCTCGCGATTGTGCTGTACTGGGCCCTGTTCGTGCATGGCGTGCCGGGACTGAAACCGATATTGGGCGAGGTGCCGCCAAATTCTCCGGCTGCTTACGCGCAGATGCAGCCGGGCGAAACCATCGTCAGCATCAATGGCGAGGCGATTCCGAGCTGGGAGGAATTGCGTTGGGCATTGCTGGAACTCGCCCTCCGGCAGGGTGAAGTCAAGATCGAGGCGCGCAGCGCGCAGGGCGAGCCGCTTTTTCACCTGCTCGATATCGGCGGCCTGGAAGCCAAAGACCTGGACGGGGAGTTTCTCGATAAGATCGGGCTGCATCCTTACCGGCCTGTTATCGAGCCGGTCATCGGCAATGTTGCCGAAGGCAGTGTGGCGCAACGCGCCGGGCTGCGCAAGGGTGACCGTGTTTTGCGTGCCAATGGAGTTGCAATACAGCATTGGGGCGAGTTGGTGGAAACGATACGCGCGCATCCCGGGCAAACGGTGCGGCTCGATATTCAGCGCGGCGAGATGAAGACAACCTTGGAACTGGTGCCGCAGGCGGTCGCCGAATCCCGCAAGTCAGTGGGCAAGATCGGCGCGGGGCCGCAAGTGGATCGTGCCGCATGGCAGGCGGTCCTGACCGAGGTGAGCTACGGCCCGGCCGAGGCGCTTTATCAGTCCTTGCGCAAGACCTGGGAAACTTCTTCCATTACTCTGAAAATGCTGGGCAAGATGGTGCTCGGCGAAGTGTCGATGAAAAACCTGAGCGGGCCGATCACTATCGCCGATTATGCCGGGCAATCCGCCGAAACGGGCATGGCGGCTTATTTGAGTTTTCTTGCCCTGATCAGTATCAGCCTCGGCGTGCTGAATTTGCTGCCGATCCCCTTATTGGATGGCGGGCACTTGCTGTATTATGTCGTCGAATTGGTCAAGGGTAGCCCGGTTTCCGACCAGGCTTGGGAAATCGGCCAGAAAATCGGCATCGCATTGCTCGGCATGCTGATGGTCTTTGCGATCTATAACGACATTAATCGCCTTATTTCAGGTTAGAAAATGAAATTAAAAAAACTGGCGGGGTTGATTTCCCTGCTTTGCATGTCTCGCGCTTGGGCAATCGAACCGTTTGTTATCAAGGATGTCCGCGTCGAAGGTATCCAGCGCACCGAAGCGGGCACGGTGTTCAGCTATCTGCCGGTCAAGGTTGGTGACACCTTGGACGATCAGAAGGCTGCGGCAGCAATCCGCGCCCTGTATGCCACCGGATTTTTCAACGATGTGCGCCTGAAAGTCGAGCAGGGCGTGCTGGTCGTGCTGGTGCGCGAGCGCCCCTCGATTGCCAGCATCGAGCTTAACGGCACCAAGGATTTGCCGAAGGATCAGATCAAGGAAAACATGAAATATGCGGGGCTGGCTGAAGCGCGCATTTTCGACAAGGGCGTGCTGGACAAGGCGGTTCAGGAATTGAAACGCCAGTATGTGGCGCGCGGCAAGTATGGTGTTAGCGTGAAAACGACGGTCACCGAACTGGCGCGCAACCGCGTCGGTATCGTGTTCGACGTGGTGGAAGGCGAAGTCTCCAAAATCAAGCAAATCAACCTGATCGGCAACCATGCCTTCGAAGAGGATGAGTTGCTGGAATTGATGAAGCTCAGCACGCCGGACTGGATGAGCTGGTTCAGCAAAAACGACCAGTACTCCAAACAGAAGCTTTCTGCCGACATGGAAGCCATGCGCTCGTTCTACATGGACAACGGCTATCTGGAGTTCAACATCGATTCGACACAGGTATCCATCACCCCGGACAAGAAAGATATTTACATCACGATCAACCTCACCGAAGGCGAAAAATACACCGTCTCCAGGGTCGGGGTGTCTGGCAACACGCTGGTTGCCAGGGAAGATATCGAAAAGCTCATTCAGATAAAAGCGGGCGACACTTTCTCGCGCAAGGCGCTGACCGAAACCAGCAAAAAGATTGGCGAACGCCTCGGGCAGGACGGTTACGCGTTCGCCAACGTGAACGCGATTCCGGAGCTGGACAAGGAGAAACACCAGGTCGGATTCAATTTCGTGATTGATCCGGGGCAGCGCGTATACGTTCGTCGCATCAATATTGCGGGCAACGACAAGACGCGCGACGAGGTCATCCGCCGCGAATTCCGCCAGGTTGAGGGTGCATGGTTCGACGTGGAAAAAATCAAGATGTCCAAGCAGCGCGTGGACAAGCTGAATTTTTTTGCCGAGGTCAACATGGAAACCCCGCCGGTGCAGGGCACTGCCGACCAGGTCGACGTGAATGTTGCGGTAGAGGAAAAATCCACCGGCAATATTTCGGTGGGTGCAGGTTTCTCGAACAACGAAGGATTGACCCTGATGGCTGGCGTGACGCAGGCCAACGTGTTCGGCAGCGGTAACCATATTTCGACGCAAGTCAACACCAGCAAGATCAACCAGGTTTATTCGCTTTCCTACACTAACCCGTATTTCACCGATGATGGCGTCAGCCGCGGCTTCGATATATACAAACGCAACACCGATTCGAGCAGTACGGCGGTCAGCGAATATTCCGCGCGCACGCTCGGCGCCGGGATACGTTTCGGCGTGCCGATTGCCGAAGATGTCTCCATCAGCTATGGTCTGGCGTTCGAGAAAATCGATATTGCGCTGAGCGAATTGAGCTCCACCCGGCTTACCGGATATGTGGACGATTTCGGCGCGTCGAACACCAGCCTGGTCGGCACGATAGGATGGGGGCGCGACAGCCGCGACAGCGCGATCTACACCACCGAGGGAACAGTGCAGCGCGCCTTTGCGGAAATTGCCCTGCCGGTGCTCGATATGCGCTATTACAAGCTGAATTACCAGCACCAGTGGTTTTACCCGGTGAGCGGCGATTTTACCCTGCTGCTGAATGGCGAAATCGGGGTTGCTGCCGGATACGGTGGGGAGCCTGTACCGTTCTTCAAGAATTTCTACGCCGGCGGCACAGGTTCGGTGCGCGGTTACGATTCCTATTCGCTGGGGCCGCGCGATTTCAACGATCAGGTGTTGGGCGGCACCAAGCGCGTGGTCGGCAATGCGGAATTGCTGATGCCGTTACCGGGAAGCAAGGAAAAATCGGTGCGCCTGAGCGGGTTTATCGATGCCGGCGCGGTCTATGGTCCCGGCGATCTGCCGGGCAGCGCCGGATTGCGGTATTCTACCGGCGTGGCAGTTACCTGGTTATCTCCGATGGGGCCGATCAAGTTCAGCTATGCAGTGCCGCTTAACAAACAGCCGGTGGACAGATTGCAGGAATTGCAGTTTACTTTGGGCTCGATGTTCTGATGAAACTACTGATGGAACTACTAGCTATCTGACTAACCCAGCAAAAGATGCTGTGCAAGCCATTGGTTATAGCCATCTGACCAGGTTGTTCAAAAACGACACCCAGGTTACAGGTTATAGCCGGTCGAACAGGAAGATAAAAACATTATCCAGGCCGCTGGTTATAATACGCAAGGAGTGAGTTATGGAGAAAACGGCGATGATAATAAAGGTGTGTGCGCTGGCTATATTGCTGGCAGCAGGGGCGGCGCAGGCCGCAGACTTCAGGGTGGGCGTGGTCGATACCGAGCGCATCTTGCGCGAGTCGGTGCCGGCGATGAAGGCGGAAAAAAAGATTGAAAAAGAATTCTCCGGGCGCGACCAGGAAATAAAAAGCATGATCAAGCAGTCGAAGGAACTGCAAACCTTGCTGGAAAAAGATGGCAGCAAGCTGCCGGATGCCGATCACCGCAACAAAGAGCGCGAGTTGACGGCGATGAATGTGAACTTGCAGCGCATGCAGCGCGAGTTCCGCGAAGACCTGAACCTGCGCAAGAACGAAGAGCTGGCCATCGTGCTGGAGCAAGCCAACAAGGCGATCCAGGCAATCGCCGAGGAGGAGAAATTCGATCTTATTCTGCAGGAAGCGGTCTACCGCAACCCCAGAATAGACATCACCGACAGGGTTATCAAGCATCTCGCTGGTGAAGCTACCAACGGCAAGGATGCAAAATAAGCGGCACCCAGGATGACTATTTCCTATCGTCTGGCCGACATCGCGGTGCAGCTTGGCGGGCGCGTGCTGGGAGATGCCGAGGTGCGCATTGCCCAGATTGCCACGCTGGAAAAAGCGCAGCCAGACCAGATCAGC
The DNA here is from genome assembly GCA_001801215.1 of Gallionellales bacterium RIFCSPLOWO2_02_FULL_59_110. GTDB lineage: Bacteria > Pseudomonadota > Gammaproteobacteria > Burkholderiales > Gallionellaceae > Gallionella. The sequence goes on along the minus strand of MGXA01000105.1, from coordinate 7,534 downwards.
TTCTACACCAACAGCAAATATCGCGCACAGCTTGCCGGTACGCGGGCCGGTGCGGTGATCCTCAGCGAGGCGGATGCGCAGGCGACCGCTTTGCCGCGTATCGTTTCGGATAATCCCTACGCCTATTTCGCCAAAGTTTCGTCCTTGTTCAACCCCCTGCCGGAAGCCAAGCCTGGCGTGCATCCTGGCGCGGTGATCGGCGCGGGCGCACAAATCGATCCGACGGCCAGCATCGCCGCGATGGCGGTAATCGGCGAGTGCGCGGTGATCGGCGCGCACTCGGTGATCGGCGCGTGCTGCTTTATCGGCGCAAACACGGTCATCGGCAGCCATGCCCGGCTCTATCCGGGTGTGGTGATCTACCACGGCTGCGTGATCGGCGATAACCTGATCGCGCATTCCGGGGCAGTGATCGGCTCGGACGGTTTCGGCATCGCGATGGACGAGGGGCGCTGGATCAAGATTCCGCAAATCGGTCGCGTGGTGATCGGCGACGATGTCGAGATAGGCGCGAACACCACCATCGACCGCGGTGCGCTGGACGACACGGTGATCGAGGAGGGGGTGAAGTTGGACAACCAGATACAGGTTGCGCACAACGTGCGCATCGGCGCGCATACCGCCATCGCCGGATGCGCCGCCATCGCCGGCAGCGCGGTGATCGGGCGCTATTGCCTGATCGGCGGTGCCGCGAGGATTCTGGGACATCTGCAACTGGCCGATTATGTCGAAATCGCCGCGCACACGCTGGTCGGAAAATCCATCCGCGAGGCCGGTTCCTACGCGGCGATTTATCCGCTCGGCAGAACCGAAGATTGGCGCAGGAATGCCGTTCATCTGCGCCATCTCGACGACCTGGTGAAGCGCGTCAAGGCATTGGAGCAGGAGATTGAATCATTAAAAGGAAAAGAACGATGAGTACGCAAGACGGAAAACTTTTGTCCGGGCACCAGATGGACATTCACGCCATACTCGAGCATCTGCCGCACCGCTACCCGTTCCTGCTGGTGGATCGCGTGCTGTCGGTCGAACCGGGCAAGGACATCGTCGCGCTGAAGAACGTCACGATCAACGAACCGTTTTTTCCGGGGCATTATCCGCACCACCCGGTGATGCCCGGTGTGCTGATCATCGAGGCGATGGCGCAGGTCGCCGCGCTGTTATCGTTCAAGTCGATGGACAGCAAGCCGGACGACAAGTCGGTGTATTACTTCGCCGGCATCGACGGCGCGCGCTTCAAGCGCCCGGTCACTCCGGGCGACCAATTGATTATCAAGGTGTCGCTGACGCGCAGCATGCGCGGCGTATTCAAGTTCAGCGCCAGAGCCGAAGTCGACGGGCAACTGGCCGCCGAGGCGGAATTGATGTGCGCCATCAAATCGGTAGCCTGACGGTATTGAAAAACAGATTGCCACAGAGAACACAGAGATCACAGAGAGAAGCGCCGCCGTTCCCTGTGTTCTCTGTGAGCTCTGATATAACTACTAGCCATTCGACTAAGCTGGCAAAATACGCCAGCCAAGTCGCTGGTTATGTGGCTTTGAATTGAGGTTTTCCTGATGATTCATCCAACCGCTATAGTTCATCCGGCCGCGAAGCTTGCCGACGACGTCGAGGTGGGCGCCTATTCCATCATCGGCGAATATGTCGAGATCGGCGCGGGCACGGTGATCGGCCCGCATGTGGTGATCAACGGCCACACGCGCATCGGTCGGTACAACCGCATCTTCCAGTTCTGCTCGCTGGGCGAGATCCCGCAGGACAAGAAATACGCCGGCGAACCGACCAGGCTGGAAATCGGCGACCACAACACCATCCGCGAGTTCTGCACTTTCAACTTGGGCACCGCGCAGGATGTCGGCGTGACGCGCGTCGGCGACCATAACTGGATCATGGCCTACGTGCACCTGGCGCACGACTGCCAGATCGGCAACCACACAATTTTTGCCAACAACGCGCAACTGGCCGGGCATGTGCATGTCGGCGATTACGCGATCCTCGGCGGCTTCACCGTGGTGCATCAGTTCGTCAAAATCGGCGCGCACATCATCACCGGCATGGGCACCATTCTGTTGCAGGATGTGCCGCCCTACGTGCTGGCTTCCGGCAACCCATGCGCGCCGCACGGTATTAATGCCGAAGGACTGAAGCGGCGCGGCTTTTCCAGCGCGGCGATCATGGCGATCAAGCGCGCTTATAAAACACTATACAAATCCAGCCTGAGCCTCGATGAGGCAAAGGCAGCGATCCAGGGGCAACTCGCGGAACATGCCGAGTTGCAGCCGCTGGTGGATTTTCTCGCCAACTCGCAGCGCGGCATCGTGCGTTAAAACAGTTTTATCCGCAGATTAGATGGATTACAAACAAATACCTGTAAATTTGTTTGCAGATAATGCGTTGTTTTATCTGTGTGAATCTGTGTAATCTGCGGATGACAGGTCTTTCAAAGGTTTCCTCATGCAGCAGAAGAAAATCGTAATCGGCATCGTCGCGGGCGAAGCCTCCGGCGACCTGCTCGGCAGCCATTTGATGGCAGCTCTGCGGGAAGCGCGTCCCGGCATCGAGTTCGTCGGCATCGGCGGCCCGAAGATGCAGGCGGTCGGGATGAACGTATTGTTCCCGATGGAAAAGCTCGCGGTGCGCGGCTATGTCGAGGTGCTGCTCCACTACCGCGAGATAACCGGAATCCGCCGCAAACTGAAAAATTATTTCCTGTCCAATCGCCCGGATCTGTTTATCGCGGTGGATGCGCCGGATTTCAACCTCGACCTGGAGCTTGCGCTGAAGGCCAGCGGCATTCCCACCATCCACTACGTCAGCCCGTCGATCTGGGCATGGCGCGGCGAACGCATCAACAAAATCAAGCGCGCCGTCTCGCACATGCTCGCGCTGTTTCCGCATGAACCGGAGCTATACCGGCAAGCCGGCGTTCCGGTCGATTACGTCGGGCATCCGCTCGCCGATATGTTGCCGGAATTTCCCAAGCGCGCCGAGATGCGCGAGACGATGCGCATTCCGCCGCAGGCCAGGGTGTTCGCCTTCCTGCCCGGCAGCCGCCAGAGCGAAGTGAAATACCTCGCGCACACCTACATCGAAACCGCAAAACTGATCCTGCAACAGGAGCCCGATGCGCGCTTCCTCGTGCCGCTGATCAGCCGTGAGACGCGCGCCATTTTCGATCAGGCGCTGTACGACTGCGAAGCGCGGGATATGCCGATAACGCTGCTGTTCGGCCACGCGCAGGACGCGATGATCGCCGCCGACATCGCGCTGGTCGCCTCCGGCACGGCCACGCTGGAATGCGCGCTGCTCAAGCGCCCGATGGTCATCACCTACAAGATGCCGACGCTTTCCTGGTGGATGATCAAGCGCAAACGCTACCAGCCGTATTGCGGCCTGCCCAATATCCTGTGCGAGCGGTTCGTCGTGCCGGAACTGATCCAGGAAGACGCCACGCCGGAGAAACTCGCCAAGGCGCTGCTCGATCTGGTCAACGACAAAAACGCCGTGATGCAGCTTGAAGAAACATTCCGCGCGCTGCACCGCACCTTGCGCCAGAATACCGCGCAAAAAGCCGCAGCGGCCATCCTGCCATATCTGCCGACTGCATGAATTCCACTCGCCCGTTTATGGGAGAGGGGCAGGGGAGAGGGAAAATCACCCAGCCAACCATCCTGATCTGTGGCGTGGACGAAGCCGGGCGCGGCCCGCTGGCCGGGCCGGTCAGCGCGGCAGCGGTGATCCTCGATGATAATTGCCCCATCGAAGGATTGGCCGATTCCAAAAAACTCTCCGAACGGCAGCGCGACCGGCTAGCGCCTGTCATCCGCGAACGCGCGCTGGCCTGGGCGGTGGCCTACGCCGAAGTGGAAGAAATCGACCGGCTCAACATTCTGCAAGCCACGCTGCTGGCGATGCGCCGCGCCGTGCTGGCGTTGAAAATAGCGCCGCAACAGGTGCTGGTGGATGGCCTGTATTGCCCGCAGACCGGCATTCCCAGCCAGGCCATCGTCAAGGGCGACAGCAAGGTCGCCGCGATCTCCGCCGCATCGATTCTGGCGAAAACCGCGCGCGACGAACTCATGCTGCAACTGCACGAGCAGCACCCGCATTACGGTTTCGCCGAGCACAAGGGCTACCCCACCGCCGCGCACCTCGCAGCACTGCGCGAGCATGGCGTGTCGGCAGTGCATCGCAGGAGTTTCAGGCCGGTGCGGGATATGCTGCTGCGGGAAAAATAATTTCGCAGGCGGGTTAGTTCAACCTAAGCCGGACAAGCCGGAACCAAACGGGCCCGGATGAAACGCGGTGAAATCCGGGAACGGGCATGATGCCCCCGGATTCCGCTATCGCTGCATCCGGGCTACAAACCCCGCAAGGCTCACCTTTGTTCAAACCCTTGCCAATGCCAGATAAATGCAAAACTCTTGTCATGTTTGGCATCATTTGACCGGTAAGAGACTAGAAACCTCAGTTGACCGCTCCACTTGGCACGCATGATGTTGAACAGGCAAGTATTTTGTGATTTTCCGCCCTACAGATTTTAAGCATGTTTCGTTATTTCTGGTTTGCGACACTAGGTTCAATCCTGCAACAAAATACGGTAATCCATGTATTGAGCTTAACCGTCGCCATGGATAATCTAACTGCCAGTGTGACAAGCAATTGTCGCCGTCTGCTCATTCCTCCCCTTATGAGCGGATGTTCTGGCTCCCCGCTGGAACTATGTTATCCCCTGGGCCAAGGCTCCAGGGGATTTTTTTAGTCTCTTACCGGTAAACGGAGCTCTTATGCGGCGGTGATCATATGAGGATCCAAAAAATTGAAGTCGCGCGCGGGATTCAGTGGGTAGAGGTTCCCGAAGCCAATCTGCGTGTGCTGTGCGGATGCCCGGCGGACGCGGTCAAGCATCTGATCAAGCGCGGGCTGATACTGCACCGGGAGGTCGGGGGTGTTGCCTGCGAGACCGGGCCAAACGCCATTCTGCTTTCCGATGTATTGATCCAGAACGGAGAGTTCGCCAATCTTGCCGAGTTCCCGGTTTTGCAGATGCTCTACAGGCAGGGGATGATTCTGCCGGGGCACCCGAACAACACCGGGAATAAGCCCGTGCTGATCGGTTCGGCCGGGCAGGTCGAATCGCAGATGCGCTATATCTACCGGGGAAATTACGGGCTGGTGGCGCGCGAGGAAATCATTCAGGCGGGCATTTCCGGGGAAAAGGCCGACGAGATGATGCGCCTGAAGCTGAAGTTTGCTTTCGGGCGCATCCGGCCAAGCAGCGATTTCATCGATACCCGCATCGTCGGCGACGCCGCGGTAGAGGTCGCGAACGGCGTAAGCCTGCGCCGGCTGCGGCCTAATGTTTTTGAATTTTCCTGCGGCGGCGAGACGGTGACGGTCGATCTCAACCTCGCTGTCGGCGTTGCCTACGAATGCGCCTATCCGCTGGGGTTCCGCAGGTTTGAGCCGGAATACTTCGCGGTTATTCATTCGGGCGAAGGAGATGGGTGGGATGTCAATCGCCCCAGCATGTCGAGCATCATTACCTATCAGGGCAACCTTTACCTGATCGATGCTGGCCCGCATATCGTCAACACCATGGCGGCATTGGGTATCGGCATCGACCAGGTGGACGGTGTCTTCCATACCCATGCGCACGACGACCATTTCGCCGGGCTTACCGCGCTGATGCGCGCCGGGCGGCGCATCCGATACTTTGCGACGCCGTTAGTGCGCGCTTCGGTGGAGAAGAAACTGGCGGCATTGCTGGGGGTGGAGGAAGAATGTTTTGCCGATTTCTTCGAGATTCAAGACCTCGTTTTCGATGTGTGGAACGATGTCGATGGCCTGGAGGTGATGCCGGTTTTGTCGCCGCATCCCGTAGAGACCAACGCCTTCGTGTTTCGCACCCTGTGGGGCGAGGGCTATCGCAGCTACGCCCATTTTGCGGATATCGTGTCGCTGAGCGTTCTCCGGGGTATGGTTACCGACAACCCCGAGATACCGGGTCTCGACCAACAGGCCTTCGAACGCACCCGCGCAGCTTACCTGGTTCCGGTAGACCTGAAAAAAATCGATGTGGGCGGCGGCCTGGCCCACGGCGATGCGCAGGACTTCCGTGAAGATACTTCCACGCGCATCCTGCTTGCCCATCGCGCCACCGAGTTGACCCTGGAGGAGAAGGGGATCGGATCCAGCGCAGCATTCGGCGCGGTCGACGTGCTGATAGAAGGGCAACTGGATAGCTTTCGCCGCCATGCCTTCAACCATCTGCAAGCCAATCTTCCCGGAGTGCCGCTGCATGACCTGCGGATGCTGGTCAATCACCCCGTTAAGGAAATCAATCCCGGCGCCATCTTGCTCAGGGAAGACGAGACACCCCGGGAGCTGTTGCTGCTGTTGAGCGGGCTGGTGGAAAAGATACGCGCCGGCGACAACCTGTTTGGCAGCCTGTCTGCCGGGGCGCTGATCGGCGACGATGCGATGCCGGACAACTGCCCTTCACGACACACCTATCGCGCGTCCTCCTTCGTGCGGGCGTTGCGCCTGCCGGTCGGCCTTTATGCTGAAGTCATACGGCGCAACGGGTTGTCCGACCGCGTGCGCCGGATTGCCGGTATGCGCACCTTCCTGAATGCGACAAGCCTGTTCGGCGAAGGGCTTCCGGTTGCGCTTTTCGGGCGTATCGCCGACGCCGCGACGGAACGGCGCTTCCGGCCCGGCGAGGTTGTCGGCGGCAAGGATATCCAGGTTCTCAATATCATCCGCTCCGGTCTCGTCGAGCGCGCGGCGGGCAGCAAAGTGCTGGATGTGCTGGGGCAACGCGACTTCTTCGGCGCGGAAGAAGCGGTTCTCAAGGTACCCAGCCTGTTCAGCCTGCGCGTGCTGGAAGAGACAATAACCATGCAGATACCTGGCGAGCTTCTGCAAGATGTACCGATATTGCGCTGGAAACTTTTTGAAGATCACCAGCAACTGGCGGTGCGGGCGGTGCATGGCGACGACCGGTCGGAAACATTTATCTGGCGCGATTCGTTTTCCATTCATGTGGTTCAAATGGACAGCCACCACAAGCGGCTGATCGGGATCGCCAATATGATCATGAAACATTTGCACGGCAATTCCGGGCGCAAAACGCTTTCCGACGCCTTCGACGCGCTGGTCGATTACACGCGCTATCACTTTGCCGCCGAGGAGAAAATGTTGGCGCTTTACGGTTATCCGGGCGCAGGAGGGCACGGCAGAAGGCATGGCGAGATGATCCGCCAGGTTGACGAATACAAGGAACGGGTGCTTGGCGGCGATACGCCAGACAGGGCCGGCTTCATGAATTTCATGGAACGCTGGCTTGTGCGCCACATACTCGATGAGGATCGCAAATATGGTGTGTTTCTCAATGGCAGGGGGGTGTATTGAGGTTTCGTTGTCCGCGCTACTAGTATATAAACACATAAATAACGAAACATATTATACTGTCGCATGCCCACCCTACGACGAGGAGCTTGCAATGCGACAGACCGAACTGCATCTT
>MGXA01000104.1 GCA_001801215.1 Gallionellales bacterium RIFCSPLOWO2_02_FULL_59_110 | reverse complement strand
CCAGTTCGTCGTCGATAGCCATGACATCGCCCTCATGAAAGAAGATGACCGGGTTATCGGCAGTATTTGGCATTTATTGACACAGTCAAATTAGAGTATTCGCCCGATGCGGGCCGCTACATATTTCCCTCAAGACAACAATACGCAGTACCCGGTAGCCGCGAATACAGCATGCCGCCCATGGGAAGCGGCAGGCCATGCGGTTTATTCTTTGCCTGGACAATAGCGTCATAACTTCAACTTGGGGATTCATCTCATGCCGCGCGATCTTCCCATCGGAAATGGCACCCTGCTCGCCGCTTTCGATTTCGACTACCAGTTGCGCGAATTCTATTATCCGCGCGTCGGCAAGGAGAACCATGCGCTCGGCTATCCCTGGCGTTTCGGCGTCTGGCTGGATGGCGAATTTTCCTGGCTCAACCGCCAGAACTGGCAGCTTCATCTGGATTACGTTACGGATGCCCTGGTGACGGATGTGACTGCTACCCATGCGCGCCTGCCGCTGCGCCTGAGCTTCAGCGACACCATCGATTATGAAAAAAACATCCTGATCCGGCAGGTAACGGTGAAAAACCTGTCCGCCAGGCCGCTGGCGCCGCGCCTGTTTTTTCATGCCGACATCAACGTGATGGAGAACGAGACCGGCGACACGGTTTTCTTCGATCCCAAAAATGCCTGCCTGATCCATTACAAGGGCCCGCGCTATTTCCTGATGAGTTGCGCCACGGAAACCACGCTCGGCGTCGCGCATTTCTCCATTGGCACCAAGCGCCACCGCGGATTGGAAGGCACCTGGCGCGATGCGGAAAACGGCGAACTGGGCGGCAACCCCATCTCCCAGGGTTCGGTGGATTCGGTCATCGGCATGCATCTTGCGCTAGCCCCGGAACAGGAAACCGTTTGCCATTATTGGATGACCGTGGGAGACAGATACAGCGAGGTCGAGGATCTGCACCGGCTGGTGGTGCAAATCGGGCCGGGCCGCCTGATCGAACGCAATGCCGATTACTGGAGGCGCTGGGCTTCTGCCGGAGAACAGGAATTCGCCGGGCTGCCGCCCAGGCTGGTGGCGCTGTACAAGCGCAGCCTGCTGGTGCTGCGCACCCAGATCGACAATGGCGGTGCGGTGATCGCCGCCAATGACACCGACATCCGCCAGTTCAACCAGGACACCTACAGCTACATGTGGCCGCGCGACGGCGCGGTGGTTGCGCAGGCGCTGGATCGCGCCGGCTACGGCAGCCTGAGCCGGCGCTTCCTGAAATTCTGCACGCACAAGGCGGTCGGCTTCAATTATTCCGCCAGCATTCTGAACGAGACCGGCTTCCTCATGCACAAGTACAACCCGGACGGCTCGGTGGGAAGCTCCTGGCAACCCTGGCTGGAGAACGAGGAAATGCTGTTGCCCATCCAGGAAGACGAAACCGCGCTGGTCATCTGGGCAATCTGGAATCATTACCTGATCCACCGCGACATCGAGGCGATCCGGCCCTTTTTCAGCCCGTTCGTGGAGCAGGCGGCGGATTTCCTGCTGGCCTTCCGCGACGACAAGACCGGGTTGCCGCTGCCTTCCTTCGACCTGTGGGAAGAACGGCGCGGCATTTTCACCTACACCACCGCCACCGTGATCGGCGGGCTGAAAGCGGCCGCCAACCTTGCCGGCCTGTTCCAGGAAAACGAACGCGCCCGCGCCTACACAGAGGCTGCGCTGGAGATCACCGCAGCCATGGAACGCCATCTGTACAGCAGCGACGATGGCCGCTTCGCGCGCGGCATCCTGTTCAAGGATGGCCAACAGATCAAGGACATGACCGTGGATGCCAGCCTGCTCGGGCTGGTGATGTTCGGCGGCTATGACCCGCTCGACGAGCGCATGGTCAAGACCGCCCAGGCGGTGGAGCAACATCTGTGGGTAAAAACCGGCATCGGCGGGCTGGCGCGTTACCAGGGGGACGATTATCAGCGGACGGAGCCGCACAACGATGTGCCCGGCAATCCCTGGGTGATCTGTACCCTGTGGCTGGCCCAGTACCGCATCGCCGCAGCGCGCAGCATCGAATCGCTGGAACAGGCCCTGCCCCTGCTGAGGTGGGCGGCTGAAAGGGCGCTGCCATCCGGCGTGCTGCCGGAGCAGGTTCACCCGGAAACCGGGGAATTCCTTTCGGTTTCACCGCTCACCTGGAGCCACGGCACGTTGGTGGCGGCAATGCTGGATTATGCCGAAAAGGCACAGTTGCTGGGCGGCCTGAAAACGCGACCAGCCCAGGCACACGACCCGATTGGCTATGAGGTGATGGCATGACGGAACAACCTCAAGGCGAGATAATCATGCCGGTGTTTGACGAAGCCGCCCGCAACCAGCGGCTGGCGTTCCTCCAGTTCGGCGAACGCGATGTCGCACTGCTGCGCGACCTGCAAGACCTGTTCCAGGAGCGGCTGGACATCATCACCGAGCAGTTCTACCGGCACCTGCTCGCCTTTGCAGAAACCCGCAAGGTGTTCCGGGACGAGGCGATGATCAGGCTCCTGGCCGAGGCGCAGAAAATCTATTTGATGCAGGCGGTAAGCGGCCCATACGATGCCGCCTACTTCGAGCGCCGCTGGCGCATCGGCTACATCCACAACGCCGTCATGGTGGAGCCGCACTGGTTCGTCGGCGCATTCCAGCTCTATCACCGCATCATCTACCCCATTATTCTGGAGCGCTACAAGGATGATGCGCAGGCAGTGGTGGAGCACATTCTGGCCCTGGACAAGATCATGAACCTGGATATGCAGCTCGGCATCCAGAGCTACTACGTCCATTACGAGGGCACCATGGACAAGCTGCGCGAATTGAACCGGAAGATCGGGGCGGCGAGCGCCGCCAAGAGCCAGTTCCTGGCCAATATGTCGCACGAATTCCGCACCCCGCTGAATGCCATCATCGGCTTCACCGAGGTGTTGCAGGATCAGATTCCCGGAACGCTCAACGCCGAGCAACGGGAATATCTGGGAGACATCCACGATGGCGGGCAACTGTTGCTGCGCCTGATCAACGAGGTGCTGGATCTGGCGAAAGTGGAAGCGGGGCGGCTGGAGCTGTTTTACGAGACCTTCCCTATCGCCCAGATGATGCGCGAAACCATCACCGCCCTGCGCGGCCTGGCTGAAAAGAAGGGGCTCAGCATCCAGTGGGAGCTGCCCCCTGATCTGGGGCTGATCACTGCCGACCATATCCGCTTCAAGCAGGTGCTGTACAACCTGCTGTCGAATGCGCTGAAGTTCACCGACCACGGAAGCGTGACGGTATCCGCCACGCTGGAGGGCCAGCAGTTGCATGTGGCGGTTGCCGACACCGGCATCGGCATACGCGCGGAAGACATGGATCGCATATTTATCGAATTCGGCCAGGTGGACGATTCGCATGCCCGGCGCCACGAGGGGACCGGGCTGGGGCTCGCACTTTCCAAACGGCTGGTGGAAGCGCATGGTGGGCGCATCTGGGTCGACAGCATCTTCGGTACGGGCAGCACCTTCCATGTCACGCTGCCCTTGCAACCCGGCGAAAATGGGAAGAACAGTTCGCCATAATCAGGGGAAGCCCTTATGGACAATTCAGCCGACAACAAAAAGGAAATCTGCCCGGAGGCGGGCAACACCGTCCTGGTGGTGGAAGACAACCCGCAGGCGGCGAAACTGCTGTCCCTGCATCTCATCAAGGCGGGTTATCAGACATTGATTGCGCAAAGCGGCAGCCAGGCCCTGGAGCTTGCGGCGCAGTGCCGCCCGATGGCCATCACGCTGGACCTGCTGCTGCCCGACATGGATGGCTGGCAGGTATTGACCGAACTGAAGGCCATCCCCCGCACCCGCGACATCCCCGTGGTGATCGTTTCGGTGCTGGATCGTCAGGCGCTGGGCTTTCGCCTGGGAGCCGCAGATTATCTGGTCAAACCGGTGGAACGCGCGGAATTGCTCCATGCCTTGCGGCGCTGCATCCCCCGCGAAGGCGAAAACGGGGCGCACCGCAAGGTGATGGTGGTGCATACCGATCAGGATGAGCTGAAGCTGCTGGCCATGATGCTGGCGCAGGAAGAATATGAAGTGATTCAGGCGCTGGGCAAAGAGGAAGCCGTCAACCTGGCGAAATGCGCCCATCCGGATCTGGTGGTCACCAACCTGCTGGCGGGAGAACCGGATTTATTCGCTTTGCTGGAGAGCCTGAAGGCGACATCTGAAACCGCCCATATCCCCGTGCTGGCCTTGACCAGCAAAATATCCGGCTCCGTGGAACCGGTGCCGAAGGAAGGCCGGATCGAGTTTGTGCTGTTGCAGGAAAACGAGTTGATCGAAGAGCGCCTGCTGGCGGCCATAACCATGCGTTTCAGGAAAACGGCTCTCCCCGCCGGAAAAAAATGAGGTACCGATCATGATGAAAACCATACTATTGGTCGAGGGCGACGCCACCAACCGCAAGCTGGTGCGGGTCGTGCTGGGCGACAAGAAGCGCTATCGCATCCTGGAGGCGGCGAATGCCGGCGAGGCAATGGAACAACTCGGGAGCATGAAGCCGGACCTGCTGCTGCTCGATATCCGCCTCGACGAGGGAAATGGCATGGAGGTGATCAGAGTCGCCAGAAGCGACCGGCCCTGCGATGAGGTTCCGGCCGTGGCAATCACAGCCGAGGCGATGAAGAACGACGAAAAGCGATTTCTTGCCGCGGGCTTCGATGGCTATCTGAGCAAACCCGTGGATATCCGGCGCCTGCAGGAAATGGTGGAACGCTTCATCAATGAAGGCAGGAAGGCGGCGTATGCCTGACAATGACATTCCCGCTGATGCGACCATCCTGGTGGTGGACGATTCGCCGCACAACGTGAAGTTGCTGCGCCTCATCCTGGAAGCCGCCGGCTACCGTGTGCTCGAAACTTTCAGCGGCGCCGAAGCCCTCGAAACATTGCACCGGGACAAGCCGGACGCGATACTGCTGGACGTGCGCATGCCCGGCATGACGGGGTATGAAGTGTGCCGAAAAATCAGGGAATACCCCGAATTCGCCTCCCTGCCGGTGATTATGGTGACATCCCTGCCGCTTGCCGAGGAACGCATCATGGGCATCGAAGCCGGGGCGACCGATTTCATCAGCAAGCCGTTCAGCAAAAACGAGCTGCTGGCGCGGGTGCGCGCCAGCCTCGCCATGTCGAAGTACTGCCGCAACGGCGTCATTCCCCAACTGCCAGGCGCCGTATTGATCGCAGATCCTTCCTGGAAAATTCTTGCGATGTCGCCTTTGTCCGCGGCATTCCTGGACATCCCCCCGCACGGCATCATGCAATTCGACTTCACGCAGTTATTGGAACAGGCCGAAAAAAACCTGCTCGCCTCCGGAGAAGAGCTCTCCGACTTTCGACTGCACTCCTGCACCCCCCTGAAAGCCAGGCACACCGCCATCAACGACCCGTCCGGAAAGCCGATCCTGCGGCTGATCGCGTTGAGCGAAATGGCCTAGCAGCCTGTCTGACTTGAAGAATCGAAGCGAAAATTCGGCTGGGCGAGGACAGATTTTGCCGGTTTTGCAGGTCAATAGTCGTTCTATTGACCAAAAAATCGGTGAAATATGGCCCGGCCAGGCGGATTTGCAGCCGATTTCCTTTAAGTCAGACAGGCTGCTAGTGTCGCGTCACGTATAAAATGACGGAAGCAATGTTTCACTATACCAAAACCGAAAACTGCCCCATCCCCTGATGAAACAACTAGCCATTCGACTAAGCCGCTAAAAAACAGCGGCCAAGTCGCTGGTTAACCCCAACCCTCCCCTTGAAGGGGAGGGAGCCAGGTTCCTCCCCCTTCAAGGGGGAGGTTAGGAAGGGTATGCCGAGCTTCGTTAATGCGTTAGCTTCCAGGTTCCTCCCCCTTCAAGGGGGAGGTTAGGAGGGGGATGGGGGCGAATGGCGCCATGCGTACGGCAAATCATGCGTGACGCGACACTAGTGTAGTGTTGCGCTCTTGGCGATACTTATGGACAACCCATTGCAGGTCGGTCGGAGCCCGACCTGCAATGCAACTCTTGCGGTTGACATAAGTTGCGGAGCGTCCCCTGATGCGATCCGGCGAAATATCCGGGCTAGCCCATTTCCGGAAAGCCGGTCAGTTGCCGCCCATCTCCAGCATCAACTGATTGACGCGCCTGACGAAGGTCGCCGGGTCGTCGAGCTGCCCGCCTTCGGCGAGCAGGGCCTGGTCGAACAGCACCGCCGCCCAGTCGTCGAAGCGCTTCTCCTCGGATTTCAGGCGCAGCACCACCGGATGCTGCGGATTGATCTCGAGGATCGGCTGCGAGGTCGGCGCCGCTTGTCCGGCGGCCTTGAGCATGCGCGCGAGGTTGCCGCTCAGGTCGTGCTCGTCGGCCACCAGGCAGGCCGGCGAGTCGGTCAGGCGGTGCGTGACGCGCACTTCCTTGACGCGCTCGGCGAGACTGGCCTTGATCTTGTCGGTCAGCGGTTTGAATTCGTCCGCCTCCTTTTCCTGCGCCTGCTTCTCCGCCTCGTCCTCCAGCTTGCCCAGATCGAGTCCGCCCTTCGCCACCGAGGCCAGCGGTTTGCCGCCGAATTCGGAGAGATAGGTGATCGCCCACTCGTCCACGCGATCCGACATTAACAACACTTCGATACCCTTCTTGCGGAACACTTCCAGATGCGGGCTGTTCTTCGCCGCGTTGAAAGTCTCGGCGGTGACGTAGTAAATCTTCTCCTGCCCTTCCTTCATGCGGGCTATGTAATCCTCCAGCGACACGGTCTCGTCCGGCGTGTCGGCATAGGTCGAGGCAAAACGCAGCAGCGCGGCGATCTTGTCCTTGTTGGCAAAATCCTCGCCGACGCCCTCTTTCAGCACCTTGCCGAATTCCTGCCAGAAGGTCGCATATTTTTCTTTGTCCTTCCCGGCAAGGTCGGCGAGCAGGCCTAGCACCTTGCCGGTGCAGCCCTTGCGGATCGTCTCGATATCCTTGGACTCCTGCAATATCTCGCGCGACACGTTGAGCGGCAGTTCCGCCGAATCGACCACCCCGCGCACAAAGCGCAGATAGGACGGCATCAGCTGTTCGGCGTCGTCCATGATGAACACGCGCCGCACGTATAGTTTGATGCCGTGGCGGGCGTTGCGGTCCCACATGTCGAACGGCGCATGCGCCGGGATATACAGCAGCTGGGTGTATTCCTGGCGCCCCTCGACGCGTGCGTGCGTCCAGGCCAGCGGGTCGTCGTAGTCGTGCCCGACATGCTTGTAGAATTCCTTGTACTGCTCTTCGCTGATCTCGTTCTTGCTGCGCGCCCACAGTGCCGAGGCCTGGTTGATGGTCTCGTCCTCATCGGTGATCTGCTGCTTGTCGTCTTTCCACTCTTCCTTTTTCATCAGGATCGGCTGGACGATATGGTTGGAATATTTGCGGATGATCTCGCGCAGCTTGTAGCCTTCCAGCAGGTCGTCCTGCCCGTCGCGCAGATGCAGCGTGATCTCGGTGCCGCGCGCCGGCTTGTCCACCATCTCGATGGAGAATTCGCCGCCGCCGTCCGACTCCCAGCGCACGCCCTGGTCGGCGTTCTCGCCGGCGCGGCGCGTCAGCACCGTCACCCTGTCGGCGACGATGAACGAGGAATAGAAGCCCACGCCGAACTGGCCGATCAGGTGCGCGTCTTTCTGCTGGTCGCCGGACAGGCGCGAGAAAAATTCGCGCGTGCCGGATTTGGCGATGGTGCCGAGGTTGTTGATCGCCTCGTCGCGGCTCATGCCGATGCCGTTGTCGCTCACGGTCAGCGTGCGCGCCTCTTTGTCGTAGCCGATGCTGATGCTCATCTCCGGGCCGTTTTCGAACAAGGCCGCGTTGTGCAGCCCCTCGAAGCGCAGCTTGTCGCACGCATCGGAAGCGTTGGAAACCAGTTCGCGCAGGAAAATCTCGCGGTTGGAATACAGCGAATGGATCATCAGTTGCAGCAGTTGCTTCACCTCGGCCTGGAAACCCAGAGTCTCGCGGTTGGTGGTTGCGTTTTCAGTCATGTTGTCTCCGGTTTGTTGATAAAGGGCAGCTCGCCATTTGGGGGCTGTTTGGGGATTTTCAAGAGGCGGCGCAGGATATGCGGAAGCGCAAAATGCGGGGGATCACGAACCGTGGAAATGCACCCGGTTGCGCCCGCCCTCTTTCGCCCGGTACATTGCCATATCGGCCCACTTGAGAACCTCGTCCGGGCCGGCTTCGTGGTTGATGAACAGCACCACGCCGACACTCGACGTGCAACGGTGCACGACAGTGGCTTCCGCGCTCCCATCCCGCTGAAACTTCAGCTCGTAAGGTTCGGCCAGGGCGGAACGGATTTTTTCGGCAACAGCGCCCGCCTGCGCCGCAGATTCGGCTTTATCCGCATCGAGCTCGCCCAGCATCACCACAAATTCATCGCCGCCGAAACGCGCGACGGTATCCGCTTCGCGCACGCAACTGGCGATACGGCGCGCCGCCTCCACCAGCAGCAAATCGCCCACATCGTGCCCATGCGTATCGTTGAGCGGCTTGAAGTTATCCAGATCGAGGAACATCGCCGCGCAATACATGCCGCTGCGCTTGCTCGCCGCCATGGCCTGCCTGAGACGGTCGTCGAGCAGGCGGCGGTTGGGGAGATGCGTCAAGGTATCGTAAAAAGCCAGAGTGCGAACCTGCTCCTCGGCCTGCTTGCGCTCGGTAATGTCCTGGTTGACGATGACCGCGCCGCTGATGCTGCCGTCGCTTTTGCGCAGCGGCAGGGCGGAGTTGAAAATGATCTTGTGCGTGCCATCGAAACACTCGATCTCGATTTCTTCTTCGATGGAAGTCTCGCCCTTCTCGATGGCCCGCGCCGCCGCCCAATCGTGCGGCCCGACCGGTTTCCCGTTATCCAGCCACCAGCCTTTGTATTCGCCGAATTGCTCGACGCCCACGTAATGCGCGCCTGCCCAGATCCGCTGCCCCGCAGCATTGCCGAAAATGATCTTTCCTTCCGCGTTCATAATCCATAGCCCCACCGGCAGGATCTTCATGGTGGCCTGCAACATCGCTTCGCTCTCCTGTAAAGCCTCCTCGGTCCGCTTGCGCTCGGTGATGTCCTCGTTGATGCCGACCATCCGCACCGCCTTGCCGGATTCGTCGAAATACGCCCGCGCCAGCGCGCGGATGGTACGCACCTGCCCATCGCCGCGCCGGATGCGGAAACAGATGTCGTAAGACTTGCCTTCGAGGGCCGGTTTGGTTGCGGCTTCGGCCTCCGCGACATCCTCCGGCAGCAGGCTGTTGCGCCATGCCGTGTAGTCGGCCGAAAAACTCTCCGGCCTCACGCCATAGATGGCGAACATGGAATCATCCCAGAACAGCTTTCCGCTTACCAGGTCGTGTTCCCACACCCCCACGCTGGCGGCCTCGGTTGCCAGTTTGAGACGTTCGGCGACCTTCCGCTGCTCGGCTTGATAGACGGCGACAAGCCGGTTGAAATTGCGCTGGCGCCGCTGATAGGCAAACAAGCCCGTGCCCGAAACCAGCACCAGCACGCCGAACAATCCGCCTTCCAACCCTGCCTCCCGGCGCCAGCCAGCGAAAATCTCCGGCAAATTGCGCGAAACGGCAATCACCATCGATTTGTTCATGCGCTGCGCCGCGGGCTGCGAGGTGCGCAGCACCATCATGCGCTCTTCGCCGACAACCGGCGCCATGCCGCTGATGACACTGCCGGCCAGCCCGCTCGCGATGTGGCGATTGAAGAAGGAACCCGGCTCGGCTGCAACGTTCTTGCCGGTCAAGCCCTCCTGTTCCGGCACCGCCATGAACACCACGCCATCGCCATGGATCAGGTAAGCCCGCATATCCGGCGCATAGCGTACCGAGTTCATCAGCATCCTGAACTCTTCCGGTTCCAGCGATGCCATGACAGCCCCGGCAAACCTGCCGTCCGGCGCGATGATCGCACGCGACATGCTGATGGTATAAACCCCAGACACGTTCCTGTATGGCGGGCTGACATACAGCGTGTCCGGATCCGGATTGCGCAGCGGCGCCTGGAAATAATCCCGGTGGCTGAAATCCTGCCCGATGAATTCCTTCTGGCTGGTGGCGGAAATCCTGCCTCGCGCATCAAACACGGCGATGAAACGCACGCCCGTCATGACGTCCGCCATTGCCGCCATGCGGCGGTTCGCGCGATCCGAGCCGTCCTCCAGCTTCTCCCAACGCGCCCAGTCGTCGCGCAAGCCCGACAGCATCCGGCCGACCGAATCAAGCTGGCGCGCCATATTCTCGGCGGCGATTTTGGCGCGTATGGACAGACGCTCCCGCTCCATAGCGCCGGTTTCGGCGTATCCCCGATAAATATTCCAGGCGAGCAAAGCCCCGAGTAGCGAGGCGGCGACGCCAAAAATCAGCCACTGTGCAGCGAACGGGGAATCTTTACGATGACGCTGTTCGGTCATATCGCTGGACCGGGGATTGTTTGCTCGCTTGGCAGGAATCGGCCAACGAGCGCCGCCGTTAATTCAAAAGTGTTACTTGCCTGCGGGTGTTGGCTTTGGCTGCGGTTTCTTGCCCTTCGATTCTTTTTTCTTGTCTTTGCTTCCCATGGTATCTCTCCTTAAACGGGTTTCGCGTTCGTCTTCGGGCGGGGTAAAACACTGCATTGGCGGAGAGGGTGGGATTCGAACCCACGGTGACGCATAACGCCACACCGGATTTCGAGTCCGGTACATTCGACCACTCTGACACCTCTCCCAAGCAAGTCGACGAACAGCGGCACGCATTTTACCAGCAACCTTCGATTTCGTGCAGAATGACTGCATGCGGAATCCGACACGACACCTGCAAACGGCATTGGCCGGCCTGACCCTGCTGCTGGCCGCGTGCGATCAACCGCTTCCGGCATGGAATGCGGGCAAGCTGGTGGTTATCGTGCCGGAAAGCGCGCAGGATGCCGAGGCTGCATTCGAGCGGGAACTGGCGCAACTGTTTGCCGGCCAGTTGAGCACAACGCTTGAAATGGTTCCGTTACAGCACGACCAAATCCGCCCCGCCCTGCGCCTGCATAAGGCGCATCTCGCCGCCGCTGCGCTACGGAGCGAACCCGGTGATTCCGCGCTGCGCTTCGGCCCGGCCTACCAGACCGTGCGCGAGCAGGTTGTCTGTAACCGCGACATAAAACTCCCGAAGATATTGAGCAACCTCGCAGACAAGAAATGGGCGGTCTCGGTCGAATCGTCGCAGGAAATCGCCCTGCGGGAGGCACGGGAAAAATCGCCGAACCTGAACTGCCAAGTGCGCAACGATGCGGTCGCAAAAGACCTGTTGCGCGAAGTCGACGAAGGGTCACTGGATTGCACGGTGGTAAACGAATTGCAGCTCGCCGATGCGCGCAACTACTACGCAAACCTGACCGTGGCATTCGATATCGGCTCGCCTTCCATCCTGGCCTGGGCGTTCCCCATGGATGCCGACCCGGAATTATTGCAGGAGGCACAAATTTTCTTTGCCCGCATCCGCCAGGACGGCACGCTGAATCGCTTGCTGGATCGCTACTTCGGGCACAGCGGCCGGTTGAAGCCGACGGATGCCGCCTCTTTCATCGCCAAAGCCAACATGGTTCTGCCGGATTACCGCACCCTGTTTGAAGAAGCTGCCGACCTGACCGGCTTCGACTGGCGCCTGCTGGCGGCGCTGGCTTATCAGGAGTCGCAATGGAACCCGCTTGCCACCTCTTTTACCAACGTGCGCGGCATGATGATGCTGACCGAGGACACCGCCGACCGGATGAAAGTCAAGAACCGGCTGGACGCGCGCGAGAGCATTATCGCCGGCGCAAAATACCTGGCGCTGCTCAGGGAACAGATGCCCGAGCGCATTCCCGAACCGGACCGCACCTGGATGGCGCTGGCCGCCTACAACCAGGGCTTCGGCCACCTCGAGGATGCGCGCATCCTGACCGAACGCGCCAAGCTGAATCCGGACAGTTGGGCGGACATTAAAAAATGGATGCCGTTGCTGAACCGTCCGGATTATTACAATACGCTGAAGCACGGCTACGCGCGCGGCGGCGAGGCGGTGATCCTGGTGGAGAGCATCCGCAGCTATTACGACATGCTCAAGCGGCTGGCGCCCGGCACGGTGGGCACGGATCCGGAAAACCCGCCCGAGGAGACAAACTATCAACTGCTTGAGCCGCTGAAGAAGCTGCTGAACTATTGGCCGGAGAGTTTCTCCATACCGCCCATATAAGGCCTGAGTATTTCCGGAATCGCCACGCTGCCATCCGCCTGCTGATAATTCTCCAGTACCGCCACCAGCGTGCGACCGACCGCGAGGCCGGAGCCGTTCAGCGTGTGCAGCAGTTCCGGCTTGCCCTGCGCGTTGCGGAAACGCGCCTGCATGCGGCGCGCCTGGAACGCCTCAAAGTTGCTGCACGAGGAAATCTCGCGATAAGTGTTCTGCGCGGGCAGCCACACCTCGATGTCGTAGGTCATGGCGGCGGAAAAACCCATGTCGCCCGTACACAGCTTCACCACGCGATACGGCAGCTCCAGCTTCTGTAAAATCGTTTCGGCATGGCCGAGCAACTCATCCAGCCCTTCATAAGATTTTTCCGGATGGACGATCTGCACCAGTTCCACCTTGTCGAACTGGTGCTGGCGGATCATGCCGCGCGTGTCGCGCCCGTAGGAGCCCGCCTCGGAACGGAAGCACGGCGTGTGCGCGACGAATTTCAGCGGCAGTTTTTCCAGCGCCACGATCTCGTCGCGCACGATGTTGGTCACGGGGACTTCGGCGGTGGGGATCAGGTAGAATTTATGTTCAGTTTTGCTACTCATAAGCAAAACCTTCCGCCCTTCCTGCTCCAAAATCCTCTTTTCTTCCTTTCCCCGCTCTTCAATCTTTTCCAGGTCTTCAGCCGTGTAGACAGCGCCCGCATTGACAGAAAACAAATCAGCTTCGAACTTCGGCAACTGCCCGGTGCCGCGCATCGAAGCGGCGTTCACCAGATAGGGCACATAGGTCTCGGTGTAGCCGTGCTGTTCGGTATGCGTGTCGAGCATGAACTGCGCGAGCGCGCGGTGCAGTCGCGCCAGCGGCCCTTTCAGCAGCGAGAAGCGCGCGCCGGAAATCTTCGCGGCGGTGTCGAAATCCAGCCCGCCCAGGCCTTCGCCGATGCTGACGTGATCCTTAACTTCAAAATCGAATTTTGGAACATTGCCGACCTTGCGCACTTCCAGATTGTCGGCCTCGGACTTGCCGGCCGGCACGCTCTCGTGCGGTGTGTTGGGGATCACCGCAAGAAACGCGTTCAACTCATGCTGCGCTTCGCCCAAACGCAATTCGAGTTGCTTGAGCTCGTCGCCGAGATTGGCCACTTCCGCCATGATCGCCGAGACATCCTCTCCTTTCGCCTTGGCCTGCCCGATCAGTTTGGACGAGCTGTTGCGCTTCGCCTGCAATTCCTGCGTGCGCGTCTGGATGGTCTTGCGCTCGCCTTCCATTTGTTCGAACTTCGCCGCGTCCAGCGTGTAACCGCGTGTCGCTAAGCGTACCGCCACTGCTGCCAGGTCGTTGCGTAATGTTTGTATGTCTAACATGAAAACCTCAAATTCAAAATCTGTTTAGCCACAGAGAACACAGAGATCACAGAGAAAACCAATCACATATGCCTTTGCCTCTCTCTGTGTTCTCTGTGGCAAATAATGTTTTATTCGCTTTATTAAAGAGAGATTCGTTTAACACCACTGATCATCTGCTTCTCTCCAAAATTCAGTAACAACCCACGTTTCAGTCCAGTTGCCTTCAGGTAAGAAAGCAATTGTGCGGTAGCTGCTTCAGGCAGGGATCGCAATGACTTTATTTCGGCCACAACATCATTTCCAACCAGCAAGTCGAGGCGTTAGCCTTCGATCACGTGACCTTTGTAAATTACATCAACCGCCAGCTGCCTTTGAAAGGCCAGCCCCATCAAGCCCAGCTCAATACACAACGCTTCTTCGTAGATCGATTCCAGTAATCCCGGCCCGAGTGTTTTATGAACCTCAATCGCTGCCGCAATTATCTTCTCTGTCAGTTGATCTGCCACGATCTTCTCTGTGATCTCTGTGTTCTCTGTGGCTAATTTTTCTTTTGTTTTTTATCCAGCTCGCGCAAGTACGCCAGCTTCTCCGCAATCTTCGCCTCCAACCCGCGTTCGGTCGGCTGATAGAAATTTACTTCCGGCATGCCGTCGGGGAAATAATTTTCGCCTACCGCATAGCCTCCCGTCTCGTCATGCGCATAACGGTAATCCTTGCCGTAATCGAGCTGCTTCATCAATTTGGTCGGCGCGTTGCGCAGGTGCAGCGGCACTTCGCGCGAGCCATCACGGGCGACGAAGGCGCGCGCGGCATTATACGCGACGTAACCCGCGTTCGACTTCGGCGCACAGGCCAGATAGAGGATCGCCTGCGCCAGCGCCAGCTCGCCTTCGGGCGAGCCGAGGCGCTCGTAGGTCAGCGCGGCATCCTGCGTGAGCTGGATCGCGCGCGGGTCGGCCAGGCCGATGTCCTCCCACGCCATGCGCACGATGCGCCGCGCGAGGTAGCGCGGATCGGCGCCGCCATCGAGCATGCGTACCAGCCAGTACAGCGCGGCATCGGGGTTGGAGCCGCGCACCGACTTGTGCAGCGCGGAAATCTGGTCGTAGAACGCCTCGCCGCCCTTGTCGAAACGGCGCAGATTTTGCGCCAGCGTGTTGTCGAGAAATTTGGTGTCGATGCTGCTCACGCCGGCAGTCTGCGCGGCGGTCTGCACCTGTTCCAGCACGTTCAGCAGGCGGCGCGCGTCGCCGTCGGCGTAGCCGGTGATGCGCTCGCGCGCATCATCATCAAACTGCAAATCTGCCAGTGCAGTCTGCTTCGCGCGCTCGAACAGGGCACCCAGCTCTTCCGCCGACAGTGCATGCAGCACATACACTTGGGCGCGCGACAGCAGCGCGTTGTTCACCTCGAAGGACGGGTTTTCGGTGGTCGCGCCGATGAAGGTCACCAGGCCCTGCTCGACGAACGGCAAAAAGGCATCCTGCTGCGACTTGTTGAAGCGGTGCACCTCGTCGACGAACAGTATGGTGTGGCGGCCATGCTGTTGCAGCGCCTGCTGCGCCTGCGCGATGGCCTCGCGGATATCCTTCACACCGGACAGCACCGCCGACAGCGGCACGAACTCGGCATCGAAGGCCTGCGCCATGAGCCTTGCAAGGGTGGTCTTGCCCACGCCCGGCGGCCCCCAAAGGATCATCGAATGCAGCTTGCCGGACTGGAACGCCAGGCGCAACGGCCTGCCCTCGCCCAGCAGATGCGACTGCCCGATCACCTCGTCGATATGCTTCGGGCGCAGGCGCTCGGCGAGCGGCGCAGCGGGGGAAGACGCATCGAACAGGCTACCGGTTGACATAATTATTGTAGAGGCGCGATTTATCGCGCCCTTTCCTGACAGAGGAATATCTCAGGGCGTGATGAATCACGCCCCTACTCCAGCACATCCGCGCCCTTGGGCGGCGTGAACTGGAACTGCTGCGCGGAAAATTTCGGGTTGTGCTGCATCGCGGAGAAGCGCAGCACGGTCTTGTGCCCGAACGCGTCGTTCAATTCCATTGTGACCAGTTCGGCCTGCGTGTTGAACGCCATCAGGATTTTCTCGAAGCTGCTGTCTATGGATTTAGGCGTCGCCAGCAGCCAATCCAGCCCATCCTGGCTGCCGCTTTCCTTGAGCGTGAAATCGCGCTCGATCTCGTTACTGCCGGAGAGCAGCGCGGCGGGGCTGCTGCCCAGCGCCGCGTCGAGTTTCTTGACCGTCACCTGATTCAGGTCCACGTCATACAGCCAGAATTTCTCCCCATCGCCGACGATGATTTGTTCATAGGGTTTCTGGTAAGTCCAGCGGAACTTGCCGGGACGCTGGAACTGCATGACGCCGGAGGCGCTCTGGATGCGCTTGCCGTTCTGGTCGAGCACCACCTGCGTAAAATCCGCCTGCGCGGAACGCGTCGCGGTAATGAATTCCTTCAGCTTGTCGATGCCGCCGGCATGGGCGCTTGCCGCGCACATGAAAATTGAGAGGCTGATGAAAAGTTTTTTTAACATGCTTTATACCTGAGTTGGAGAAGGGAGAAGAGTGAAGGGAGAAGGGTAACTGCGACCCGAAGGTTTTACCCTTCCCTCTTCCCCCTTATCCCTTCCCCTTGCTTTCTTCACCCTTCCCGATTAGGCGCGATCACTTCGCGGTTGCCGTTGCTCTGCATCGCAGAGACTATCCCGGCCGCTTCCATCTGTTCGACCAGCCGCGCGGCGCGGTTGTATCCTATCCGTAAATGGCGCTGCACCAGGGAGATCGAGGCGCGGCGGTTTTTGACCACGATTTCAACCGCCTGGTCATACAGCGGATCGGCTTCGGCATCCAGGCTTGGACCGCCTTCGCCGCCCTCATCCGCTTCTTCCAGCGAATTCAGCACGCCGTCGATGTAATTCGGTTCGCCGAGCGCCTTGAGGTATTCGGCGACGCGGTGCACTTCCTGGTCGGAGACGAACGCGCCGTGGACGCGCTGCGGATAGCCGGTGCCGGGCGGCAGATAGAGCATGTCGCCCTGCCCGAGCAGCGCTTCCGCGCCCATCTGGTCGAGGATGGTGCGCGAGTCGATTTTGCTCGACACCTGGAACGCCACGCGCGTCGGCACGTTGGCTTTTATAAGCCCGGTGATCACATCCACCGAGGGGCGCTGCGTCGCAAGCACGAGGTGGATGCCGGAGGCGCGCGCCTTCTGCGCGAGGCGCGCGATCAGCTCCTCGATTTTCTTGCCGACCACCATCATCAGGTCGGCGAGCTCGTCGATAAACACCACGATCAGCGGCAATTCTTCGAGCGGCTCCGGGCTCTCCGGCGTCAGCGTGAACGGGTTGGTCAGCGGCTGCCCGGCTTTGGCCGCATCGCGGAATTTCTGGTTGAATCCGGCGATGTTGCGCACGCCAAAATGCGACATCAGCCGGTAGCGCCGGTCCATTTCCTGCACGCACCAGTTGAGCCCAGAGGCGGCCTGGCGCATGTCGGTGACCACCGGGCAGAGCAGGTGCGGAATGCCCTCATACACCGACAATTCGAGCATCTTCGGATCGACCAGCAGCAGGCGCACCTGTTGCGGCGTGCTCTTGTACAGCAGGCTCAGGATCATCGCGTTGATCGCCACCGACTTGCCCGAGCCGGTGGTGCCCGCGACCAGCACATGGGGCATTTTGGCCAGATCGGCGACCACCGGCTTGCCGGAAATATCCTTGCCCATCGCCATGGTCAGCGCCGAACTCATGTCGGCATACACCTGCGAGCCGAGGATTTCCGACAGGTGCACCATCTGACGTTTCGGATTGGGCAGCTCCAGCGCCATGTAGGTCTTGCCCGGAATGGTCTCCACCAGCCGGATGCTCACCACCGACAGCGCGCGCGCCAGATCCTTCACCAGATTGGTGATCTGGCTGCCCTTCACGCCGACCGCCGGATCGATCTCGTAGCGCGTGATTACCGGACCGGGATAGGCGGCGACCACTTTCACTTCCACACCGAAATCTTTGAGCTTGCGCTCGATGAGACGCGAGGTGAATTCCAGTGTGTCGGCAGACACCGCCTCGACCTGCTGCGTCGCCTGATCCAGCAAATGCAGCGGCGGCAAAGGCGAATCCGGCATATCAGAGAACAGCGGCACCTGCCTCTCCTCGATCACCCGCGACGACTTCGCCACTTCGGTGACCGCCATCTCGATATGGATCGGCTGATGCTCCTCGACGCGTTTTTTTTCTTCCTCGACCACGGCGACGCGCTCGCTCATCGCCTGCGCGCCGATGCGCCGATCCTGCCGCGTCTGCCAGGCAAGGCGTGCGCGCTGGTAGGTATTTTCCAGCGTTGCGCCCAGCCAGTCCATGAAGCGCAGCCAGGACAAGCCGCTGAATACGCTGAAGCCGGCGGCAATCAGCGCCAGCAGCAGCAGGGTCGCGCCGGTAAACCCGAGCAGGCGCGTCAGCGCGTCGCCGATCAGCGCGCCGAACATTCCGCCGGGCGCCTGCGGCAACGCGGCCTCCAGCGTGTACATGCGGATCGCCTCGAGCGCGCTGCTGGCCAGCAGCAGCACCGCAAACCCCGCAACCGATATCCACAAGGCGCGCTTGTCGAAGATGCTGCCGGGACGCAGTTCGTGATACCCCGCCCAGACGCGTTGCAGCATGAACAGCACCCACCACCAGGCGGAAAAACCGAATAGGTAAAACAGCAGATCGGAGAGATATGCGCCCAGCGCCCCGCCGGGATTGGCGGTCAGGGCGCCGCTGGCGCTATGCGACCAGGCCGGATCGGCGCGATCATAGCCATACAGCGCCACGGTAAAATACAGCGCGCATGCCACCAGCAACAACCAGCGCGATTCGCGCAACAGGCCGAACACTTTGCCGCCGGGCTGGATGTTATCGGCTTCAGCCATGAGAAGGCTTATCGAGCAACCCGAGTTTCTCGGCCACACGCACCGCTTCAATGCGGTTGCCCACACGCAGGGTATTGAAAATTCCCGCCACGTGAATCTTGACGGTTCCCTCGGCGAGGCAGACCGCTTCGGCGATTTCCTTATTGGACAGCCCTGCCGCGATATGCGTCAGCACCTGCATCTGGCGCGGCGTCAGGCCATATTCGTTGGTATTCTGACAGCGCTTATCCAGGTGATCCGCTTCTTTATCCTGCATCAGCAAGCTATGCTGCCGCAATATTTCCGGCGGGATGTACACTCCGCCGGAAAGCACCAGATTCAGCGCGCCCAGCATCACGTGGGCGGTCGAGCTCTTGTGTATAAAGCCCAGTGCGCCGTAACTCATCACCTTTTCCATATAGCCGCAGCCATCTTCGCCGGAAACCACCACGACCGGAATATGCGGGTAACACTGATGAAAATACCGGATGGAAACCGGCCCTTCGCTGCCCGGCATGTTCAAGTCCAGCAGCGCCAGATCCAGCTCGGGGTGCTGTGCGGCGATCTTCAGGCCGTCCTGAAAATTCCCCGCCTCGAGAATCTCAGTTTCCTCACCATCCAGCTGTTGCAGCACATAACGCATTCCTTCGCGGAACAATACGTGATCGTCAACCAGCAGCATTTTCATTGTACGTACTCCCTGAGCTTGGGCTTTATTGTATCCGAAGGCCCGGTATCACGCCCCGCCGAGCAGCAGCCGGATATCGTCGGCGAACCTGTCGGCGCTTTGCGCATGAGGCGCGCGCAGACGCACCTTGCCGCTCGGGTCGACAAGGAACGTGCCGACGCTGTGATCCATATTGTAGCCCGATGCCGTAGGCCGCTTGTCGTAACCCACGTAAAACGCCTTGGCGGCCTGCGCCGTGGCCTGCGCATCGCCGTACAGCCCGAGGAACGACGGGTGGAAGGCGGGAACATATTGCGCCAGCAACTCCGGCGTATCGCGCTCCGGATCGACGGTGATGAACAGCACCTGCACCTTGTCGGCATCTTTTCCGAGCAAACGCATCGCCTGCGCGAGATCGGCCAACGTGGTGGGGCACACATCCGGGCATTGGGTGTAACCGAAGAACAGCGCCACCGCCTTGCCGCGAAAATCCGCCAGCGTGCGCGTCTTGCCGTTATGGTCGGTCAGGCGGAAATCGGCTTGCGTAAACATCGCGCCAATGTCGCTGGCATGGAACGGCGAAGGCAGTTTGGGTTTTTCGCAACCGGCCAGCAGCGCAACCAACAACAAAATAAATAATTTACGCATCAAGGGTACCTATCAAATTCAAAACTTCTAAGCCAGACAAGGCGCGCGAAGTGGGGTAAGCAGGCAAGCCTTGCAAAGGCTGCTCGCATAAAAATCGCCGCGCCGCATATGGGTTATATGCAAGCAAGATTTTTTGAGCGCAACGCCGTATGGCGACGAAGTTTTGGATTTTACGCATCAACATGACAACTTCCCGTCCA
The DNA here is from genome assembly GCA_001801215.1 of Gallionellales bacterium RIFCSPLOWO2_02_FULL_59_110. Taxonomy (GTDB): domain Bacteria; phylum Pseudomonadota; class Gammaproteobacteria; order Burkholderiales; family Gallionellaceae; genus Gallionella. Next base: position 13,938 of record MGXA01000104.1, on the reverse strand, counting down.
TCCGTAAAAATAAAAAGTGTACCCTACTTTGATCAGGCCATACACGCCGAATCCGGCCACCAGCAGCCCGGCGGCCAGCCGCACGCGCGGCGACTGCGCCCAGCGCCGTGCATTCTCCCAGAACAGCCCGATCGCCAGCAAATTCGGCAGGGTGCCGAGGCCGAACGCTAGCATCGTCAGCGCCCCGCTTTGCGCGCTTCCGCTCGCCAGCGCGGTGACCAGCACGCTGTACACCAGGCCGCACGGCAACCAGCCCCACAACATGCCGAGCAGCAGGGCGCGCGTGGGCGTGGCGACCGGCAGCAGGCCGCGCGTGAGCGGCTGGAGATGCCGCCACAGCGCGCCGCCGATCCGTTCGATGCGCCGCACCACGCTCCAGATGCCGGCAAGATACAGCCCCAGCGCGATCAGCATCAGGCTGGACAGCGCGAACAACAGATGCTGCACCGGCACCGCATCGCGCAGCAGCAGCCCGGCCTGCCCTATCGCGCCGACCAGCGCGCCGGCCACCATGTAGCTCGCCAGCCGCCCGCCGTTATACGCCAGATGGAACGGCCAGCGGGTTATTTTGTTGGGCAGTTGCGCGGCAAACATGCCGACGATGCTGCCGCACATGCCGAGGCAATGCACACCGCCGAGCAGCCCGACGAAGAATACCGCGACGATGCCGAATTCAGTCATATCCGCCCGCCTGCCCACTTTGTGCCCGGATGAAACGGGGTGGGATCCGGGAAACAATTTTTTCACCTGCCCCCCGCATTACGCTACGCTTCATGCGGGCTACGATGTTGGACTCAGTCATGCAGATCCGCCTGCTCCAGCGATGCCAGATTCAGGAACGAGGCGACCTCGCGCGCATCCGGATGTTCCAGATGCGGCACGATGCCCAGCAGGGGCGCATGAATGCGCTGGCGCAACGCGGCGATATTTTCCTGCGGCATCGCCATATCCGCATCCAGCATGTTCGCCACCCAGCCAGCCAGCGTCAGGCCGCGCGCGGCAATCGCCCCGACCGTGAGCAGCGCGTGGTTCAGACAGCCCAGCCGCATCCCCACCACCAACACAACCGGCAACCCCAACTGCTGCGCCAGATCCGCGCTGTCCTGCTCGTCGTTCAACGGCACGCAAAAACCGCCCGCGCCTTCCACGATCACCACCTCTGCCTGCGCGTTCAGCTCGGAGAACGATTCCTCGATGCGCGCGAAGTTGATGCGGATGCCGGCGAAGCGCGCGGCCAGCAGCGGCGCGACGGGCTGCGCGAGGCAATACGGGTTGATCTGCCCGCCGCTGGCCAGAATGTTGCTGGCGGCGCGCAGTTGCCTGACGTCCTCGTGCTGGCCGCGCTCATCGCAACCCGCCGCCACCGGCTTCATGCCGACCACGCTCTTGCCCCGCGCGGCAAAGCCGTGCAGCAGCGCGCAGCTGATCAGCGTCTTGCCCACGCCCGTATCGGTGCCGGTGATGAAGTAGTTCATTTCATTTTGAATGAAGTATGGATGATCGCCGCGCCATCCTGCGTCGTGCGCGGCTGCGGCTTCCACGCATGGCCGTACACCACCTCGTAGGTGGCGGGCAGTTTGCCGTCGCGGCGCAACCGCTCGTAATTTTCCAGCAAACGCGCCCAGGCATTTTTCCCCATCAGTCCCCGGCCACGCCCGGCGGTGGCGTTGTGCGCGCCGATGCGCTTCAGGTCAAGCAACACGCCGCGCACGTCGTCGTAAGTCAGGGTCAGATATTCCATGTCCATCACCGGCTCGGCAAAACCGGCATCCACCAGCATGTCGCCGATGTCGTGCATGTCGGCGAAACGGTTCAGGTGATTGTGGCTGTCTACGCCGCCGAAAGCCAGCCTTAATTCCTTCAGCGTGTCCGGGCCGAAGGTGCTGAACATCAGCAGCCCATCCGCTTTCAGCACGCGGTGCAACCCGACGAAGGCTGCGGGAAGGTCGTTGCACCACTGTAGCGCCAGATTCGACCACACCATCTCGACACTGCTGGCGGCCAAGGGCAGCGCCTCGATGTCGCCGCATACCTGCATCTGCTGTGCGCCGCTGAACAGTTTGCGCCACCAGCCGGAGCGGCTGCGCGCCGCATGCAACATGCCGATCGCGATATCCAGCGAGGCGATCTGCGCCGCCGGATATTTCTCCGCGAGCTGGCGCGCGCCCCAGCCAGTGCCGCTGCCCGCATCAAGGATGCGTGCCGGGTGCAGCTTGATGTACTCCAGCCGCTCCAACATGCGTTTGCACACCTCGCGTTGCAACACCGCCGCTTCGTCGTAGTCTGCCGCCGCGCGATTGAAGGCGCGGCGCATTTGTTTTTTGTCTATTTCAAATTCGTTCAATTTACTGCCCTTTATTCATCCCGCTCAACCCCCTCAATCCCCCTTATCAGGGGGAAGCCAATTCTCCTCCCCTGACAAGGGGAGGCTGGGAGGGGTTTAAGTTCGCATCACGCATGAAACTCACCACATGCACCACAAATTCATCCGGGTGCGACAGGAACGGCGCATGCGCCGCCCCCTTGATGATAGCCAGCCGCGCATCCGGCAGTTGCGCCGCCAAGTAATGCGAGGCCTGCGGCGGCGTGAGCGTATCACGTTCGCCGCAAACTACCAGTGCGGGTTGCCTGATACCCGGCAATGCGCTGCGCAGGTCGCAGTCGCGCAGAATATCCAGCCCAGCTTGTAATGCGCCCAGATCCGGCTCGCCACGGCTGAATAACGCACTGCGCAACGCCGCCAGCAGCTCGCGCTCATTATCGCTGCCGCGCACCTGTAGCGCGAGGAAGCGCCGCAACGTCAGCGCATAATCCTGTTGCAGCGCGGCGGCAAATTCCGCCAACGTCTCTTGCGCCATCGCGCATTCCCAGCCCGGCCGGCGCACGAAGCACGGTGTGCTCGCCACCAGCACCAGGCGTTTTATCTTCTCCGGTTCGCGCGCTGCCCAGCGCAGTGCGATCTGCCCGCCGAGCGACCAGCCGCATACGGCGAGCGGTTCACCGAACTGCGAGGACAATTCATCGACGATGGCATCGAGGGAGAAGGGGGAAGGGAGAAGCGAGAAGGGTAAAACCTGGTCTTTCCCCTTCCCCCTTCCCTCTTGCCCCTTCCCCGTCTTGCTCCAGCCGTGCCCCGGCAAATCCACCGCCAGCACGCGGAAATGCTCGGCCAACCGTTCCGCGATGCCGCCCCACATGCCGCCGTGCATCCCCCAGCCGTGGATCAGCAGCAGCGGCGCGCCGCTGCCGTAACCGTCAACGTGCATGGCGACCACTTACATCCTCACTAATGAACTTCGCCATGCACGTTTCCCCCTCCCCAACCCTGATGGAACTACTAGCCATTCGACTAGCCTGGCAAACAACGCCAGCCAAGTCGCTGGTTATCCCCCGCAGGCGGGAGAGGGAACAAACGAATCGCTGCGCGAATTTATTGTTACTGTGCAAGCTCATGCAACGCCCCGATCAATTGCTCCACATCGTTTTCGCTATGCGCGGCGGACAGGGTGATGCGCAGGCGTGCCGTACCCTGCGGCACGGTGGGCGGGCGGATCGCCGCAACCCGGATGCCGCGCTCGCGCAGTCCCTCGCTCAATGCCAGCGCCGCCTGATTGTCGCCGACCAGCAACGGCTGGATCGCGGTATCCGACGGCATCAGCTCCCAGCGCAAACCTGCCAGCCCGCCGCGCAGGCGCGCGATCAGTTTGTACAGATGTTCGCGCAACGCATCGCCTTGCCCTATAAGTTGCAGGCTCTCCAGTACCGCACATGCCAAGGCGGGCGGTGTGGCCGTAGTGTAGACATAGCTGCGCGCGTGATTGACCATGGTATCGATCACGACCCGCTCTGCCGCGACGAATGCGCCGAACACCCCGGCTGCCTTGCCCAGCGTCGCCATGTAGATGATGCGCGGTGAATCCGCCGGGAAGGGGGAAGGGGGAAGGGGGGAGGGCGAAGGCGCACTGTTGTTACCCTTCTCCCTTCCCCCTTCTCCCTTCTCTTTTTGGCCAATGGGAGGCATGCTGTTGAACAATGACCCCCGCCCCTGCTCGCCCAGCACGCCGAAGCCGTGCGCATCGTCGGCCAGCAGCCACGCATCGTGTTGTTCGCACAGCGCCAGCAATTCAGGTAGCGGCGCGAGGTCGCCGTCCATGCTGAACACCGCATCTGTAATGACCAGCTTCCGCCCGGATTTTGTTTGTTCGAGCAGTGCCGCGAGCTGCGCCATGTCGCTATGGCGATAGCGTTTCACCTCGGCGCGCGACAGCAGCATCGCGTCGTTCAGCGAGGCGTGGTTGAGCTTGTCGGCGAACACCGTGTCGCCCTTGCCTACCAAAGCCTGCACCGTACCGAGATTCGCCATGTAGCCGGTGGAGAACAGCAGCGCGGCGGGCTTGCCGACAAAGGCCGCCAGTTCCTGTTCGAGCCGGTGATGCGGCTCGATATGCCCGCACACCAGATGCGCCGCGCCCGCACCCGCGCCCCACTGCGCTGCACCCTGTTGCAGCGCGGCGACGAGCTGCGGGTGGTTCGCCAGACCGAGGTAATCGTTGCTGCAAAAAGAAAGATAATGCTTCCCGTCCACCACGATATGCGGCGACTGCGGGCTGGACAGCGTGCGCCGCTGGCGCAGCAGGCCAAGTGCGGCGCACTGGTTCAAGTCTCTTTGCAAATCGGAAAACATCAGCCGAGCCGCCCCGCCAAATCATCGTAGACGCCGGCAATATTATTCAGCACATCACGATTGCCATATCGAATCACCGTCAACCCATGACGTTCAAGCAAGGCGGTGCGATTTTCGTCATACCTTGGCTGCTCTGCATGGCTGTCGCCGTCGATTTCAATTACCCAACCCAGTTTTGCACAGTAAAAATCGACGATGAAATGTTCAATGGGTTTCTGGCGCAGAAACTTATAGCTGGAAAATTGGCGGCGGCTTAATACCTCAAGCCACATTTTTTGTTCTGCGGGTGTCGGATTTTTCCGGTTTTCTCTGGCAAGCGCAGTAAGTTTTTTGTCGTAAGGCAGAAAAGCAAACCCCTCCCGGCCTCCCCTTATCATAACCAGCGACTTGGCTATCGTCTTTTGATAGCCTAGTCGAATGGCTAGTTGTTTCATCAGGGGAGGAGTATTCGCGCCTTGGGCAAGTCTTAGCGGCGGTTCCGTTTGCTTTGTCTGATTGCTGGAGCCGGATTTGGCCTCCCCCCTGACAAGGGGGGATTGAGGGGGGTTTGAGTTTCTATTCGCCTTGTCTTCCACGTACCAATGCGACTCAATGTTTTTCCGCAAGCGGATACATGCCCAGCTTGTCGAGCAACGCTCTATCCTTCTCCACGTCCGGATTGCCGGTGGTGAGCAGTTGCTCGCCGTAGAAGATGGAATTCGCGCCGGCGAGGAAGCACAAGGCCTGCACCGCATCGGACATCTGCTGCCTTCCTGCGGAAAGGCGCACGCGCGCGGTCGGCATGGCGATGCGCACCACCGCGACGGTGCGCACGAAATCCAGCGGATCGAGGTCTTCCGCGTTCGCCAGCGGCGTGCCTTCGACCTTCACCAGGTTGTTGATCGGCACGCTCTCAGGATAGGGCTCCATGTTGGCGAGTTGCGCGATCAGACCGGCGCGCTGCGTGAGGTTTTCCCCCATGCCGACGATGCCGCCGCTGCATATGTTCATGCCCGCCTTGCGCACCCGTTCCAGCGTGTCGAGGCGATCCTGGTAGTCGCGTGTGCCGATGATCTCGCCATAGAACTCCGGCGCGGTATCCAGATTATGGTTGTAGTAGTCCAGCCCGGCGGCGCGCAACTGCTCGGTCTGCTCGTCGTTGAGCATGCCCAGCGTGGCGCAGGTTTCCAAGCCCAGCCCGCGCACCGCCCTGACCATTTCCACCACGCTCGCCATGTCTTCGTCGCTGGGTTCGCGCCAGGCCGCGCCCATGCAGAAGCGGTCCGCACCGTTCTGTTTGGCAAATTCTGCGGCGGCGAGCACCTCTTCCACGTCGAGCATCTTGCGGTCTTCCACGCCGGTCGAGTTGAACGTCGACTGCGGGCAATAGCCGCAGTCTTCCGAGCAGCCGCCGGTCTTGATCGATAACAAAGTGGAAAGCTGCACCGCGTTCGGGTCGAAATGCTCGCGGTGCACCTGCTGCGCACGATACAGCAGATCGGCGAACGGCAGTTTGAACAGGGCCTCCACCTCCTCCACGCTCCAGCGTTGCTGGTTCGCGGGTCGCTTGTCGGCGTGACGCATGAATCTGAGAGTCTGTGTACTCATGGAAAATTAAGCGGGTATGATTAATAAACGGCGCTCCATCCCGGAAAGGGCGAAAGCTTGTCTATTATACGCAGGTATTTTTTGAACATCGGCGCAAAAATCAGGCAATTCGCGCCGACGCAACCCTGCGTGCTGTGCGGCAGCATGAGCCGCGACGGGCTGTGGTGCGCGGCCTGCGACCGTGCTCTGCCCTGGCTCGATGCGGCACATTGCCCGGGCTGCGCGCTGCCGACGCCGGGCGGAGAAATATGCGGGCAGTGCCTGAAACGCCCGCCGCTGTTTTCCCGCACCACCGCGGTATTCGGCTATGCCTTTCCGCTCGACAAGCTGATCCATGCCATGAAATACCGCGAACAGCTCGCGCTGGCGCATGCCTTCGCGGGCAAGCTGGCGCGCCGTATCGACAGCCTGCCCGACTGCGTCGTCCCGATGCCGCTGCATCCGACGAAACTGCGCGAACGCGGCTTCAACCAGTCGCAACTCCTCGCTGCCGGAGTCGCTCGCAGGCTTGAACTCGAACTGCTCACTCATGCCTGCCGTCGCGTACGCGACACCCCGCCACAATCTGCACTGCCTTGGAAGGAGCGCAAGAAGAACATGCGCGATGCGTTCTGCTGCGACATGGACTTGAACGGCAGGCGCGTCGCGCTGGTGGACGACGTGCTGACAACCGGCGCCAGCCTGAACGCGCTCGCCGAGGCGGTGCAGAAACGCGGCGCGGCCCAAATCGAGGCGTGGGTGGTGGCGCGAACGCTGCCGCATAAGCACTAACCCCTCCCAACCTCCCCTTATCAGGGGAGGAGCAGTTGCTTTACTCTTCCCCTGAAGCGGGTCAAGCAGGCAATCCGCGCAGCGGATGCTCGCACAAGGGGGAGTTGGAGGGGGTTTAGCTTTACTCGTTCCTACTTCAAAACTCTTTGATTTTCGACTGCACGAACGCCTGCAATTCCGGGTTGAGCGTTTTCGATTCCAGCGCGCGCCAGAACGCATCCCCGGCATCCTCATTGCGCTGCACCGCCTGCAACGAAATGCCGTAACCCATCAGCCAGACGCCATTGTCTGGAGCAAGCCGTAATGCGGCCTGGTAATGCGTGATCGCTTCCTTGTGGCGGTTCAGGCGTTGCAGCAATGCCGCGAAAAATGCCTGGTAACCGGCCTGCGCATCGGCGTGCGGCAGGGATTTTTCCAGCGTCGCCAGCGCCGCTTCGACGGCGCCGTGTTCCACCTGCAAACGCGCCAGCAGCATGGCGAAACCGGTATGCCCCGGTCTGGCGTTCAGCCGCTCCTGCAACACGCGCTCGGCTTCCGCGCCGCGTTTATTTTCCAGCAGCAATGCCACCAACGCCTGGCGCGCCGCGTCATGACTCTCATCTAGACGCAACACCGATTCGTATCCCGCGATGGCGTCGGCGCTATGCCCCTGCTGCATGGCCGCGAACGCCTGGCGGAATTCGGCATCGGCGCGTTGCGCCGGGCTGACCCGCTTCATCGGCGGCGTTCCGCTTGACGGCCGGGCTGAGGCGGGCGCATCTGGCGGAGCGGCGGCCGGCTGCGGCTTGGCGGAAAGCGCCGATGGCTTCGCCATTACCGTGGCTGCATCCATTCTGCCCGGCCCGGCGTCGTGCTTTAGTTCCCTGAGGCTGGATGGCAGCGGCACCGAACTCAATTCAGAACTCAGGCGCGAGGCCGGCGGGAGCATTTCTGCCGGCGGGGCTGCACTTCCGGCAATGGCGCTGGCCGGAGCGGCCACAACATCGACAGACGCCGGGACGGCGGAGACCGGCTCCGGTGCGGACACAGGTTCAGACACGGGAGCCGGCACAGCTATGGCAAGCGGAGGCCGCATGGCATTCGCCGCAACAACCTTGGGCTTGCGCATCTGGATCCATTGCCATGCGCCGACCCCGCCCGCCAGCGCCAGCGCCACCGCGAGCAAAGGCAGGACAAGGTTGCGTTTGCCCTGCGGCACGGCGCGCACCAAGGTCTGCTCCGGCGCGGCAGGCGCGCCGCGCTGTTCGAGCTGGTTGAGCACCTCGTTGATGACGCTCATTGTAGAGCCACCCACGCGCTTCCCAGGGAGGCGATCAGTGCCGCGCCGGTCAAGGCCAGCGCCCAGGGCAGCCAGTCGCGGCGCGTTTCCGGGGTATCGGCTGCCGCATCGCGGATATGTTTGGGCGACACCTGCTGCCTGCCCTCGCCGAACGCCAGCATCAACGCCTTGTGCGCAACGATGTTGACCAGCCGGGGCGTGCCGCCGGTGATGCGGTGCAGCTTGCCCACCGCGCCCCTGCCGAACAGCGTTTCGCCGGGATATTGCGCCACCGCCAAGCGATGGCGCAGATAGCGCTCCATCTCGTCCTTGCGCACCCCCTGGAGGTTGTATTGAAAGCTGATGCGCTGGCGTAACTGGCGTATCGAGTGGTGCCGCAAACGTTCATTCAATTCCGGCTGGCCGAACAACACCACCTGCAACAGCTTGCGTTTCTCGGTTTCGAGATTGGTGAGCAGGCGCAGCACTTCCATGCTTTCCAGCGGCATCGCCTGCGCCTCGTCCAGGCACACCAGCGCGCGCTGCCCGTTGCGCGCGCAATCCAGCAGCGCGCGCGTCAAGCCCTTCAGCAACTGGTGCTGGTCGGTATCCTTGTCCAGCGGCACGCGGAATTCTCCCGCCAATGCCAGCAACAGGCTGCGCGGCTCGAGATAGGGGTTGGGGATGTAGGCGGTAATGAAACGCGGTGCGGACGGTGCATCGACCGCCTGATCCTGCGTGCCGATCAGCGTGGTGGATTGGCATCCCTGATTCAGCGTGGCGAGAAATTTGCGGCACAGCAGCGTCTTGCCGGTTCCCACTTCGCCGGTAATCTTGATAAAACCCTCACCGTTGCGCGCGGCCACCAGCAGCGTATTGAGCGCCTCCTGATAACTGGAACAGGAGAAAAAGAAACTGGTGTCGGGAGTCAGGCTGAAAGGCGGTTCGCGCAGCCCGAAGTGTTGCAGGTACATTATGGCCTGGCGCCCTGCCCGTTCAGCCTGCTAAACCGGTTGCGGCTTTGCGTGATGTCCTGCGACCAGTCCTTGTCGTTATCCACCACCGTGGGCTTCAGCAGGATCACCAGTTCGCGTTTTTCGCTGCGCAGGCTAGTCTGGCCGAACAACGGGCTGGTTCTGGACAACCCCGGCAGACCGGAGCGGTCGTCGAAGGTTGCCTGGCGCATCAGCCCGCCGATGGCGACAATCTGCCCGTCGCGCACCCGCACGACACTGTCGGTCTCGGAAACCGAACTGGAGGCAAGCGGCAAATTCAACGTGCCGCCCGTACCCGTGTTAACCGTCTTGTTCACGGTGCTGACCTGGCTCACCGAAGGATGGATATGCAGGATGATTTCGTTGTTCTGGTCGATGCGCGGCGTCACGTCCAGCGCGATGCCGGAAAAGAACGGTTGCAGCGTCACGCTCGGTGTCGTAACGGAACCAGCACCACCGGTGGCAGTTGTGGTTGAGGATACATTAGTCACAAAAAACTCATCCGTGCCGACTTTGAGCACCGCCTTCTGGTTGTTCAACGTGGCAATGCGCGGACTGGACAGCACATGCACGTTGCCCTGCGATTCGAGGAAATTGAGTAGCGCGGCAAAATTGCTGGTCTGGAACGCGAGACCGAACATCGCCCCCGCATTTTCGGCGCTGCTGATCAGCGTGGCGCCCGGAATTGCCGAGAGCACCGCATTGGAAATCAGGGTTGCCGCGCCGTCCGCCGTATTGGGGTTAAGCGATGCTCCGGGGCTAATTTGCCCGAACGACCCCCTGCTCTCCGGGCTGGATTTCAAATAACCGAACCCGCCCCAATTGATCCCGGATTGGTACCCGTCGTTCAGCTGCACCTCGATTATTTTCGCCTCGAGGATCACCTGCCGCTCGATTGAAACCTGCGAAGCCTTGAGGTAAGCCGCGACGTTCCTCAACTCATCCGGCATCGCGCGCACCACGATCACGCCGGACATCGGGCTGATCACCACGCTGCGCCCCTTGTCGTTTCCGACAATAGCGGTGAGCGACTTGCTCAACTCATCCCAGAAATCCGCGCTGGAACTCATGGTGACCTTGCTGCTATCCGAACGCCCCGCGCCGGTCGGCGACGACTGAACCGCCGTCGTGGTGCCCGCCGTGCTGGCCGGAGCTTCCCCCACCGATCCGCCCGATACGCGCAGCAGCGATTCCCCCTTGCGCTGGCCGGTCAGATAATTCACCTGAAAAAGCCGCGTCTGCAGCGAAATCGGATGAATGTAAATACGGGTGCCATCGACCTTGTATTCGTAGCCATACAGCTCGCGGACCGCCTCCAGCGCCTCGAACACCGTAACATCCTTGAGGTTGAGCGAAATGTTGCCGCCGACTTCCGGGTGCAGCAACATGCTGTAACGGGTGCCCGAAACGATAGCCATGAATACCTGGGTGACCGGCGTATTGTTCACCGTCATATCGAATTTCGTTTCCAGCGGCTTGCTGTCCACATCCTGCAAAGCCGCTGACAGCGGCGGCAGCAACGCGTTATTCACCGCGTCGAGGTGGCCCGGTTGCACGCCGTTTCGCGCGGCCTGGTACATTTCGCGCTGGATGGCTTCTGCCGTGGTGTTTTTACCGCCCGGCGCGGCGCAACCTGCCAATAACAGCAGCGCCCACAGCCATAACAAATTCTTCATTTCTTCTCCTCGCGTGCGACAGGCTTATTTACCTGCTTGCCGGTCTGCACCTCGCTTGCCGCCGGTCGCTGCTTCTCCTTCACTTCCGTCCCGCTCCTCATCGTTATTCCGGGAAACAGCGACATCACCTGTCTCCCCTGCGCTCCGCGCAATACTACGTTGCCTTCGTTCACTTCGATCAGTTTTGCAGCGCCATGTTTCCCGCCCAATTCGACGGTTTCGCCGTCGATAATCGCCGCACGGCGCGTTTTGGAAATGATGGTGGATTGCAGGCCGGCGGGAGCGGGCGGCGCTTCACCCTCCGCGAGAGGCGCGAGGATGCCCGGCGGCGGGCGGGTCGGGTCGGGCAGCTCCTCGGCACAACAGAAAGCAGAAGGTAGAAGGTAGAAGGCGGCGTGCAGGGCGGAAAAGCGCAACGCCTTCCGCCGTATGCATAACACCCGGCGGATAGCTTTGCATAGCCATTCGGCTAAGCCGCCAAAATACGGTGTCATAAGCTGCCGGTTAACGCCACGCTCACCCGCCCCATGAACTTCTGACTCCCGCATCACACCGTCAGCCATGTCTTGTCCAGACTCAAGGTGTACAGGGTCAGCGTCAGCACCGCATCGGGATATTTCTCCACGCTCAGGGCGACCTCCCCCCAGAACATTCGCGACGGCAGTTCTTCCAGAGCGGCAAGGTAACGCAACATATCCAGATAGCCGCCACGCACGGTAATCCGAATGCCGTGTTTGAAGATTTGTTTTTGCGGATCAGGCTGATTTTCTCCGGCCTGCGGCTCCGCATCGGGAGATTGCGCTGCGGCTGTCTTGGGTTTTTCGATCAGCGGGCTGGCCGGCAGGGTTTTCAGTTCGATCAGTTGCAGCCTGTCGTTCTTGTTCAGCACCTGCTCCAGCAAACCGGCCATCTTGTCGGGTTCGACCAGCCGCTCGCTGCGGCTTTGCAGATAGCCGTCCTGTTCCTGCAACTGGAGCTTGAGTTGCGCCAGCCGGGCGCGCAGCGGCGAACGTTCGTCGTCGCTTCTGGCTTGCAGCAAGGCCTGTATCTGGGCCTGCAACTCCTTCATTTTTTCCTGCTGCTGCACCACTTGCGCCGACAAGGTTTTTTGTTTCGCCAGCGAAGCTTCGAGCAAGAACTTGTCGATCAGCGCGATCACCACAAATGCCGCGGCCAGAAAAATTATCGCGCGCTCGCGCAGCGACATCCCGTCGATCCTGTTGCGCGCCAATTCCCAGTAGCGCTTCATTTTCCGGCCCCGGCATCCGGGCTGGAGTGCAGGAGAAATTCGACATAACGCGGGACTGCGCCCCGGCTTGCATCGGGCTTCGGCTGTTGCATTTGCAGGGTGGTGAAAGTCTTGCCGCGCATGGCGCTTTCCTTGCTCAGGCGCTGAATATAGGCGGGCAACAATTCCGGGGCGAGCACCGCGCCGCTCAGGCTGATTTGCGCCGCATCGCCGGTTATCCTGAAGCCGGTCAACCACAATCCCTGCGCCACCTGGCGCGCGAAGGCGCGCATGTATTCCGAGTAACCGGTGGTATTGCCCACCGCGCCGGACTTCATGACTTCGATCAATTCGGACTGGCCGGCGGCCCGCTTTTCCAGCCGCTGCACCTCGTCCTGCAACGCCTGGTTGGCCTGTTGCGGCGAGAATTCGGCGGCGAAGCGCGCCAGGCGCGCCTGCTCGGTGTTGTAGAGCTTCGCGCTTGCTTCCGCCTGCTTCTCGATCTGGCCGACCTGATAAACCGCATAGCCGTAAAACAGCAACGAGCCCGCAATAATCAGGCCCAGCGACTGCACGATATTCAGCAGCGAAAAATGTTCGCTCTGCTTGACGAAGGCCGGGTTGAACAGGTTGATCTGCTGGCTCATCGCGCTCACTCTACCCGGCGCAATGCCGCGCCCAGCGCCGTCAACGCGTATGAGGCGAATTCGCAGTCGGCCAGCGCCGGAACCGCGCTGATGTCCAGCACCTGCGACAAGTCCAGCTTTTCTATATTCGCGCCCATCGTCGAACTCAGGAACTCCACCAGGCCCGTGCTTTCGGGTGCGCATACCAGGATGCGGCTGACCGTCAGGTGATTGAACTGGCGGTCGAAATAATCCAGCGAACGCTGCAACTCCAGCTCGACGCGGTCGCGGGATTGTTCGCGCAGATTCTCGTTGGCGTCCTGCAACTGCCCCGCGCTGATTTCGATGCGCCGCGTCAGGTACAGCTCGCCGCCGGAAGTAAACGTCAGCAGGCCGCCGTAGTCGTCGAAAACCAGCATGGCCAGCGCGCGTTCTTCCTGTTCGAACAGCGCGGCGATGTTGCGCTGCGCCATTTCCGGAATGTCGATCACGTCAAAATCGATTTTTGCCTGCTCGAATAACGCCATGTGCTTCCTGATGACATCGTTGGATGCCGCGACGGCATACAGGGATTGCGCGCGCTCCGGGCCGGAATTGCTGGCGGGAATCTGCAACACATCCACCGTGGCATCATCGACGCTGTAACTCAAGCCATCCTTGATCTTCCAGCGGATCGCCGTCTTCAGTTCCTCGGCGGGCACATTCGGCGCCTCGACCAGCAATAGCTGATATTCGCCCGGCATCAGCAGCGTGGTGAAATGGTGGCCGCCGATACCCGCCTCGCGGCACAGCTTTGCCAGCGCAGCCGCCGACACCGCGCCGGTCTCGTGATATTCGCAGCGCACCACATGCGGCAACGCCCCGCTAAATTTGACCTTCGCCAGATAAATGCCGTGCGCACCCAGGCCGATGGCGAACCGGCCACCAGCGCGGCCTCGCGTCCCGAACAATGAAGAAATGAGCGGTATTTTCATAACCGATGCGAAGTTGGTTCAACACCCCGTTGCGACGAGCGCAAGCAATCCATATGCGCACGGCGCGGCCATCTTCTTTTGCCAGGGCAAGGCGCTGCTATGAGGGCTGTTCGGTTATTCCAGATCACTGTCTTTCGCC
>MGXA01000103.1:18616-19373 GCA_001801215.1 Gallionellales bacterium RIFCSPLOWO2_02_FULL_59_110 | reverse complement strand
GTTCATCGGCCTTGAAGCTGCGGTGAAAAAAATGAAAAGCCTTTTGACGGCTGGGTTCCCGCTTCCGCGGGAATGACGAATGATATTTGGCATCGGCACAGACATCGTCGAGTACGCTCGCATCGAGAGAATGTTTGCGCGCTATGGCGACCGCTTTGCCGAGCGTGTGCTGAGCCGGCAGGAGATGCCGGACTATCAGGCCAGTACAGACAAGGCGCGCCTTCTGGCAAAACGATTCGCGGCCAAGGAAGCCTTTGCCAAGGCAGTCGGCAGTGGAATGCGGCACCCCGTCACCCTGCGCCGCATCAGTGTCATTCATGATGGCCTCGGCAAACCAATGCTGCAATTTGACGAAGCACTGCGCACCCATCTGACGCAACTGGGTATCAGCGGGCATCATCTTTCCATCAGCGATGAGCGCAGCATGATCGTTGCGTTCGTGGTGCTGGAGACCATTTAAGGGCACTTCTAAAAATTCGTCACACCGGCCCTTCGACGGGCTCAGGATAAACTGACTTACAGTCAGGCCGGTGTCCAGCCTATTGAAGTGGGGCAAGCAGGCAATCCGCGAAGCGGATGCTCGCAAAATACTGGATTCCGGCCTTCGCCGGAATGACGAAATCTGAATTTTTAGAGGTGCCCTTAAGGGTTTTCAACGCAGGAGTAGGAGGGGGGAAGGTAGTCAGTGCTAACGTGGAGCTAAGGGGCTGTGCGCGCTTTTGCGCAGACCCGCTTGAGCCGGGTTAGACATATCTGA
>MGXA01000103.1:0-18380 GCA_001801215.1 Gallionellales bacterium RIFCSPLOWO2_02_FULL_59_110 | reverse complement strand
TCTTGAATAAATGCTCCGGGGTGCGGCGGATTGTGCATAGCCATTAGTGATAATCCTCGTAATCTAAAACAAATGCGTTGCCGTTCTCAAACTCGAACGTGACGCGCCAATTGCCATTTACCCATATTGACCAACGCCCACGATCACTTCCCTTTAGCGGATGTAGCCGAAACCCGATGCTGCTGGCTACCGACATCGATAGCGACGTGAAGTTGTGTTTGCATGTGAACCTCTCTTTGGGCAATGCGGCAAGACAAAACCGTCTGTGCGCCTCGCCTACTCAAGAGCCACGTTTGCTGGCATCATCCCGTCAGGCGTTGCAGACGATGCGGATGACGGGGCGGCATTTCGGAGTGAGCCGATTTTCGCAAACCGGGCTGGTACCTTGAGCCACACCCCCGTCAGCGTTTATCGTACTCGCCTAAACCGATTCCTGCATCTCGCAAATTCGGAGAGTAGGTACATTTCATCGTAGCGGGTTTTCAGCGCTGCAGCAACGTCAAAAACAGATGAAGGATATTTTGGCGAGGGCATGTCGGCAATTTTAGGTTTGCCGGTAACTCGGCCTCTTCGCAGAAATCTCTTCATCAAAAAATTCGCGGAACGTGATGACATTGGTCTTGCCGCTGTAGCAAGTCTCCTTCGATTTTTTCAATGACTCGGGAACGACCAAATGGATGCCCTGATCGCTCATGTCATCAATCGCGGTCGCAGAGACACGGTCATCGACAGTTGCCAGAAACAGCGCGCAATTGAATTTCTCCATCGCTACCTGTTTCCAGCGTTCGCGAAGCGTGGTTTTTGCCGAGAGCACCATCGCATCCTCGAACGTTCGTTTCTTGGCTTTCAGCACTACCAGACTGGGCAGCACGAAATCCGGGCGGCGACCTCCTGTTACGGCTTGTTCTTCAAAAGCAATTCGGCCATCGCGGAGCAACCTTGCGATGTGCTGCTCAAACGAGCGTCCAGCGCGTGATTTACGGTGCTGGCTGGCGCTCAGGAAAGTTGCGTCCAAGTCGGGGAAGCCGCGCACGACGGAAGAAACAATATCTGTTCCGCCGCTGGTGATGATTCGGATTACCTCAGCAGCGCGGTAGCGCCGCTCCGCACGTTTATAAAGCGAATACTCGATGTCCCGACTAATCTTCATGATGGCATCGCCAGGGTTTGGCATTTCGTATGGGCTCAAGTCACCGAGCTGTTGTTGTTGTAGAAAAACACGTTGAGCTTCTGCCGCCAATATTTCCGGTGCTGGCATCTTTGAAACAGTAGCTATGAAGGCTGCCAAAGATCCTTTTTTGAGTGCCACACTCAACTCATCTACCAGTTGTTCGGTTTCATCTTTTTGGATTTGTAGTGCTTCAGCCGGATCAAAGAGCCCGTAGTGGAAGTCGGCAGTCAGATCAAACATCGCCTCCAGCAGTTCCACCTCTTCAGAAGCTGAGTCAACAATCATGAACCAGTGTTGAATGTCATCGACTGGTTCGCGCAGAATGCCGCCTATCATCAATGATGCAGGTGTAAGCCCGGCAAACTCACCTTTTGGCACACCCGTAAAATGCATCTCCGGGCCCTTGTTTGAGTAATGCTTTAAATTCGATGTCTTGATTTCACCTGTTGCTGGCCAAATGTTTTTAAGCTGCGATTCGAAAATATGGGGTTTGTTCGGATTGATGTTTTTGAGTTGTGGAAAGAAACTAGACTCCCGAATAGCGTGTGGGATATACACGCCGTTTTGATGTCCATTCTCGCTGCCATCAGCCCAGCCGCAATCATTTCTAGAAAGTTTTTTAATCAGCAACTGGCGGCTTTTACCTACCCATTCTTGAATATCACTCCACTGATTGGCAATTGTCATCTAATGTCCTCGGTGATTTCCGGAAAAGCAAACCATCATGCATCAAGCGGATTGCCGAAAGCCTTCATGAAAATCGGATATGCGGCTTCAATCACTTTTTCGTGCCCCAATTTTTCATCAAGCTCGTTTAGCACGAAGCGCAATTCGCTTGCCTCGTCAGTTGAAAACATCCTCTCGCCGCTTGAGATACGAATAATGTCATCAGGATCATCCTCGGGATGAAAAAGAAGTTTGCCGCATTGCATCTCCGAGAACCACAACAAAGCACCATCAAAAGTTGCGTCTTGAAGTTTTGGGATACGTGATTGGGTGTGCATGATTTCTCCTTTAACGGGTTGCGTAACGAAGGGGGGCTTCAGTTTCCAGGATACCAGGTTCCAGCATTGGTTGCATCAACTTTGCTACATGAGCCATAACATCAACAACAACAGAATTTCCAAACTGTTTGTAAGCGCGCGTATCCGACACCGGAATCCTGAACGTGTCTGGATAGCCCATCAGCCGCGCGCATTCCCTCGGCGTGAGTCGGCGCGGGTTTTTGCGCGAGCCCTGATACACGAGAATTTCCGAGCCGTCTTTGTAGTAGCGCGCCGATAAAGTGCGCGTCACGTCTCCGGGTTTGACCAAACCGAAGCCGAAGCCGTTGCCCTTGAGGCGGTGTTTCTCGGCGTAGTTTTGCAGGTAGCGCCAGAGGTTGTCGGTGAGAGTGTATTTGTCTTGCACTTTCTTTTTCTTGTGGTCGAAGTATTTTCCCTCATCCCAAGTCAAAACAGGTTCACTGCCGTCGGTGCGGTGCAGGATGTCCTTGAGTGTATGTGTGCCCTTCTGCGGCAGCGGCAGCGCGTCGAAATCGAATGCGGTCGGTTCGCGGAAGCCGACGATGAGAATGCGCTCGCGGTGTTGCGGGACGAAGTGCGCGCCGTCGATGACGCGATAGTGGATGTGGTAGCCCAGCACTTCGGTCAGCGTGCGGCGGATAACATCGAAGGTGCGGCCTTTGTCGTGCGAGACGAGGTTCTTGACGTTCTCCAGCAGGAAGGCGCGCGGGCGTTTTTCTTCGATGATACGCGCCACGTCGAAGAACAGCGTGCCTTGTGTTTCGCAGGCGAAGCCGTGCTTCTTGCCCAGCGCATTTTTCTTGGACACACCGGCAATCGAAAAAGGCTGGCAGGGGAATCCCGCCAGTAACACATCGTGGTCGGGAATGTCTGCGGCCTGCACTTGGGTGATGTCTCCGGCGATGGGATGTCTGTCGCGGAAATTTTCGGCGTAGGTTTTTTGCGCGTAACTGTCCCATTCGCTGGTGTACACACAACGGCCACCGACTTGTTCGAATGCCCTGCGCAGCCCGCCGATGCCCGCGAACAGGTCGATGAAATCGAAAGCGCCTGCGGGGCTTTCTTCCCCGAACGGCAGCAGTTGCTGCAAAGCGTGCGCGAGATAGGCGGGCGGGTTGGTTTGCCGCGCTTCCCAGCGGCTGATAGTGCGGACACCCACGCCCAAATGTTTGGCGATAGCGGCTTGAGTGTGATGTTTGCGGGCTTCAGTGAGATAGGCCAGCGCGGCATCTTGGTCGCTGACTAGGGTTAGGGCGGCATTCATGGCGATTTGTTGACCGAAAAGTCTCAGGGAATTTTTGCGGACAGTATGGCATTTTTTATTCCCAGTCAAGTTGCCTGCGCAGATGTGCGGCTCATGTGCTACGCAGTGGATTTTGCCTTGATAACAAAAAGTACCGGGGTCGATTTCTTTCTCCCCGCCGCGAATTCTCGGCGGAAAAATAACATCGCTAAAAGGCCGTGCTCGAATTGTTTTAGGCTGCGCGCCGCCCAAGCCCCTCGGCCACCAGTGCCCGCACCAGCGTATTCAGGCTGACACCCTCTGCCTTGGCGCGCTCCGACAGTTTGGCGTGAACGGATTTGGGCTGGCGCGTGACGAATTTTCCGGACACTTCCGGCACGGTATCCGGGCGATAGAACGGCGGCGGGATTTCCTTGCCGGAATCTTTGCGCGCGGCTACCCATGCCTTGAACGCATCCCTGCCGTTGGCGACGGCTTCGGCTTCGGTTTCTCCGTCAGACATGCATCCGGGAAGGTCGGCTTTAGTCTCTTACCGGTCAAATGATGTCAAAACATGACAAGAATTTTGCATTTACCTGGCATTTGCAAGGGTTTGAACGGAGGTGAGCCTTGCGGGGTTTGTAGCCCGGATGCAACGATAGCGGAATCCGGGGGGCATCATTCCGTCCCCGGATTTCACTGCGTTTCATCCGGGCTACCCGTTTGGTTCCGGCTCGTCCGGCTTAGGAAGGGCATGATTTTCGGGGGTAGTGCTAAAATGCGCCACCCTGAATTCCGGTAAATGGCATGACGTATTACGCTCCGCTGGTTAGCGCGCTGGTGACGCTGGTGTTGACGTTCGTTTTGATGACGGGCAAAACCGGCCTTATCGTGCGCGACATCCCCAACGAGCGTTCGCTGCATAGCGCGCCGATCCCGCGCGTCGGCGGCATCGCGCTGATGGCGGGCACACTGTCCGGCTGGGCGTTGCTGATGCCGTTTCTGGCGTGGTGGGTATTATTGCCCGCGGCGGGCCTGTTCGCGCTGTCGCTGCTGGACGACATGCGCAGCCTTTCCCCGCAGTACCGGCTGGCCGGGCATTTTTTTGCCGCGCTGGTTGCGCTGTTGGGCGCGGGTGTACCGCTGCCGTGGTTCGTACCGTTGTTGCTGTATATCGTGTGGATGACCAATTTGTACAATTTCATGGACGGCTCGGACGGGCTGGCGGGCGGCATGGCATGGTTCGGCTTCGGCGGTTACGGAATCGGCGCATGGCTGGGCGGCGACATGATGTTTGCGTTGTTGAATTTTTCGGTCGCGGCGGCGGCGCTGGGCTTCCTGGTCTTCAATTTTCATCCGGCCAAAGTGTTCATGGGTGATGCCGGTTCGATCCCGCTGGGTTTCCTCGCCGCCATGTTCGGCGTGTCGGGCTGGCAGGCCGGGTACTGGCCGTTCTGGTTTCCGCTGCTGGTGTTTTCGCCGTTCGCGGCGGACGCGACCGTGACGCTGTTCAAGCGCATGCGGCGCGGCGAAAAACTTTCCCAGGCGCACCGCAGCCATTATTACCAGCATCTGGTGCAGATGGGCTGGGGGCACCGCAACACCGCGTTTGCCGAATATGCGCTGATGCTACTGGCGGGCCTGTCGGCCCTGTGGGGGATCGGCCTGGCGCATACGGGCCAGGTTTACCTGCTGCTCGGCTGGGCTGCGCTTTATCTTGTGCTGATGGCGTCAGTTGACAAACGCTGGCGGGAATATCGATCCGCGGAAAAAAGGGGCGCCGATGCTTAAGCACAACATGCGCGCCACGCTGGCGGTATTGCACGATGCGGTCGCGGCGGCTCTGGCGTGGAGCCTCGCCTATCTGCTGCGCTTCAACTTCGACCTCCCCGACGAATTCGCCGCCGAGTTGCGCCACACCCTGCTCTGGGTGGTGCCGCTGCAAATGCTGATCTTCTGGCGCTTCGGCCTATACCGCGGCATCTGGCGCTACGCCAGCACCGCCGATTTGCGCCGCATCGTGCTGGCGGTGCTGCTTTCGGCAGCCGCAATTCCGCTGCTGTTCTGGATGCTGCGCCTCGGGCTGGTGATCCCGCGCTCGGTGCTGGTCATCAATCCGCTGCTGCTGATTTTGCTGATGGGCGGCAGCCGCTTCGTCTATCGCCTGTGGAAGGAACGCGGCCTGTACGGCGGCATCAAATTGAGCGGCGAACCGGTGCTGGTGCTCGGCGCGGGCGATGCGGCGGCGAGCCTGTCCAGGGAGCTGTCCCGGAGCAACGACTGGCGGCTGGTCGGATTCCTCGACGACAATACCGGACGCCACGGTCGCACGCTGAACGGAATCCGTGTGCTGGGCGGGCTGGACAGCCTGCCGGAATGGGCCGAGCGGCTCGGCGTAGCGCAGGCCATCATCGCCATGCCTTCCAGCTCGCACCAGCAGCGCAAGCGCGCGATCCAGTTGTGCAACGCCGCCAAGGTCAAGGCGCTCACGGTGCCGTCGTTCGACGACCTGATGAGCGGCAAAGTGGCGGTGTCGCAACTGCGCGCCATCGAACTCGACGACCTGCTCGGGCGCGACCCTGTGCAACTGGACGATGCCGGGCTGCATGGCCTGCTGACGGGAAAAACGGTCATGGTGACCGGCGCGGGCGGCTCGATCGGCTCCGAACTGTGCCGCCAGATCGCGCGCTTCGACCCCGCCAAACTGGTGCTGTTCGATCAGGGCGAATTCGCGCTGTACACCATCGAGCAGGAATTGGAGCAGAGTTTTCCCGCCCTGGATTTTGCCTGCCTGGTGGGTGACGTGCGCGATGCGGCGCGGGTAGATGAGGCCATGCGCGAGCATAAACCGGGCGTGCTGTTCCATGCCGCCGCCTACAAGCATGTGCCGCTGATGGAACAACACAATGCCTGGCAGGCGGTGCGCAACAACGTGCTGGGCACCTGGACGGTGGCGCGCGCGGCGCAGCAGCACGGGGTCGGCAAGTTCGTGATGATCTCCACCGACAAGGCGGTCAACCCGACCAACGTGATGGGCGCATCCAAGCGGCTCGCGGAAATGGTGTGCCAGGCATTGCAACCTTCCGGCCACACGCGCTTCGTGATGGTGCGCTTCGGCAACGTGTTGGGCAGTACCGGCAGCGTGATCCCGAAATTTCGCGAACAGATCGCGCGCGGCGGGCCGCTCACCGTCACCCATCCCGAAATCACGCGCTATTTCATGTCCATTCCAGAGGCGGCGCAACTGGTGTTGCAGGCCGGGCTGATGGGCAAGGGCGGCGAAATCTTCGTTCTCGACATGGGCGAGCCGGTGAAGATCGCCGAACTGGCAAAAGACCTGATCCGCCTGTCCGGCTTTACCGAAGAGGAAATCAAAATCGAATTCACCGGCCTGCGCCCCGGCGAAAAACTCTACGAGGAATTGCTGGCGGACAGCGAACACACCCTGCCCACCCCGCATCCCAAGCTGCGCATCGCGCAGGCGCGCCAGGCCGACGCGGCCTGGCTGGAAATGCTGCTGGGGTGGGCTTCTTCCCCAACCATGCCCGACGAGCAGGTGCGCGCCGCGTTGCGGGAATGGGTGCCGGAATACCAGCCAAGCGTACCGGGCAAATCGTTGTGAAGTTGAGCGCCGCCCCCGCCCTGCAACGTTTCACCCTCAAGCCGCTGCGCGTGGGCACGCTGCTGCTGGGCTTCAGCGTGCCGATTTCCGTGGCGCTGGATAACCTGCTGCTGGCGCTCGTGTTGCTGGGCGCGGCGTTCAACGCGCGCGCGATCTGGCGCATTGCCGCGCAGCATCCGGTGGCGCGCGCCGCCTGGCTGCTTTTTCTGTGGCTGTCCCTTGCGATGTTTTACGGTGCGACGCCGTTGCGCGAAGCGGCCGGAGCGCTCGGAAAATATATCGACCTGGCCTTCATTCCGCTGTTCATGCTGGTGCTGCCGGACGAGGCCGCGCGGCGCAAGGCGCAGTATGCCTTTCTCGCCGCGATGGGGTTGACCCTGCTGCTGTCCTTCCTGGTGGGCCTGAATCTGTTGCCGGTGCAGCATTGGATGGACAAGCTCGCCTCATCGCACGATGCGGCCATTTTCCATAGCCGCATCACGCAGAACAACATGATGGCCTTTGCGGTGTTTCTCGCGCTGCTGAATTTGCGCGCAGCCGTCTCGCGGGGCGCGCGAGCGGCCTGGTTTCTGTTCGCGTTGCTGGGGACGATCAACGTGCTGTTCATGGTGCAGGGGCGGACCGGCTACGTGATCCTGCTGGTTTTGCTGGGCTGGTTTGCCTGGACGGGCCTAGCGCGCCATATGCGCAAGCTCGGCAAAACATGGGGCTGGCGGCAGGGCGCGGGCCTGGTGCTGGTATTGGCAGGCCTGGCGGCGGTGGCCTATCAGGTTTCGCCGCGCCTGAATGACCGGGTAGGCCTGGTGGCCTCGGAATTCCGCGAGTGGCAGCCGAATCGCGGCAAGGAAACCTCGACCGGGCAACGGCTGGATTTTTATTACAACACGCTGCAAATCGTGCGGCAACAACCCGTGTTCGGCGTGGGCACCGGCGGATTCCCCGCCGCCTTTGCGCGGCAGACGCAAGGCACGGATGTGAAGCAGACGCGCAACCCGCACAACGAATATCTGATGATCGCGGCGCAAAGCGGCGCGATCGGCCTGGCTTTGCTGTTGTTTCTTTTCTACACGCAATGGCGTTGTGCACCGTTGCTGCGCACGCCGTTCGAGCAGGATGCCGCGCGCGGTCTGGTGCTGGCTTATATGGCGAACAGCCTGTTCAACTCGCCGCTGCTGGATCATGCCGACGGCCTGTTTTTCGCGTTCATGACGGCGGTGCTGTTCGCCAATCTCAAGCCAGCTCCTGTTTCTGCCGAAGGGGTGCCCGGACGTGGCTGACAGAACCGCCGGTGAAACCGCCAAACTCTCCGTCATCCTCATCGCCAAAAACGAGGCGGCGAACCTCCGCGCCTGCCTCGAAGCGGTGGCCTGGGCGGATGAAATCGTCGTGGTGGACTCCGGCAGCACGGACGGCACGTTGGACATTGCGCGCGAATTTACCGGCAAGGTGTACGTCCATGCCGAATGGCCGGGTTTCGGCAAACAGAAGAACCGCGCGCTGGATTACGCGAGCGGCGACTGGGTGCTGTCGCTGGACGCCGACGAGCGGGTGACGCCGGAGTTGCGCGCCGAGATAGAGGCGGTGCTGGCCAGTCCGCAGGCATCCGGCTACGAAATTCCGCGCCTGTCGAGTTTTTGCGGGCGCTTCATGCGCCATTCCGGCTGGTATCCGGATTACGTGTTGCGCCTGTTCCGGCGCGGCAGCGGGCGTTTCGACGACGCGCCGGTACATGAAGCGGTGCGGCTGGAAGGGAAGGCCGCGCGGCTGAAAACGCCGCTGCTGCATTACAGCTACCGCGATTTCGACGATGTGCTGGACAAGCTGAACCGCTACTCCAGCGCCGCTGCCGCCGTGCAGGAACAGCGCGGCAAACGCGGCGGGCTGGCAACCGCCGTCGGGCACGGCCTGTGGAGTTTCATCCGCACCTATTTCCTGCGCGCCGGATTCCTCGATGGCCGCGAAGGTTTCATGCTGGCTGTGCTCAATGCCGAGCACAGCTATTACCGCTACCTCAAGCTGATGCTGCTGCACGACCGGAGCGGCGCAAAGCGATGAAGCTGATCCAGGTGGTGCGCCGCTACGGGCCGGTCGGCGGCATGGAGCGTTATGTGTGGGAACTGACGCGCGAACTGCGCGACCTCGGCCACGAAGTGCTGGTGCTGTGCGAAGTGTGCCTGGCCGACAGGCCGCACGGCATCGTCGTACACGAACTGGGCGCGGTCGCCCCGCGCCCGCGCTGGCTGGCGCTGCTGCGCTTCGGCAGGCGCGTGGCGCGCTGGCTGGAACAAAACCCGCACCCGGATTGGCTGATCCACAGCCACGAGCGCCTGAGCAGCCATCACATCACCACCTTCCACGGCCCGCCGTTTGCCACCGTGCGCGACAGGCCCTGGTGGCGCAAAGTTTCGCTGCGCGTGGCGATGCAGTTTTATCTGGAGCGGCGCGAGCTGACCGTGGCGCGGCGCACCGTGCCCAACTCGCCGCTCATCGCCGAGAGCCTGGCGCATTATTATCCTGAACTGGCGCACAAGCTCACCGCGCCGGTCGTACCGGGAGTTGCCGCCATGCCGTTGCGCGAGGCGCGCAGCGTCCCCGCCGACGGCGGCGTCATCGGCTTCGTCGGCAAGGAATGGCAGCGCAAGGGTTTGCCGTTCGCGGTCGAAATTGCCGCGCGCCTGCGCCGCACCCGCCCCAAGCTGCAATTATGGGTGGCGGGCCCGGAAGAAAACGAGGTGCGGCATCTGTTTGCGGGCTGGCAGGGGGGCTATCGTCTGCTCGGCTGGAGCAGGCAGGCGCCTTTCGCCGAATTCGACGTGCTGCTGCACCCCGCCAGAGCCGAGCCTTACGGCATGGTCATCAGCGAGGCGATGGCGGCGCGCGTGCCGGTGGTGATCTCCGATGTGTGCGGCGCGGCGGCGCAGGTAGCGGCGGATGCGGGGACGGTGCTGCCGCTCGATGCCGCACCCGCAATCTGGGCCGATGCAGTCGAGCAGCAATTGCGCCGCAGCATGCCGCCGCCCGGCTTCGCGCGGGGATGGCGCGAGGTCGCGCAGGATTACGAAAAAATTTATCTTCACCACCTTGCGGAAAAGCAAACATGAACCTGCGCTTCATCCATCGCAACCTCAAGGCGCGGTTCCGCGACCAGCGCCAGGAAATCAAGGCGCTGCTGGCACATATCCGCCCCGGCGACACCGTGGTGGATTGCGGCGCGAACAAGGGCAGCTATGTCTGGACGCTGGGCCGCGCGGCGGGAAAAACCGGGCAAATCGTCGCCTTCGAGCCGCAACGCGAGCTGGCGGCTTACCTGCGCGACATGGTGCAAAGCTGCGGCCTGCATAACGTGCGCATCGAAGAAAAAGGCATTTCCGATCACGCCGGAACCATGCAGCTGATGATCCCCGGCGGCGGCACTTCGCCCGGCGCGTCGCTGGAGCAGAGCATCCTGCAGCGCGAAGATTGCGCCGCCTATCCCGTCGAAGTAGTATCGCTGGACGGCTATTTTGCCGCACGCACGCGCAAAATTACGGCCATCAAGATCGATGTCGAAGGCCACGAATTTGCCGTCCTGAAAGGCGCGCAACACATCCTGGAACAGGATGCGCCGCTGCTGGTGTTCGAATGCGAGCAGCGCCATCTTGCCGGGGCGACGGTGCCGGAAATTCTGGCGTGGCTGCAAGCGCGCGGCTATGACGGCTGGTTCATCCGGCGCGGCGCATTGCGCCCCGTTGCGGAATTCCGCAGCGAACTGCACCAGCGCCAGTCGGGCGAGCGGTTCTGGGATGCGCCGGACTATTGCAACAACTTCATCATGCAGAAACCCTGACCAACTTATCGGTGATACGCGATGGCGATTTATGCGGTGGGCGATGTGCAGGGCTGTTACGCCGAGCTACAGAAGCTGCTGGAGCAGGTTCGCTTCGACCCGGCGCATGACAGGCTGTGGCTGGTCGGCGATCTGGTGAACCGCGGGCCGGAATCGCTAGCGGTGCTGCGCTTCGTCAAGTCGCTGGGCGACCGGGCGATCACCGTGCTCGGCAACCACGACCTGCACCTGCTCGCCGTCGCGCAAGGTATCGCAGAACCGCATCGCACCGACACGCTGGATGAAGTGCTCGGCGCCCCGGATCGCGACGAACTGCTGTTTTGGCTGCGCCACCAGCGCCTGATGCATGTCGAAAACGGCTACGTGCTGGTACACGCCGGTTTGCAGCCGCAATGGAGCGTGGCGCAGGCGGCCAGCCTGGCGCATGAAGTCGAAGCGGCGTTGCGCGGCAACTGCTACGCCACCTTTCTCGAACGCATGTACGGCAACACCCCGCGCAGCTGGAGCGACAGCCTCACCGGCTACAAGCGCCTGCGCGTCATCGTCAACACCTTCACCCGCATGCGCATCTGCACGGCAGAGGGCAAGATGGAATTCAAGTTCAAGGGCGAAGTGCGGAACATCCCGCAAGACTACCTGCCGTGGTACGACGTGCCGGGGCGCATGAACACCGACATGACAGTGATCTTCGGCCACTGGTCGGCGCTCGGCCTGCTGAACAGAAAGGATGTCATCGCGCTCGACACCGGCTGCCTGTGGGGTGGCCCGATGAGCGCCATGCGGCTCGACGACCACCACCTGTTCCAGGCCGCCTGCAACAACCCGGTGGCGAAGCACTGGTAACAAGCCCGATTGACCGGACAACTCAGTATGTATAGATTCGTGCTTATGTATTTTGCTTGAGGAGTAAAGCCATGCCCAAAACAGCCCTTGACATCAAACGCCGTCGATGCGATCAGAAGGTGCGCACAATTACACGAGGTGAGCGCATCATCACTTCTTCGGTGAAAAATGTGCCGCTGACACTGGAGCAGCGTCTGGCCGCCTACGATCCCCAACGCCACGGCGGTGAGCAGATGACCACGACGCAAACGCTGGGAGCCGAGCGGTAGTGATTCCTGTTACTGTTTTCACAGCAAAAAGAAAAGCTGCGCCGGAATATGGAAAGCTGCGCTGAACCGTTTTACCATTCAGTTCGGCGACAGGATGCCGCAGCATTAACGAATTCCGTTTACACAAAATTCAGGACACCCTCATGCTTCGACAAGCTCAGCACGAACGGAATAGCGATAACTCAACCAACCTTCGCCAGCAACCTCTGCATCATCTCCTTCGCCCGCTGCGCATAACCGCCGCCAAACAGATTCGCATGGTTGAGGATGTGGTACAGGTTGTATAAATCCCTGCGCTCCGCGTAGCCCGCATCGAGCGGATACGCGGCGCGATAGGCGGCGTAGAAATCCGCAGAATAACCGCCGAACAGTTCGGTCATCGCTAAGTCGCATTCGCGGTCGCCGTAATAGGGCGCGGGGTCGAAGACCACCGGCGCTCCGTGCGCAACAAAAGCGTGGTTGCCGCCCCACAGGTCGCCATGCAGCAATGATGGTTGCGGGGTATAACCAGCAAAAAACGCGGGCAGCGCGTCGAGCAGATTTTCGCCTAGCGTTTGCAACTGGCCGCCGTAGCCGTTCTGCGCCGCGAGGCGTAATTGAAAACCCAGTCGCTGCTCGCGCCAGAAATCTGGCCAGTTCTCACTCCAGCCATTCGGCTGCGGCGTCGTGCCGATGAAGTTGCCTTGCGCGAAGCCGAAACGGGGAGCCGTGCAGCGGTGCAACGCGGCGAGCTGCTCGCCGAGCAACCTGGCGTTGCCGCGCGAATTCAGCTCCAGGTATTCCAGCACGAGGAAACCGTGCGAGTCTGCGGTGCCGTGCGCGATGTGCTGCGGCACGCGGGTCGTCTGCGTTGCGGCAATCGCGTTCAGACCCGCCGCTTCGGCAATGAACATCGGGTAATGCTGGATGTGGTTGAGTTTGAGGAAATAGCGCGAACCATCTGCTCCCTCCAGAAGATAAGTTTCGTTGATGCAGCCACCGCCGACGGGTGTTGTGGCGCGAGGCGTGAAGGAGCGATGCGTCGCATCGCCGATGGCAGCGAAGAGGTGGGCGAGGAATCCGGCTTCCATAAAATGTATTGGGAAAGCATCGTCATTCCCGCGCAGGCGGGAATCCAGTCAGTCAGAAATTCTGCGTAGCAGACAAAACCGAACCCTGCTGCCCCGCTGCGCGGGGTTTGTTAAATTGTCTGGATTCCCGCCTGCGCGGGAATGACGGAAACCGCTACAGCTTGATCGAATAGCCGAAGTGCTGCCGGAACAGCGCGCTGATCTCGTCGCGCGCCGGCGCGTGGTTCTGCCCGCCGCGGCTGGCGATCTTGAGCGTGCCGAGCAGCGAGGCC
This sequence comes from Gallionellales bacterium RIFCSPLOWO2_02_FULL_59_110, assembly GCA_001801215.1. Taxonomy (GTDB): domain Bacteria; phylum Pseudomonadota; class Gammaproteobacteria; order Burkholderiales; family Gallionellaceae; genus Gallionella. The sequence continues at coordinate 5,060 of MGXA01000103.1, read as the reverse complement.
AGGCGTCCGGTGGTTTCCCAGTCCCAGCCCTGCTGGATGCCATACAGCAATCCGGCGCGGTAGGCATCGCCGCAGCCGGTCGGGTCGAGCAGTTCGGTCGCCCTGGCGCAGGGGATGGCGATTTCCTTGCCGCCGGCGTAGATGATCGAGCCTTCGCCGCCGCGCGTGACGATGAAAGCGCGCGTCATCCCGGCGAGCTCGTCAATTTTTCTGCCGGTTTTGTCCTGCAACAGTTGCGCCTCGTAGTCGTTCACTGTCACGTAGTCGGCCTGCTCGACAAAATGCAGCAAATCGTCGCCGCCGAACATCGGCATGCCTTGCCCCGGATCGAACACCCAGGGGATGCCCGCCTCGTGGAATTGGCGCGCGTGCTGCAACATGCCTTCGCGCCCGTCCGGCGAGACGATGCCGAGCGTGACGTCCTTTGCGTCGCCGACACGGTTGCGCTCGGAGAAACTCATCGCGCCGGGATGGAAGGCGGTGATCTGGTTGTCGTCGAGGTCGGTGGTGATGAAAGCCTGGCCGGTGAAGCTGCCTTCCACGTGGCGGATATGCTGCTGCGACAGGCCGAGTTTTTCCAGGCGCGCCGCGTAGGGTGCGAAATCGTCGCCTACCGTCGCCATGATCTGCGGCTTGCCGCCGAGCAGTTGCAGGTTGTAGGCGATGTTGCCCGCGCAGCCGCCGAACTCGCGGCGCATCTCCGGCACGAGGAAGGCCACGTTCAGGATATGAATCTGCTCGGGCAGGATGTGTTTCTTGAACTGGTCGGGGAACACCATGATGGTGTCGTAGGCCATCGAACCGCAAATCAGCGTGTGCATCGCAAAATCCTGGTTTTATCGGAAGGCGCGAATTGTATCATCCGGGTGGAGGTTGTTTGCTGCGGCGAACGACGCGATGGGGCATAATCCCAGAAACCTCAGTTGACCGCTGATTGAAACGCATAATGCGATGACTAAAAGAGTTTTTCTGTTGATTCACCCTTTCACCGGTTAAGGACGCGCTGATTTATTCGTCATCCCCGCGAAGGCGGGGATCCAGTGCCTTTACTTAACTGGGTTCCCGCCTTCGCGGGAACGACGAAACCGAATAAATCAGCGCGTCCCTAGGATAATCCAGCGACGAAAAACAGGGGGAACATTGTGACATTGTCAATATTCCGCACCAAGCCGATCAGCACCGATGACACCGTCTGCGATACCGGGCTGAAGAGATGCCTGTCGGCGTTCGACCTCACGCTGCTCGGCGTCGGCGCGATCATCGGCACTGGCATTTTCGTGCTGACCGGCATCGCCGCCGCCAATCAGGCCGGCCCGGCGGTGGTGCTGTCGTTCGTCATCTCCGGCTTCGCCTGCGCTTTCGCCGCGCTGGCTTATGCGGAACTGGCCGCCGCCGTGGGCGGCTGCGGCAGCGCCTACGGCTACAGCTACGTCGCATTCGGCGAGATCGTTGCGTGGATGATCGGCTGGATATTGCTGCTGGAATACAGCGTCGCCATCGCGGCGGTCGCCACGGGTTGGGCGGGTTATTTCAACAACGCGCTTGCCGCGATGGGCGTGGGCCTGCCGGACATGCTCACCAAATCTCCGGAACTTGGCGGCATCGTCAATCTGCCCGCCGCCGCGATCATCCTGATCCTGATGGGCATGCTGATTATCGGCGTCCGGCAGAGCGCGCAGTTCAACACCGCGATGGTGTTCGTCAAGGTATCGGCCATCGCCATCTTTGTCGGCATCGCCGCTTTCAACGTCGATCCGGCCAACTGGCAGCCTTTCATGCCTTACGGCTGGTTCAACACCCTGCCGGACGGCAAGACCACCGGCGTGCTGGCTGGCGCGTCGCTGGTGTTCTTCGCCTATGTCGGTTTCGACGCCGTTTCTACGGCGGCGGAAGAAGCCAAGGATCCGCAGCGCGACCTGCCGATCGGCATCATCGCCTCGCTGGTTTTCTGCACCGTGATCTACATCGTCGTGTCCGGCCTGTTGACCGGCATCGTGCCCTACACCGAGCTCGGCGTATCCTCTCCGGTCGCCCACGCGCTGCAATTGCTTGGTTTCAACTGGGCGTCGGCGTTGGTCGCCACCGGCGTCATCGCCGGGCTGACCACGGTGATGCTGGTGCTGTACTACGCGCTGACGCGCATCATCCTGTCGATGTCGCGCGACGGACTGCTGTCACCATTCCTGTCCAAGATCGACACCGAAAGAAAGACGCCAGTGCGCGTCATCGTCATCACCGGCATCATCATGTCCCTGGCGGCCGGTATGTTCCCGCTCGGCGCATTGGCGGAACTGGTCAACATCGGCACGCTGGCCGCCTTCGTGCTGGTCTGCCTCGGCGTGATCGTGTTGCGCATCCGTCATCCGGATCTGCCGCGCCCGTTCAAAAATCCGTTCGGCCACCTGTTCCCGATACTCGGCATGATCTCCTGCGCGGGGTTGATGGCCTTCCTGCCGGCGCAAACCTGGCTGCGTTTCATCGCCTGGCTGGTTCTCGGCGTGATCGTCTATTTCACCTATTCGGTACGCCACAGCAAACTGGCGCAATAAATAAGGGGCGCATCATGTCCGGACCGCAAAACATCGTTGTTGCCACCGACTTTTCCGCGAGCGCCCAGCGCGCCGTGGAGCAGGCCGCGCGGCTGGCGAAACAGTGGCACGCCGCATTGACCATCGTCCACGTGTTCAACGACAGCGCCTGGGCAAGCATCAAGGCGATCTATGACCTGGGCCGCTGGGAAGCCTCCGATCCGGTAGCCTCCGCGAAGCACAAACTCGCCGCGATCTGCGCCGAACAGGCGCGCGACTTCGGCGTGAGCGCCGATGCCGAGGTGCTGACAGGGCGCGCCTCGCAGAAAATACACGGGTTCGTCGCGTCGCGCCAAGCCGGGCTACTGGTGGTCGGCGAGCACGGCGAGAACTGGCTGCGCGACGCCGTGCTCGGCGGCACCGCACTCAAGGTGCTGGAAGCCACGCATATCCCCGTGTTGCTGGTGCGCCAGCCCGCCGCCGGCGCTTACCGGCGCATCGTCATCGCCACGGACTTCTCCGCGACCGCGACCCGCGCCGCCCGCCTCGCGCTGGAACTGTTCCCTGAGGCGCGCCACCATTTGGTCAACGCCTACATCGTGCCGTTCGAGGCGCGCATGCGCATGGGCGGCGCGCATGAGGAAGACATCCAGCATTACCGCGAACAGGAATATGTCAAGGCGGCGCGCAATCTGGAGGCGTTCGCGGTGGATTGCGACTACCGCGCCGCCGCAGAATTTTCCCGGCTCGCGCTGTACGGCTACCCGGCCTCGGTGCTGTTCGAGCAGGCGCAGGGCATGGAGGCCGACCTGATCGCCATCGGCAAACACGGCGGCGGGCCGTTCGAGGAAAAGCTGCTCGGCAGCGTCACGCAGAACGTCCTTTACCATGCCGGTTGCGACGTGCTGTTGAGCCCCTGATCGAAACCAGGATGGAACATCTCGCACAAATCATCTTGCTGCTGGGAGTGGCGGTAGCCGTTGTCCTTGTATTCCAGCGCCTGCACGTACCGACCAGCCTGGGATATTTGCTGGTCGGCGTGATCCTCGGCCCGTACACCGCCGGGCCGACGGTCTCCGTGCCGGAATTCAAGGCGCTCGCCGAGTTCGGCGTGGTGTTCCTGCTGTTCACGATAGGCCTCAACTTTTCCCTGCCGCAGTTGCATGCACTGCGGCACCAGGTGCTGGGGCTTGGAACCGGGCAGGTTGTGTTCACTACAGCGTCAGTGGGCATCGCCTTGTGGCTCGCCGGGCTTCCTGCCGCCGCCGCATTCGTGATCGGAGCCGTGTTCGCCCAGTCATCCACTACCATCATCGGCAGCCAGCTGGCCGAGCAGGGCGAGGAGAACAGTCACCACGGCCGCTTCGGACTCGCGATGTCGGTGTTCCAGGACGTGACCGCCGTGCCCTTTCTGGTGATTATCCCGGTGCTGGGCATGTCGGTCGGCGCGGCGGCGCTCGCGGGCGCGCTGGGATGGGCGTTGGTGAAAGCGGTGTTTGCGTTTGCGCTGGTGTTCTTTGCGGGCCGCTGGCTACTGCGCCCGCTGTTCCATCTGGTCGCGGAACGGCGATCCGCCGAACTGTTCACGCTGGCCGTGCTGCTGGTCGCGTTGCTGGCGGCGTGGACCACCAGCAGCTTTGGATTATCCCTGGCGTTCGGGGCATTCCTCGCCGGAATGATGCTGGGCGAGACCGAATTCCGCCATCAGGTGGAATCGAGCATGCGCCCGTTCCGCGATGTTCTGCTCGGCATCTTTTTCATCGGTATCGGCATGCGTTTCGATCCGGCGGCGATACCGCCGATATGGCACTGGGCGCTGCTGGGCGCGCTGCTCATCGTGGTGAGCAAGACACTGATCGTCACCGCGATGATGCGCAATAGCGGAATCGACGCGCTGGTGGCGTGGCGCACCGGATTGTTGCTGGCCGTGGGCGGCGAATTCGGGCTCGCCCTGGTCGCCATTGCGCTCGACACCGGCGTGATCGATGCGGAACTAGGGCAGATCGCGATGACATCGGTTCTGCTTTCGATGATTGCAGGGGCTATTCTGATTCGCTTCAACCATGCCATAGCGACGTGGCTGGCGGGAGCGCCGCGCAGCGCAGGCCAGAGTATCCCTGACGAGTTGTCCGGTGCGCCGGATTCGCAGGTTGTCATCGGCAGTTATGGGCGTGTCGGGCACACTATTGCCGTGCTGCTGAAGTCGAGCAAAATACCATTTGTGGTGTTTGAGACCGATGCCAGGCGGGTGGCGCAAGGGCGGGCCAATGGACACTCCGTGCACTATGGCGACATCTCCGACCCGGAACTGCTGGCTGCCATCCATGTGGAGCGCGCTTCCCTGGTGGTGATTACCATCGACCAGGCAGATAAGGCGTTACGGGTCGTATCTCACCTGCGCAAAGCATGCCCACAGGTTCCCGTCATTGCGCGGGCAAGGGATCTGGAATCAAGCTCGCAATTGCTTGATGCGGGGGCGACCTATGCGTATCCGGAAGCCATCGAAGCGAGCCTGCGTCTCGGCGTGACAGC
>MGXA01000102.1 GCA_001801215.1 Gallionellales bacterium RIFCSPLOWO2_02_FULL_59_110 | reverse complement strand
AGAACTCGATGGCGGTGCCGATGAAGCTGGCGAAGGCGATGCGGGTGGTGGAGGTTTTGGTCATTACGCTCAACCCATCTTAACTGTGCTTTACCATCCGCGATAAGGAATGTCGGAGATGGTCACGATGTCGGGATTCAGGCCATGTTGTTTCAAGAGAAGTTGAACGGCCCGTTTGCGATCATGTTTGTCACGATGAGGGCCAACGATGATGCGTTTGATGGGCAAATGCTGCCTGACATTATTGATTTCCCGCACGCTCAATTCGACATAGGGGACTATTTCCCCATTTCGGGCTCGAGTGCAAACTGGATGCTGCTTAACGGATTGAAGTTCAGATTCGGACTCTAATCCCGGGCCAAGCTGGGCCAATACCAGACGAACCTCTTTTTCTTCTTCAAATCCATTATGTTTGAAGAAAAGGGAAAGGGTGGTAAGCCATTTGGCCAGATCCGCTGCCCCTTTCTTTTTTTCAGACCCCACAAATTCTTTGAACGCCTTCTCAAGGTTTTCGATCATGCCATCTGTATCTTGATCGTCTGTGCGGCGATTATCGTTAAGGCGATACTGGACATTGCCTAGGTGATACTCGATTTCCGGATAGGATTCGCCTTCCTTACGGAGCACATCATCAAGTGCGGCAGTATCCAGCGCAATGGCATATCCTCCATCCGAACCATATGCCCGCCATTGGCTTAACAAGCCATTTTCGCTTACCAGCTTGTCGTCGGTTGTGGCGAATGAGGTGATGTAATAGTCGTGCCAGAGGGAGGCGGCAACTTTAAATCCAGAAATAATCTTTTTGAAATCGCTATCGCTGATCTGTGGGAGTATGGGGCGAAGAATCGAAGGGAGAATGCGGTCATAAAAACCGAAGATTTCTTCCTCATCGTTCACGCAGGAAGAATGAGTTGCCCATAAAGATTTGTCCTTGAGTATTCCCGCGAGTCCAGCAGCAGTGGTGTAGTGGAATAACTCTGGATGCAAGGCAGCAATCCTGCTCATCTGTGGAGTCCTCAATGCCGTAGGATGCGGTGGCAAAGGACCGCATCGTTAACCAGCCACTTAACGAGCGTAGTTTGCTCGTTTAGTGGAATGGCTATGCAGCGCTCGCGATTGATGCGGTTCGCAAGCTCACCGCATCCTACGAAACTGAGTTGCTGGTTGGCGCGCATGGCTTATTTGGGCGCTGGCAGCTTGTCCAGTGCCGTCGCCACGGCTTGCCCGGCCTTGGTGAGATCCATTACCAGCCGCTCATCCACATTCAGGTCGCCTTCGTATTCGCCGAGGTTGCGCACGTCGTGGCATTTCGCCAATACGCGCCATACTGCCGGTCCCAGTTGCAAGGTGTGCGGCAGCGCCTGGAACACGATGTAGCGGTTGCCTGCGCGGTAGCCGTGCCAGCGCAATGCAGCGAGACTCAGGGCGTGCGCGGCGTTGTAGGCGAGGTCGAAGCGGCTTTCGAGGGAGAGACTGGTGTTGCTGGCGTCTTGCAGGCGCGCAAGGCCGGAGCGTTTCAGTCCGGCGAATTCCGCGGCATCGGGCGGTTCTGGCGCAAGCGGTTTGTTGGGGCCGCAAAGCTTAGCCAGCGGGGAATTCATTTTCGTTTCCAAGCAGCCAGATTTTGGGTTGGGCAAGCACCCGTTCCACAAAAGCGTTCTTCTGTTTTATCCGCTTTGCCAGCTCCGCCGAGGTGTAGATGGTGGGGTTGATGGTGCGTCCGAGGGCGGTGGCTGCCTTTTCCAGCGCGGCATACAGGTCGGCATATTCCAGCGTGTCGCTGACGACCATCAGGTCGATGTCGCTGTGCGCGGTGTCGCTGCGTTTGGCGATAGAGCCATAGACGAAGGCTGCCGAAATCTTTTTTGTAAATGGGGCAAGCGCTGTACGCAAGGGTTCGGCCAACCCGACAGTCTTTTGCACGATGCCGCACAGTTCGGCAAAGATCGGCGATTGCGGATTGGCCTGGTAATGCCTGCGGTTGCCCAGCGGCGTCACGGTGACCAGCCCGCTTTCTTCGAGGCGCTTGAGTTCGCGCTGCACCGCACCGGAGCCGCCGCCTGCCAGCCCGATCAATTCGGTGGCGAAGAAGCTGCGTTCTGGCTGCCCGAACAGGAAAGCCAGCACGCGCTGTTGCGTGTTGGAGAACAAGGCGCCGGACAAGCCGACGTGTGGCGCGGAAGAAGTGGTTTTGGTTCTCATACCCATATTGGGCATCTTACTACCCAAATTGGGTATGTGCAAGGGCGGCAAGTTTGTACCCGTTCCGTTCATTTCCCGCGCATGAACATCTTGTCCAGCTCATTCATGCCCAACTGGAACCACGTCGGCCTCCCGTGATTGCATTGCCCGGAGCGTTCGGTTTGCTCCATTTCGCGCAGCAGCGCGTTCATTTCGGTGATGCTCAGGATGCGGTTGGCGCGCACCGCGCCGTGGCAGGCGAGGGTGGCGAGCAACTCGTCGCGGCGTTCGGTCATCGCGCGGGAAGCGCCGTATTCGCGCAGTTCGGCGATCACGTCCTGCGCGGCGGCTTCGGCCTCGGATTGCTTGAGCATCACCGGCATCGCGCGTATCGCCAGCGTGGTGGGCGAGAGCGGGGCGATGTCGAAGCCGAGTTTGTGCAGCGCCTCCTGTTCGGCCTCGACGGTAGCGACATCCAGTGGCTCGGCATAGAAACTCACCGGGATCAGCAGCGGCTGGGTGGCGATGCGCTCGGCGTCCAGCGAGGTCTTGAGCCGCTCGTACACGATGCGCTCGTGCGCCGCGTGCATGTCGACCACCACCAGCCCCTGCGCATTCTGCGCGAGGATGTAGATGCCGGAGAGTTGGGCCAGGGCGTAGCCTAGGGGGTGCTCAGAGTCGGGAAGGGGGAAGGGGGAATAACCAGCGACTTGGCGAGCGTCGTTTACTCGCATAGTCGAACGGCTAGTAGTTCCATCAGGGGGAAGGGGAACATCAAAAGCGGGTTCGGTTTCACCCTTCTCCCTTCCCTCTTCTCCCTTCTCTGTTTGCACCTCCCACAGGCGATAGGCAGCCTGCTGTTGCGCTGCGTTGAACGGAATGCGTTGCTGAAAGTTTGAAAACCCATCCCCACCCCGGCCCTCCCCTTGAAGGGGAGGGTGGGGAAGCGGGACGGCAACATGCTCTCCCCCCTTCAAGGGGAGGGCCGGGGTGGGGGCGGAGTCTTTGCTACCAGTCGGCGCACTCAGCGCCTGTTGCAGGGTATGGAAAATGAATTGGTGTATCCCCTGGCTCTCGCGGAAGCGCACCTCGCTCTTGGCCGGATGCACGTTGACGTCCACCTGTTGCGGCGGCATTTCGAGGAACAGCACAAAGGCCGGGTGGCGCTGGTGGTGCAGGATGTCCTGGTACGCCAGTCTTAACGCGTGGCTGGCGACCTTGTCGCGCACGAAGCGACCGTTGACGAAGAAATATTGCGCATCGCGGTTGGAACGGGAATAAGCGGGGAGGGCGGCGAGGCCTCGCAGCGATAGGCCTGCCGCTTGCCGTTCCACGCCTACGGCGGCGTGGCCGAATTCTTCGCCGAGGATGGCGGAGATGCGATTCAGGGCGGCTGCCCTTACATCTGCCCTCTCCCCCAGCCCCTCTCCCGCTTGAGGGAGAGGGGAGTGTGGGGTTGCGGGGAGTTGCCAGATGGTCTTGCCGTTGTGTTGCAGCGAGAAGGCGACATAGGGGCGCGACAGCGCGATGCGCTTGAAGGTTTCTTCGCAATGCGCGAATTCGGTGGCTTCCGATTTCAGGAACTTGCGCCGCGCCGGGGTGTTGAAATACAGCTCGCGCAGTTCCACCGTGGTGCCCGGCGCGTGGCTGGCCGGTGCGGGTTCGCCGACGATGCCGTTGAGCGTATCCACTTTCCAGCCGTGCGTCTCATGGGCGGTGCGACTGGTAAGGGAAAGATGCGCCACCGCCGCCATGCTCGCCAGCGCTTCGCCGCGGAAGCCCATGCTGGCGACCTTCTGCAAGTCCTCCAGCGAGGCAATCTTGCTGGTGGCGTGGCGCATCAGCGCGAGCGGCAATTCGTCTTTGGCGATGCCCTTGCCGTTGTCGCGCACACGCAATAATTTGACGCCGCCGCCTTCCAGTTGCACCGCGATGTCGGTTGCGCCCGCATCGAGGCTGTTCTCCAGCAGCTCCTTGAGAGCGGAGGCGGGGCGCTCGATCACCTCGCCGGCGGCGATTTGGTTGATGAGCAGGTCGGGCAGCAGGAGGATGGCGGGCATGGCTATGCAGGCAATGTGGCAATTCGCCGCAGATTATAGCGGATGGGCTGGCACGGCAACTGGCGGGTTATAATCGCTGCCGCAAAAACGATTTATCGGTGCAACCATAACCGGCGGATGCCGAAGGCAGATTGAAATGGCAGCGGAGCAGAGCATCAAAACTTACGAAGTGGGCTTTTCGACGGAGAAGTTCCAGCATATTTTTTATATAAGCTGCATGGACGAGGCGGATGCAAAATCATTTGCGCACACTGTTTTCCATTATTACGACACGCCGCAGGATTGGGGCAGGAAGCAGTGCATCACCGCCATCGCCGCGATCAAACCCAATAATTGCATCCCGGATTTTCTGCATGTAGGTATGCGGTCAAAAAAAGAATTGGCAATGCCGGAAGAGAGCGCGGAATCGCACCAGGCAGTCAGGGAGATAATAAGGCAGACTGTGAGCGACGGGTACGTGCCGATGGCTATCTACGACGAAGAGAATAAAACCATGACCGTCTACGCGACCTGGAAACTGGAAGTGGCCCCACAAACCGGCGCGGCCAGCGTCGTGCTGAATTTCAGCAATTTCGGCGGCGTTCCGGGCAAGAAGAAATAAGCGGGGAGGCGAGGCCCGCCAGGCATTCGCTTCAGGCGATCCAGATCCCTTCCACCCGCGCCCGCAAGCCGTCTTTGCGTTTGGCGAGCGCGTTGACCAGGCCCGAATGGCGCGACTGCAACATGCACATGCGCGGCAGGAAAAAATAGCGCCGGCCGATCTGCAATTCCTCGCGCGTATGCCGGACCAGCCCCTCGTAGGCGATGATGTGGTAGTGGCCGATCTCCCGCCCGCGCTCGCGCGCGGCCATCGGGCCGACGATGCACCAGACGATCACGCCGCTCAGGTAGTCCGGATCCTCGACCACCACGCCCACGTGCGTCACCGGGTAGCCGGTCATCACCGGGCGCCCGTACAGCACGTCGCCTTTTTTGACTGCGAGCCGTTCGACGTTCAACGGGTTGAGCGGCGCGATTACTTCGCGCGGCCCGGGGTCTTCCGGAAACGGCTCCAGCACGAAGTCGTATTCCCGGCCCAGCATGTCTTTCCAAGTGATGTCGCCGTTTGCCGGGAGGATGGGTATCGTTGCACCGGAAGGATGGCCGAGGTGGACGCAGCGCTTGATCTCTTCGGGATGCAGGGCGACGAGTTCGGCCAGCCCGGCGCAGGTCTGGAAGCCGCATTGCCCACAGTCCTTGCCGGGCAGCCTGGCCAGAATTTCGCGTTCGCTCTCCGCCATCACTGCCCCCGGTAAAACAGGTCGGAGTCCAGCGTGCGCAGCACACCGAAATGGTGCTCCGAGCCGATCTGTCTTTTTCCGGCGCAGATGGTGCACACCGCCATCGGCGGGCTGCCCTTGAGCAACATCGGTTCCATAACCTCCTGCGCGCGTTCGACCCGCGCGGCGATGCGGTCGATGCCGATGCCGTGCAGCGCGTCGGTTTCCAGCACGTCGATGCCGGCCGCATCGATGATGTTGGCGCGGAACACTTCCTTTTCCGCCTGCGAAACCAGGTCGATCTTGGTGACTACCGCGATGTCGGCCAGCGTCAGCATCGCGCCGATCTTGCGCGGCAGGTTCATGCCGCTGGTCGCTTCCAGCACCACGATGCCGAGCGATCCCTCGACATACGGCGCGCAGCGCAGGCACAGCCCCGCAGTTTCCACGAGCAGCGTGTCAGCGCCCTCTTTGGCGGCCCACTTCACAGCATCGCCCAGCACCAGCACCCCGGCGTGATCCGGACACAGCTCACCCGAATATACCTTCCTGGCCGGAATGCCGAACTCGGTCTGGAACAGCTCGTCCTCGTCGGCGAACTGCACATCGATCTTGAGATAAGCGAGCCGCATCCCTTTCGCGAGCAACCTGCGCGTCACCTGGCGCAGCACCATGGTCTTGCCGCTGGTGGGCGGGCCGGCGCACATGATGAGTTTCATTGCGGGCTCCTCATATTGAGCTCTGGCCTGTCGATTTCAGGCTGGCAAGTTCCATGATGATTCGCAGCTCCTCCTCGGCCAGCAGTTCGCCGCCGCGTATCTTGTCGCGCAGGCTGTCCATGACCCGGCCCATCTGGTCGATGGTTCCGGCGACCCGTTTCTCCTCGGCGCCGGTGGTGATGACATCGTGCATCGCGCCGCCTTTCATCACAATGCGGTAGTTCGACAGCAGCGCGATGTGCGGGTCGTGGGTCACGAAGATGAAAATTTTCTCGTACTTGCGCAGCAGTTCGAGCGCCCTGCTGCGGTCGATGCCGGCGTTTTCGATTTCGTCCAGCAGAATGATCGGGGAATTGCCGATGATCACGGCGTCGGCGATCAGCAACGCACGGCTCTGCCCGCCGGAAAGCTCGGTCATCGCGCTGTCGACGATGATCGGCTCGCCGGTCAACTGGTTGGCGAATTCCAGCGTGTCATCGACCACCGATCTGGTGCGCCCGCTGTGGCGGATGCGCGCGTGAATGTCGAGGAATTTATGCACCGGCAGGTCGGACAGGAAGCTGGTGTGCTGCGTGATCAGCGCGATCGGATTTTTGGAGGGATCATCCAGAAATTCGGTGGAGGGAACCGCATCGTTTATCAGGATGCGCCTTCTGGAAGGCGTATTCTCTCCGGCAAACAGGCCGATGTCGTTGATCAGCGCGGCCTTGCCGGAGCCGGTCGGGCCGACGATGCTGAGTACGTCGCCCATCGCGAGATCGACGCGGTCGACCGGATCCTTGTTTCCTGCCCTGCCGTAGCCGCCCAGTATGGAGATTTTCCTGATCGTCATCGCCGCTGCATTGCGCAAGTTGTAAACGTTTTCAGTATAGGGACAATACCGGGTTGGCGCAAAGCAAAGCCGCACTGCCTGTGATGCAATGCTATGACCTGGGTATATGCGTCCAGTAGCGGCGCTGCGTCTTGCGGTAGCGTTCCACCTGCAAGCCCTGCGCGTTCATCTCGACCAGAATGGCGCCGTCCTCGTCCGAGCGCAGCAGTTCCGCGCCGCTGTCGGCGTAGCGTTGCAGCACTTCTTCTCGCGGGTGACCGAAGCGGTTGCGGTAGCCGGCGGTGAACACCACGTAGTCCGGCAGCGTGGCGGCGACGAAATCCAGGCTCGATGAACTCTTGCTGCCATGATGCGGCGCGACCAGCAGGCTGGCGGGCAGTTTGTCGGCGTGCAGCCTGAGCAGGCGCGCTTCGGAATTCTTCTCGATGTCTCCCGCCAGCAGGATGCCGTGTTTGCCGATACCGATGCGCAGCACACAACTCAGGTCGTTGTCGTGCGTCTTGTTTGCGTCGGCATAGTCAGGTGCCGGATGCAGTATGTCGAACTGCACGCCGTCCCAATTCCAGCTTGCGCCGTCCGCACAGCGCCGCGCGTCAGTTACCTGTTGCAGCAGCGGATGCGCGGCAGGCAGAGACGACGAGATCCAGCCGACCGGCATGGCCTGCATGATCGACGCGGCACCGCCGGTGTGGTCGCTGTCGTCGTGGCTGAGCACCAGCCCATCCAGCTTGCCGATGCCGAGCGCGCGCAGCGCTGGAACCAGGATGCGGTTGCCGCTGTCCGCCTCGCCGGAAAAATCCGGGCCGGTGTCGTAGAGCAACGCGTGGTTGCGGGTTTGTGCGGCGACGGCCAGACCCTGTCCGACATCGAAAACGACGAGGCGCAGCGCGCCCGGTTGCGGAGGCTCCGGCGCATTCAGGAACAGCGGAAGCAGCAACGGCAAACCCAGCCAGCGCGCCGGGAAGCCGCGCGGCAGCAATATCCACAACGCCCCCAGCATCGCGGCGGCGACGCTCCATGCGGGCGGCGCGTGCTGCGTCCACACCGCCTGCGGCAGCGCGTTCAGCCATTCGAGGAAATAAGCCACGCCGCTCATCACAAAATGCGCCAGCCACAGCGGCGCATCCCAATTGCCGAACCAGGGCGGCAATGCCGCGCCGAGCAGCGTGAGCGGCACGACGATCAGGCTCACCAGCGGGATCGTGACGGCGTTGGCGATGGGCGAAACCAGCGAGGCTTGCTGGAATAAACCCAGCAGCAGCGGCGTCAGGCCGACCGCCATCGCCCATTGCACGGTGGCGTATTCCGCCAGCCAATGGCTGCGCCCGATGCGGTTTGCGCTCACGAACAGGATCAGCGCCACCGCGCCGAACGACAGCCAGAAGCCTGCCGACATCACTGCCCACGGGTCGGGAATCAACACGCCGAGCAGCGCGATGCTCAGTATTTGACCGGGCGAAAAATTGCGGTTCAGCCACAGCGCTACGGCGACTGCGCCGACCATGTACACGGTGCGTTGTGCGGGGACGGCAAAACCGGACAGCAGCGCGTAGCCGATCGCGGTGAGCAGTGCGGCCAGCGCGGCAAATTTGCGTGCGGGCAGGAACAGGATCAGGCGCGCGCTGCGCCGCCACAGCCAGTAGGCGACGGCGAAGGCGAGGCTGGCGAGCATGGTGATGTGCAGGCCGGAGATGCTCATCAAATGGTTGACGCCGGTGCGTGTGAACACCTGCCATTGCGCTGCGGAGATGCTGTTCTGGTCGCCGATCGCCAGCGCGCTCAATACGCCGGAATAGGGCGCATCGCCCAGCGTTGCGCCGAACTTTTCGCGCACCGCTTCGCGCCAGGTTTCGATGCGGTAGCCGAAACCGTCAGCCAGCGCGTCGATGCGCCGGTTGTCGCCCTTCGGGTGCCCGGCCAAAAGTTTTTCGGAGTTATGCACATAACCCGTCGCGCGGATGTTGCGCTCCAGCGCCCAAACTTCGAAATCGAAGCCGTGCGGATTGCTGCTCCCATGCGGCTGCTTGAGGCGCAACGTGAGCCGCCAGCGTTCCCCGGCTTTCATTTCAAGCGGTGCGGTCTTGTCGTCGGAATAGGTGCTGAGATAGATGCGCTGCGGCACGCCGGCTTGCGGAGTGAGTATCTGCTCCACGTCGAAGACGAAGCGCAAGCCGCGCTCGTAACGGCGCGGCAGTTCCGCGACCACGCCGATCACCTCGATGTCGCGCCCCTGCCATTCACCCGGCAGGCTCACGGCGAGGCGCTGTTCGGCTTGCCATGCGGCGTGGTAGAAACCAGCCCCGCAGGTGAAGGCGGCGAGCAGCAGGATGTGAATGGAACGGGCAAGCAGCTTTTTGCTGCGCAACAGGAAAGGAAAAAATGTGAAGGGAAGGAGCAGCAGCCACACCCACGCAAAGCCCGGCAGTGCGGCCTGCTGTTGCAGCAGCCACACGCCCAGCGCGAAGAAAATGGCGAAGACGACCATACCTGGTACCTCATCCCATAAGAACAAGCCCGGATGAAACGCAGTGCAATCCGGGGAAGGAGCAGATGCCCCGGATTCCGCTATCGCTGCATCCGGGCGAATCTCTGTTGTAGGAGCGGGTTTATCCGCCCACGGGCGAATGAAAACGAGTGAAGCGAAGTTTCGAGCTTGCGGGCATTTGCCCCTACAGGGCGCATCGGCCTGCGGATCAGCGCAAATTTCGTCAGGCTACGCGATCCAGTGTTTCATCGGACAGTGACACAGGGTCTTCCAAAGGTTCGAGGTGGGTGGTCACATGGGCGCGGGGTACGGCGCGCATGATGTCGGTCTCGATCCGCTCCAGCCAGTCGTGGCCCTGCTGTACCGTCCAAGCGCCGGGCACCAGCACATGCAGCGTGACGAAGGCGCGCATGCCGGCCTGCCGGGTGCGCAGGGCATGGAAATCTAGGCCTTGGCGGCGGTAGTGTTCCAGCACGGCTTCGACGGCCTTGATTTTTTCCTCCGGAATGGATTCGTCCATCAGCCCCGAAGCGGAGCGGTGCAGCAGTTGCCAGCCGGTCCAGACAATGTTTGCCGCCACCAGCAGCGCGATGACCGGATCCAGCCACAACCAGCCGGTCAGCCACACCAGCCCGACGCCGAGAATCACGCCCGCCGAAGTCCACACGTCGGTGAACAGATGGTGTGCATCCGCTTCCAGGGTGATGGAACCGTGCTGGCGCCCCACCTTCATCAGGGTGCGCGCAGTGGCGAGATTGATCAGCGAGGCCATCACCGACACGATCAGCCCGATGCCGACAGATTCGAGCGCCTGCGGATGGAGCAGGCGATCCACCGCCGCATAGCCGATACTGACGGCGGCGACCAGGATGAGAAAGCCCTCGAAGGCGCTGGAAAAGTATTCAGCCTTTCCGTGGCCGTGCGCATGAGTGTCGTCCGCCGGTGCTTCCGCCAGCGAAATCATGGACAGCGCCATCAGTGCCCCGGCCAGGTTGACGAAGGATTCGAGCGCATCGGACAACAGGCCGACCGAACCGGTCAACCACCAGGCCGTCCCCTTGAGCAGGATGGTGGCGAGCGCGGCGGCAATGGAAAGGTAAGCGTAGCGCTTCAGCGAAGTGGATAGCATGGCATCATGTTGATGGAGCGGTTGTTTGCGCATTATTCCATATTTAGCGAGGCGGATATGCACGAGGGGGACGCTGGTAGAATGAAGTCATGCGAAAATTCTTCCGCAAATTTCTGCCGCACCACGAAACGGTGAAGAACCACCGCTGGATCAGGCCGTTCGGCGGGCTGCTGCACCATCCCAACCTGTGGCATTTGCATCGTCGCTCGGTGGCGGGCGGCGTGGCGGTCGGCCTGTTTTGCGGGTTGATTCCCGGCCCGTTGCAGGTGATTTCCGCCGCGCTGCTGGCGGTGTTGTTGCGCGTCAATCTGCCGGTGGCGGCATTCACTACGCTGTACACCAATCCGTTCACCATCCTGCCGCTTTATGTGCTGGCCTACGAGCTTGGCGCATGGGTGAGCGGAGCAGGCAACGGAACGGAAATCGCAGGATTGTCGTTTCCGGAACTGCACTGGCATAACTGGGCGGGGGAGATGTGGAATTGGCTGGCGATGCTCGGCAAGCCATTTCTGGTAGGCTTGCCGTTGCTTGCATTGGGTCTGGCGGTAAGCGGGTATTTTGCGGTGCGCATCGCGTGGCGTTTGGCGGTGATATGGAAATGGCGTGCCAGAAAAAGGCGGCAGACCGGCAGGCAGAGGGCGGAGTAGCGCGCACCGCGTTGGTGGTATAGTAGCCGCAAAGGAGGAATTGTCATGGGTTTGAACGAGAAAATACTTGGCCCGAAATCGAAATACGACAAGAGCCTGCCCTACACCTATGAGGCGAGGGTGCGCATTTTCGAGGGAAGCGAGGAATATAACTCCTACCTTTCTGACACGATCTGCGGCCTGGTGGAGTACCTGCACGAGAACGGCATAAAGCCGGACGAGGTACAGATTTTAGAGATTTACCAGGAGCAGGAACTCCCGATTGACGCGAAGCGTTTCACCGCGTCCGACCAGCAATGGCTTTTCAAGCCGGACATCTGCCGCGCGTTCGAAGATTATTACGAAGGCCACATCCAGGCAGACACCTGCTCGTTCAGCGACAGGAACGGCAAAGGCAGCGGCCCTTGACGGACTTGCCGGGCCGCTTAAGCCCGGCAGGCGTGCTAATTCAACAGCGGATGATCTTTGGGCAATTGCTTCGAATGCCAGATCGCCAGCTTGTGCCGCAACGTTTTTTCAGCGACCTGATCCTCGGGCAAGGGCTGAATGACCTTGTCGTGAACCAGCAGGCGGTAGATGTATAACAGCTTCTCGCTCGCCGAATCGGTGGGTTCGAATTCGACCACGCCACGGCCTTCGGCATACTTGACGCCGGCGAGTAACGCGGCCTTGAACAATTCCGCTTCATGCTTTAGTTTTTTCATGGCGCACCGCTCCCAGAAGTTGAATGCCCGATTTTCCGGTTTTCGGAATTATTCCTGCTTCTTTTTTCGTGCCGGTACTGTCGCAGGCTTTTTTACGTCGGCGGCAACTTTGCTCGGTTTTCCCCATGCGGGCGGAAGATTGCCGGATATCCAGTAGCACACATAAGCCTTGCCGCCCTTGATGCCGTTACAGGTTTGCAATTCCCGGCGCTGACACATCGATTCGAGTGCTGCGGTGAGATCGGCCAGCTTAACTCTCGGCACTATCAGCGACCGCAGTTTTGTCAGGTCGACCGGCATCTGGCTGGAAGATCCGGCCAATGCATTGAGTATGTTTTCTTGTAGCGTGCGAGTAGGCATTCTTGATTGCGGTTATGTCACGATGAACAGCCTGACCATCCATCTTACTCCGATGCGCCGGATTAATCGTGCCAATCTGGGCAGACCCGGGCGGCCGCGCCGTCGTGAAACCCGCAAAACGGGATTTCGCGCCTCCCGCTCCATAGCTGAAAATTGCTTTTTTCGTTTCTCCAATCGGCTGTCTGCTGTTGTAGAATCAGCAAAATGAGCAAGGCATTCACACGCGAAGACGATAGCGCTGACGACGAATTGGAGCCGCCGGGCCAGTTGCCTGCGGGTGTCAAGAATTACATCACGCCCGACGGCTATCGCAAGCTGAAAGAAGAACTGGATCAGCTTTGGAAAATCGAGCGCCCGGCATTGGTGAAGACGGTTTCCTGGGCGGCCTCCAACGGCGACCGCTCCGAAAATGGCGACTATATCTACGGCAAGAAACGCCTGCGCGAAATCGACCGCCGCGTGCGTTTCCTGCGCAAGCGCCTGGATCAGGCAGAGGTGGTCGATCCGACGCAACGCGGGAAATGCGAACAGGTGTTTTTCGGCGCGACGGTGACGGTCTGCGGCAGCGACGGCTGCGAGAGCGCTTACCGCATTGTCGGGGTGGATGAGGCCGATGCCGGGAATGGGCTGATTAGCTGGGTATCGCCGCTGGCGCGTGCGTTGCTCAAGCTGCGCGAAGGCGAAGTGGCGACATTGCATACGCCGTCCGGCATTCACGAACTGGAAATCCTGTCGGTGAGATACGGCGACGGGTTCGAAAGGCGGCAGCGGGCATAGCGCGGATGAAAAGCCGGTCCGGGTTGCGCCACCATCATCTCCGGATGGCGGCATTCCGCGCGGTTCCGGGTTGCAAGTACGGGAGCAGGTTTTCCAATGATTTCCTGAAGGAGCACGCGATGAACCAGACGCAAGCGTTGAGCGATGACGAAATCGATGAGCTGGACGTTGTTTTGACGTCCGAGACGATGCCGGACGACTGTATGGATATTTCCACTCTGGACGGTTATTTTGCCGCGCTGGCGCTGAATCCCAGGCTCGTTATGCCGAGCGAGTATTTGCCTTGGATATGGGATATGGGGCAAGGCGAGGAAGCGCCCGAGTTTGCGTCGCTGGAGCAGGCCAACCACATTCTTCAATTGCTGATGCGCTATTACAACAGCGTGCTGTCCGCGATAGGCAACGGTAATTTTGCCCCGCTGTTTTATACCGTGGCGCAGGACGACGGCAGCGAATTTTTCGACGCCGAATGCTGGTGCGAGGGCTTTATGCGCGGCGTATTCCTGTTCGATGGGCCCTGGAAGGAGGTGCTCGAAAAGCACCCGGAGTATCTTGCGCCGATGGTGTTGCTGGGCACGGAGCATGGCTGGGACATGCTGGAAAAATGCGCGGACGAGGAACGGGTCGTCCGGGAAGCCTACGAGTCAATCGCGGGCGTAGTGGCGCTGCTCTACGAGCATTTCGGCGAGCAGCGCGAGGGCGAAACGCGTAAACGCCTGGCGCAACCTGGCAGGCATCCTTCCGGCCTGCCCGGCGATGTGGTTGGGATGCACCATGGGCGTTTCAAGGCGGGGTGCGACGAAGAGTGCCCGTGCGGCTCGGGCAAGAAATTAGAGGAGTGTTGCGGCACGCCGCCGACGGTGCATTGAACGGAAGGCAGCCATGATCCCGCTCCGCTGGCACTTTATCGTTTTGGATATTACACTGGGGTTCATTCACTCCTGAGCAATTAAGCCAATCATGAACACGGACACTCAAAATAATTATCTGATGATCACCGCTTCGGGTGAAGACAAGGTCGGCATCGTCGACCGGTTTTCGGGCAAGATCGCCGAGAGCGGATGCAACATCGAAGAAAGCCGCATGGCCGTGCTGGGCGAGCAGTTTGCCCTGATCATGCTGCTTTCCGGCCCATGGAACGCGCTTTCCAAACTCGAGGTGCAAATGGGGGCGCTGGGCGAACAGTTGGGGCTGACCATCATCCACAAACGCACCCGGCAGCGGGAGCGGACACGCCCGGCGATCCCTTATAGCGTGGAGGTGCTGGCCATGGATCATCCCGGCATCGTGCGCGACCTGGCGGCTTTTTTCGCACGGAACGGAATCAATATCGAGGAACTCCAGACGGATACCTATCCGGCGCCGCACACCGGCACGCCGATGTTTTCCGTCGTCATGGCGGTGGGCATCCATGCCGACATTCACATCCCCACTCTGCGCGGGAATTTCCTCGATTACTGCGACGACCTGAATCTGGACGCGACTTTCGAGCCTGCGCGGGTGTAACGCCGCGCCGGGCGCTTGAACTGCGGCAGGCGCGCCTTGGCGCGCTGTTACTTTAATCCGCAACAGGAAGGGATGAAGGAATGCAGATTATCGTTTGCCGGAATGAACTTGAACTTTTTTTGGGTCTTCGTGAAATCGAGTGGGTAGAATTTAGCATGAAATCCTCTGCAAGCCTTGTGGCATCTGGCAAAATCCTGTCTGCACCCTTT
>MGXA01000101.1 GCA_001801215.1 Gallionellales bacterium RIFCSPLOWO2_02_FULL_59_110 | reverse complement strand
CGCATCGGTTTGCGGGTGGGCGGCGAGCAGTTCGGTCAATGCATCGTCGCTTTCCAGCAGGCGGTCGCGCCAGCGCTCCATCTGGTGCAGGTGGGCGGTGTGCTGCTGCGAGTAACCTTTCCAGGCATTGAGCTTTGCGACGATGGGCGCGGTGTCCACATCGCGCATCAGTTTGCCGATATATTGCATCTGGCGACGTTGCGCGCCGAACTTGTTGATGCGGCGCATCTCCTGGATCGCGTCGCGCAGGGTTTCAGGCAGATCGAGTTGCGCGAGCTGATCCTTGCCGAGTGCGACCAGTTCTGCCCCGATGTCCTGCAATTCGAGCATCTGCTGCTTGATCTTGGTTTTGCTGGGAGGAAGGTCTAGCTCTTCTTCATCTTCACTGTGTGGGTGGCGCTGGTTCATGGTGTGCGATGCGGGTATAAGATGCTGCTATGATACCGTCTTTCGTCATTCTGGTGCCCGGCCAAAAGGTCTTCGGCTTCACGTTTTCGTTATGAGTACACTCGTATCATCCGCCCCAGGCTCCATCGAGCATAGCCGGGACAGGTTTTCCAATTCCGCCGACAGTTTGCGCGACATCGCGCAATACATGCTGGGGTATGCCAAGCAGCACGGCGCATCGGCTGCGGCCG
The DNA here is from genome assembly GCA_001801215.1 of Gallionellales bacterium RIFCSPLOWO2_02_FULL_59_110. Taxonomy (GTDB): domain Bacteria; phylum Pseudomonadota; class Gammaproteobacteria; order Burkholderiales; family Gallionellaceae; genus Gallionella. The sequence continues at coordinate 26,793 of MGXA01000101.1, read as the reverse complement.
CCGACGTTTCCGAAGGGTTCGGCCAGGCGGTCACCGTGCGCCAGGGCGAGGTGGAGACCATCGAATACAACCGCGACAAAGGTCTGGCCATCACCGTCTATATCGGCCAGCAGCGCGGCAACGCCAGCACCTCGGACTTTTCGCCGCAGGCGGTGCGCGATACGGTGGATGCAGCGTTGTCGATTGCGCGCTATACCGCGAAAGACGATTGCTCGGGCTTGCCCGATGCCGACATGCTGGCGCGCGACTGTCCCGACCTGGACTTGTACCATCCGTGGGATTTGCCGGTGGATAAAGCGATTGAACTGGCGCAGCAATGCGAGCAGGCCGCGCTGGAAGCGGATGAACGCATCAACAATTCGGAAGGTGCGACGGTGAACGTGCATGAGGCGCAGTTCGTGCATGCCAACAGCCTTGGTTTTGTCGGCGGCTACCCGACTTCGCGCCACAGCATCAGTTGCGCGGTGATCGCCGGCAAGGACGACGCGATGGAGCGCGACTACTGGTACAACGTGGCGCGCGATGCCAGGGATTTGCAGGATGCGCAGCAGGTCGGGCAGATCGCGGCGCAGCGTACGGTGCGCCGCCTGAACGCGCGCCAGCTCGATACCATGCAGGTGCCGGTGCTGTTCGAGGCGCCGATTGCATCGGGCTTGCTGGGGCATTTCGTCGGCGCGGTGAGCGGCGGCAGCCTGTACCGCAAATCCTCGTTCCTGCTCGATCAACTGGATAAGCCGGTGTTCGCGTCGCACATCAACATCGAAGACATCCCGGACATCCGCAAAGGCCTGGCCTCCAGCCCGTTCGACGACGAAGGCGTGCGGGTGCAGCGCCGCACGATTATTGAGAATGGCACGTTGCGCGGCTATTTCCTCGGCAGCTATTCGGCGCGCAAGCTCGGGCTGCGCACCACCGGCAACGCGGGCGGCAACCACAACCTGATCCTGAGGGCGTCCGGCGGGCAAGCCGGGAAGCTGGATTTTTCCGGCCTGCTGAAGCAGATGGGGCGCGGCCTGCTGGTCACGGAGTTGCTCGGTCAGGGGGTGAACCATGTCACCGGCGACTATTCGCGCGGCGCGGCGGGCTTCTGGGTGGAGGGCGGCGAAATCCAGTATCCGGTGCAGGAGATCACCATCGCCGGCAACCTGAAGGATATGTACCGCAATATCGTCGCCGCCGGCGACGACATCCTGGTGCAGGGTTCGCGCCAGTGCGGCTCGATCCTGGTGGAAGGCATGACGGTGGCTGGGCGCTAACCGCCAGCCATCAGCCCCAGATCACGTCAGGCACTTGCAGTCTTTCCACCGGTTTGTCGCCGAGCAGGTGTTCTTCGATGATGGCGGCCACGTCTTCCTTGCTTACCCCGCCGTACATCACCCCTTCCGGGTAGACCAGCACGCTGGGGCCGGTGCCGCAAGTGCCGAGGCAAGTGCTGCCGGCCACCGCGTAGCGCCCCCACAACTGCTTTTGCTCGAATAGCCGCATGAATTCCTGCAACACGGCTGCGCTGCCTTTCGCTTCGCATGAGCCGCGCGGGTGATCCGCCGGGCGGGATTGCGTGCAGACGAATACGTGTTTCTTTGGCTTGCCCATTCAAATCTCCTGTTTAGTCGAACCTGCCGGTTATCGGGTTCCGGTTTCACCCGCTTTGGATGTGGTGTCATTGTAAGGGAGAACAGCCAGTTTCCCAATCGCAGGCGCGTCAATCGTCGGGTTGCGCGACGGAGCCAGCTAACCCGACCGGCTACAGAGTATCCGCGCAACATGGTAAAATCCGCGCCTTTCCCGCTTTCAACATCTCAGGAATAAACGCCATGTTCTCCAGAAAAAACACCATCGCCAATTTCGACCCGGAATTGTGGGCCGCGATCCAGAACGAAAACCGCCGCCAGGAAGATCATATCGAGCTGATCGCCTCGGAAAACTACACCAGCCCGGCGGTCATGGAGGCGCAGGGCAGCCAGTTGACCAACAAGTACGCCGAGGGCTATCCGGGCAAACGCTATTACGGCGGTTGCGAATTTGTGGACGTGGCCGAGCAGTTGGCCATCGACCGCGTCAAGGCGCTGTTCGGCGCGGAATACGCCAACGTGCAACCGAATTCCGGTTCGCAGGCGAACCAGGGCGTGTACATGTCGGTGCTGAAACCCGGCGATACCATCCTCGGCCTGTCGCTGGCGCATGGCGGACACCTGACGCACGGCGCGTCGGTCAACGCCAGCGGCAAGCTGTATAACGCGATCCAGTACGGCCTGGATGCAAACGAGGAAATCGATTACGACCAGGTGCAGGCGCTGGCGACGGCGCACAAGCCGAAGATGATCGTCGCGGGCGCGTCGGCCTACGCGCTGGTGATCGACTGGAAACGTTTCCGCGCGATTGCCGACAGCGTCGGCGCGTACCTGTTCGTGGACATGGCGCATTACGCCGGGCTGATTGCGGCGGGCGTGTACCCCAGCCCAATCGGCATCGCGGATTTCGTCACCACCACCACCCACAAGACCCTGCGCGGCCCGCGCGGCGGCGTGATTCTCGCCAAGGCGGAATACGAGAAAGTGCTGAACTCGGCGATCTTCCCCGGCATCCAGGGCGGGCCGCTGATGCATGTGATCGCCGCCAAGGCGGTGGCGTTCAAGGAAGCGGCCAGCAAGGAATTCAAGGCTTACCAGAAACAGGTCGTGGACAATGCGCGCGTGATGGCGATGGTGTTGCAGGAGCGCGGCCTGCGCATCGTGTCCGGGCGCACCGATTGCCATCTGTTCCTGTTGGATTTGCAGGCCAAGAATATCACCGGCAAGGATGCCGAAGCCGCGCTGGGGCGCGCGCACATCACGGTGAACAAGAACGCCATCCCCAACGACCCGCAAAAACCGTTCGTCACCTCCGGCATCCGCATCGGCAGCCCGGCGATGACCACGCGCGGTTTCAAGGAACTGGAAGCGGAGAAACTGGCGCACCTGATCGCCGACGTGCTGGACGCGCCTGACGACGACGCGGTGATCGCACGCGTGATCGGCGAAGTGAAAAAGCTGACCACGCAGTTTCCGGTGTATGGCGATTAAAGCGAGAAGGGTGAAGGGGGAAGAGGGTAGGGTAACTGCGGCTTCCTTCCCTTCTCCCTTCCCTCTTCCCCCTTCCCCATGAAATGCCCCTTCTGTAAAGGCGACAACACCCAGGTGGTGGATACCCGCGAAAGCGAGGAGGGCGACAGCATCCGCCGCCGCCGCCGCTGCCAGTCTTGCAACAAGCGCTTTACCACCTTTGAGACGGTGGAATTGCGCATGCCGCAGGTGGTCAAGCAAAACGGTATGCGCAGCGAATTCGATGCGGCAAAGCTGCGCACCAGTTTTAGCCGCGCATTGCACAAACGCCCGGTGCCGACCGAACTGGTGGATGCGGCGATCGACCATGTGACCCAGAAAATTTTCGCCCTGGGCGAGCGCGAAGTCGGATCGCGCCAGATCGGCGAGATGGTGATGAAGGAACTGCTGAAGCTCGACAAGGTGGCCTACATCCGCTTCGCTTCGGTGTACAAGAGTTTTCAGGATGTCGGCGATTTCACCGAAGCGGTCGAGGCGGTGAGCAAGCCGCTGGTGCGCAGGGTTGCAGGGCGCAACGGGAAACGGACGGCCTGAATGCTCTCCGCGCAGGACAGCCTGTGGATGGCGCGGGCATTGCGTCTGGCGGAGCGGGGTCTGTATGGCACCAGCCCGAATCCGCGCGTCGGCTGCGTGCTGGTGCGGGGTGGCGATGCCGTCGGCGAGGGCTGGCATCAACGCGCCGGCGAACCTCATGCCGAAGTTCATGCGCTGCGCGCAGCGGGCGAGGCGGCGCACGGCGCGACGGCTTATGTCACGCTGGAGCCTTGCAGCCATCATGGCCGCACGCCGCCTTGTGCAGAGGCCTTGATCGAAGCGGGCGTGGCGCGCGTAGTGGTTGCGGCGCGAGACCCGAACCCGCAGGTTGCCGGGCAAGGCATCGAAAAGCTGCGTGTAGCCGGTATTGCGGTGGAATGCGGGTTGATGGAAGCAGAGGCGCGCGAACTGAATATCGGTTTCTTCGCGCGCATGGCGCGCGGCACGCCGTGGCTGCGCAGCAAGATTGCGATGAGCCTGGACGGGCGCACCGCCTTGAACAATGGCAAGAGCCAGTGGATCACCGGCGACGCGGCGAGGCAGGATGTGCAGCACTGGCGCGCGCTCTCCTGCGCGGTGCTGACCGGAATCAATACGGTGCTGGCGGACGATGCGCGGCTCAATGTGCGCGATGTGGAAACTGAAAGGCAACCGTTGCGCGTGGTGCTCGACAGCCGCTTGCGCATCCCGCTGGAGGCGCGCGTACTGTATGACGGCGGCAATACGCTGATTTATACCGCGCTGCAAGACGAGCAGAAAGCGGCCCTGTTGCGGGATCTGGGGGCGACGGTGGTGGAGCTGCCGGACGGCAAGGGGCAGGTCGATTTGCCTGCCATCCTGCGCGACCTCGCGCAACGCGGTTGCAACGAAGTGCTGGTAGAGGCGGGCGGCACCCTGAATGGCGCGCTGCTGCACGCCGGGCTGGTGGACGAAATAGTGCTGTACCTCGCGCCGCAGTTGCTCGGCGATATGGCGCGCGGCATGGCAAGGCTGGGCGAACTGACCAGCCTGGAGCAGCGCATCGAACTGGAATGGAAAGATGTGCGCCATGTCGGCAAGGATTTGCGCGTCGTGGCGCCGGTGAAAAAATAAGGCCGTCATTCCCGCGCAGGCGGGAATCCAGTTGATTAAATAACCCCCGCGTAGCGGGCCAACAATGAGGTTTTGTCGCTAAGCGGAATAGTTACTTTGCTGGATTCCCGCCTGCGCGGGAATGACGGACTCTCTCGGTGTGGGGTGAGGTCAGGAAGGTCATGCCAAAGCAGCCTTGTGTTTACATGCTTGCCAGCCAGCGCAACGGCACCCTTTATGTCGGAGTGACCAGCGATTTGGTGAAGCGTATCTGGGAACACAAGAACGACACGATTGATGGATTTACCAAGGAATACGGTGTCCACGTCTTGGTCTATTACGAATTGCATGGAGACATGTTGGCTGCAATCACGCGCGAGAAGCAGATCAAAAAATGGAACCGGGCGTGGAAGATAGAGCTGATCGAATCCGCAAACCCGGAGTGGCGGGATTTATGGGAAGAGATTTTTTAAAGCTGCCGTCATTCCCGCGAAAGCGGGAATCCAGCAAGAACAACATTCCGCGAAGCGGACAAAACCTTATTATCGGCCCGCTACGCGGGGATTTTTCAATCAACTGGATTCCCGCCTTCGCGGGAATGACGTGATGAAAGGAATTAAAAAATGTTCAGTGGAATCATTGCCGATGTCGGCATCATCACCCGCGCGGAAGACCGCGACGGCGGGCTGCGCCTGAGCGTCGCGACCGAGTCGCTCGGCATGGGCGACGTGGGGATCGGCGACAGCATAGCGGTGAACGGCGTTTGCCTCACCGTGGTGAAAATCGATGGCAACACCTTTACCGTGGACGTGTCGCGCGAGACGCTGGATTGCACCGTCGGGCTCGAGCGGCAGGGCGGCCATGTCAATCTGGAAAAGGCGTTGCGCCTGTCGGACCGGCTGGGCGGGCATCTGGTGAGCGGCCATGTTGATGGCGTGGGCGAGGTTGTCGCGTTCAACGACATCGGCGAAAGCTGGCGGCTGGTGGTGCGCGCGCCGCACGGACTGGCGAAGTACATCGCGATCAAAGGCTCCATCACCATCAACGGCGTGAGCCTCACCGTGAACCATGTCGCGGGCGCGGAGTTCGATGTGAACCTGATTCCGCATACGCTGGATGTGACGACGCTGAACGAGTTGAAGGCGGGCGCGAAAGTGAATCTTGAGATCGACCTGATCGCGCGCTATGTCGAGCGCATGATGGTAGCGGACAACTTGTAGGACGGATTGGCGTAGCGTAATCCGCCGAATGGGTACCATCATGCGGTGCAATGCCCGCTGGTTATTGCATTTGCCATCCGTTGTCTGTTTTGATGAATTCTGCTTTTCCCTTGAAAGGTAATTTAGTACCCTTAGGAAATTCTTTGCCATGGCCCAGCACTGATAGAAAAAGTTGCTGCATTAATTCATACGTTTCGTTTGTTTGCTTATCACAATAATTAAAAGCTTCATCTTCCCAATCTTTGATATCGGTAATAATTTCAAGATTGTATTTAAAATCCATCTGGTATTGTTTGTCGCTTTGCTCGATTCCATTGACTTTTTCAAAATCGACAACTCTAACCGCTTTTCCGCAATGACTCCACATTCCCTCAACACCCTTCTTCCCATCGCTAGCACTTGGTTTCGATGAACCGCAACCAGTGATAAACAGCAGCATACACAATGCAACGAACGCTTTCATTTTCTTCTTCCCTTAAAATATTTATTTAACTCTCTTGATGTTATGCGTGGCCCATTTGATTTTAAAAGAGCTTATTTTTTTCCTTGGTAGCACTCATCTTATCGGCTATTAACTTCTCAATTCTTTTTCCCGCATCCAATAGAGAAGGGACGTGGTAAATATAAATCTGGTAGCCACCTCCGCCATTACCTCCGTTGCATTGAGCAGTAATTAAACCGTCACCCTCTGTATACTCAACAAATTCTGGGTTACCCCTTCCGTTAACAAATGCCGCCTCCCTAGGTAAAGTGATTTTCTTTGCCTGCGGATAACGCGATAGCACTTGTTCGCATGGGTTGAGTTCGGTTTTAAGCGTAATGCCAGAAAGTTTTTCTCCAACAAAAAACACACTCATAACTTTGTCGCTGGGACCGGCATATAAATAAATGTTGAACACCCCGACTTTGTCATCCCATTTTCTACTGCGACCCCATCTACCTTCTGAGGATTCTTTTGTAAAAATATCCCTCCAATGTGACTTCACTTCTTTATCCTTTGCCGCTAATCCCTGGTAATCCGAATAATTAGGAAGTTGCTTGTAATATGATGGCGGAAATTGCAATGGGACATCACTAAAATCCGGATTCATCCCCGTACGCTCCAAGATTTTATTGCCTCCCTGGGTAATTAAAGCTTTTTTGACATCTGTTGGAGACATTCCAAAAGATAAATATTGCCACCCAGCAGACAGCGTTTTGCCCTCATCTGCAACAGCTATCGATTGGAAACTAGCGGCAAACAGCATATACAATGCAACGAACGCTTTCATTTTCTTTTCCCCTTATTAAAAAAATGATGATGCTTACTTCAACGCACAATGTTAAGAACCGGCTGGCACGGCTTTATCGCGTCGGCCCGTGTCGAATGATGGCACGGAACTCACTAGTCAAAAATTTGATGGCTTTGTATAAGGGTGCATGACGGATTATTTTCGCGTTTATCAGCATTTGTAAGCTTATATCGGGCTTTAACAGCTTTGCCGATTTGTTGATTTACAGTATCAAGCCCATCCGCTTCTACGGCGTGAAGGTAGTGGAGCATTAGCTCTCGATCATTCTGAATGGTAAGAAACACTTCGTTTGTTATTCGCCGATTCAGATGAGTGATTGCGGCATCTGCAATTTCGTTTGGCTTCATAAAATACGCTCCTGAAAGAAGATGATAAATAGACGCAATGTATATTTATTCTAGAAGTGATCTGGAATGAAGCGTAGCGGAACCCCGAGAAGATTAAAATATTTAATCCCGGATTACATCCGGGTTGCGCTGGCTAGCAGCTCGATCTCTTCAACTATCCATTATTAGAAATCAGATATTAGCGATAGGCAAAACAGCACAACCCAAACGATGAAGTAAGCGTTGTTCTGCTTGAGAATCTTAGCCCGATTAAACATATATACCGGCACCAACCACGCTGCCCCCATTTTTTCAGTGTTATGACCTGCTTTTTGTAATTTATTCTGATCGGCTATTGAGAGAGCGACGTTCAGAGCAAGATTGACCCACCAAAAACTACTCATGCTTTTATGGGTAGCCGCTGATAGGAACCCAGCCACAAAAACACTTAATAGCGGGGCAAATGCTAAAAACCAAACGAGAGTGTTATCAATTGCGTCGCCGATTAATGGAGGTGGCGAGTCAGAAAACTGCGATGAAAATACGGTGGAATCCAATGTTGCCCAGTCAGGCATCCCTTTTTTCCAGACATATGATCCTCGAGCCAATTTGCTGCTCGAAATAAGCGAAAGTATTTCCGAATGACTTACTGGTCCCAATTTGACTCCGTTTAACTCGTAATGCCATTCGTTTCCAGTCGTTGCGGTATTAGCTGCGATTTCCATATTTATTTTCTCCCTTTTGTGTTGCCTGTCATTTCATATCAAATATTTTTCCTATTACCCACAGCGATGACATAAGACATAGAACAATAGTGACTATTTTTACACTTTTAGAATAAGTGACTATTTCCCCATTTTTTTCGTAATAAACATCACCAGTGAATAAGGAGTAAAGCGTTACCGGAGCAAAAACAAGGAAGCCAACCACTATGAACCAGCTTTTTCTGAACCACGGAACTTCGGCATACGATGAGTAAACAGCCATAGCGAACATCCTTTCTGAAAATGGTTAAAGGAGCGGCAATTACAATCAAAACAAATCTAATATGTTGAGTCAATTCAACATATCGTATTCTGTCAGTTTCTTGCCGTCAACACAACTATATACGCCTATTTAAGGCGACATATATGGTTGATAGCACACTTTGTACCTCAGACTTGCCGCAGCGGCTCGGGCGCAATATTGCCAAGCGGAGAAAGCAGATTGGTTGGACGCAAGCCCATTTGGCAGAACGAATGAAGATGGAACCTGAATCCATCTCGCGGTTTGAACGTGGAGCGACACTACCCTCTTTGGCGACGCTTGAACTGTTGGCTGGCGAATTGAATGTTTCCGTTGCTGACCTTCTTGCAGAGTACTCAGGCTCAGCGTATTCGGAAGCGCAGCGAGTTTCTGGCTGGCTATCCAAGCTACAGCCAGACGCAAGGGAAACGGTGTTGGATGGATTACAGAAAATTTGCGCTTTGCTTGGCCGCCATTAGTAAGACTCGCGTAAGGCGGAAATCCCTCGTAGGGCGAAAAAACGTAGCGCCTTCCGCCGCAGCCGAAGGACGTGTGAAAGTTGAAGGGGGTGCTTTGGCGGATAACACTTACAGCTCATCCGCACATATTTTCACCCCAATGCTTCATCAAGAAGCTCAATCTTTTTCCACACCCAGCCTGATCGTGCAATAAACCACTGCCCGGTCAAGGATGAGAAACAGGGTGGGGACGCAGTTCGCCATTTCCGCGATGAGCGGCGCGAGTACGCGCTCGTTCTCTTCGTATTCGTGGTTGATCTGGTTACGCACATCGCGGGCTTTTTTCCAGTCGTCCGCGCTTGCCAGGATTTCGGCTTTTTCGGCAAAGGCCAGCACATCGGAAAAACCGGTGATCTCGACTTCTTCTTCCTGCGCAATGGCGCGCAACAGTTTGCCCAGATGCTCCTGGAATTCGGAGAACCTCATGCGGAATGCGGCGAGAATTTCGGACTCTTGCAGTGTCAACGAGCCGACCGGTTTGCCGACGATGCCGTGGGTGAGCAGGTTGCCGTGGGAGTGCGTCAAATATTCACGCATCCTGCGCATGTGCCGCAGCTTGCCCGCAATCAGTTCGCGATGCGGAGTCATGCCAGCCTTACACCGTTGGCTTTTGCGATGCGGAAGATCGGTTTGTCGCCGGTGTGGTTGTTCACCGCCAAATCCACTTTCATGCCCAGGCTGTCGGTCAATTCGCCGCGCGCCCGCGCCATCGGCAGGGCAATATCCGGAAGCGCGGTTTCGATATAAAAATCGAAATCTCCGCCCTTGCGGGTGTCATCCACGCGCGAACCGAACAGCCACACCGCAGCATCCGCAAAGTATTTACGGATTACTTTGACGGATAGATCGACTTGTTCGGAATTCATGCGCATGTTTTGTGCCTTAGATAATGTGGCGCATAGCGTACCCCAGCGCCCGGAACATCGCAATTGCTTTGCTTTATTCTGGCCATGATAAACGTCATTCCCGCGAAGGCGGGAATCCAGCAATTTTATTCAACATACCTTTTGGGGCTTGTCCTTGCTGCGCAAGGAGATTTTTAATTTGACTGGATTCCCGCCTTCGCGGGAATGACGGAGTATTAGCGGTTCCCTTAAACCGAACAGGGTGAGCGGCAAGTGCCAAGATGGTAGAATTGCACAAGTTGCACCGATAAGCGGCGCGTTAATTTTTGGGATTGATAATGACAGACATAGCACCGATACAGGAAATCATCACGGAAATCCGCGCCGGACGCATGGTCGTGCTGGTGGATGAGGAAGACCGCGAGAACGAGGGCGATCTGGTCTTTGCCGCCGAATTTGTCACGCCGGAACTGGTCAATTTCATGGCCAGGTTTGGCCGTGGCCTGATCTGTCTGACGCTGACTGAAGCGCACTGCAAGCAGTTGAACCTGCCCTTGATGGTGCGCGACAACGGATCGCCGCTCGGCACCAATTTCACGTTGTCCATCGAAGCGGCATCTGGTGTGACTACAGGCATTTCTGCCGCAGACCGCGCGCGCACCATCCAGGCGGCAACCAACCGCAACGCGCGACCGACCGACATCGTGCAACCCGGGCATATCTTCCCGCTGATGGCGCAGAACGGCGGTGTGCTGGTGCGCGCCGGGCATACCGAGGCAGGCTGCGACCTGGCGCAGTTGGCCGGCCTGACATCGGCGGCGGTCATCTGCGAAATCCTCAAGGACGACGGCGAGATGGCGCGGTTGCCCGATCTGATCGAATTTGCAAAACAGCATCAACTCAAGATCGGGACAATTGCGGATTTGATCGAGTATCGCAGCCAGAACGAGAAGCTGGTTGAGAGGATTGCGCGGCGCAAGGTGCAAACCGCATATGGCGAGCTCGACCTGGTGACCTACCTCGACAAAACCACCCAGTGCACACATCTGGCATTGGTTAAAGGCGATATCCGCCCCGACGCGGAAACGCTGGTGCGCGTGCATGAGCCGTTATCGGTGATGGATTTTCTGGAGCAGGCGCATTATCCGCATTCCACCAGCGTGCATGAGGCGCTGGTAAAAATCAGCCGTGCGCCCGCCGGAGTGCTGGTGTTCATGCATCATGGCGAGTCTTCTCAGGATTTGCTGGCGCGTGCCGCCGCCACTCCGGATAATCATCAGGTCGCACGATGGGATCCGCGCAGTTACGGGATAGGCGCGCAGATATTGCGCGACCTGAACGTCGGGAAAATGTGCCTGATCGCCACGCCGCGCAAGCTGCCGAGTATGACCGGCTTCGGCCTGGAGGTAGTGGGTTATTGTCATGCCAAGGAAAAAATATGAAAGCAATCGAACAAAATCTGAATGGTTCCGGCCTGCGCATCGGTATCGTGCAAAGCCGTTTTAACAGCGAAGTGTGCGCGGGGTTGCTGGGCGCATGCCGCAAGCAACTGCTTGAGCGGGGCGTCGCGGAAACCGATATTACGCTGGCCACCGTGCCGGGCGCGCTGGAAATCCCGCTGACGCTGCTGTGCATGGCGGAAAGCGAAAAGTTCGACGCGCTGATCGCGCTGGGCGCGGTGATACGCGGCGACACCTACCATTTCGAGGTGGTGTCGAACGAGTCGGCGCGCTGCGTGAACGAGGTTCAACTGGCATGCGGGGTGCCGGTTGCCAATGCGATTCTTACCACCGACACCGACGAGCAGGCCATCGAGCGCATGCATGTCAAGGGCGGCGAGGCTGCGCTGGTGGCCATCGAGATGGCCAATCTGCTGCATGACCTAGCATGAGCAACCCGGTTACCGGCCACGGAGTTAAGAAATCGCCAAACAGAAGCCCGCGCCATCGCGCGCGCGAACTGGTCTTGCAGGGTATTTACCAATGGCGCGTCACCGCGGGCGATGAGGCGCAAATCGAAAAGCAGATTCTGGCCGAAAAGAATCTTGGCCGTTACGACAAGGAACTGTTCTCCAAATTGCTGCGCGGCGCGTTGAACCAGCACGCCGGACTTGAAGCCTTGCTCGCCCCGCATCTCGACCGACCGCTCGCCGAACTTAGCCCGGTAGAGTTTTCCGTGCTGCTGCTGGGCGCATTTGAACTGGCGCAGCACCACGAAGCGCCCTACAAGGTTGTCATCAACGAAGCGGTCGAACTGGCCAAGACCTTCGGCGGCACCGACGGCCACAAATACGTCAACGGCGTGCTCGACAAGCTGGCACCGCAGGTGCGTGCGGCAGAAACAGCATTGTAGGATGGGTTGAGCGCTGCGAAACCCATCAATTTGTTAACGTAAAACGATGGGTAGCTTTGCATAGCCATCTGACTAGGCTGTCAAAATACGATAGCCAAGTCATTGGTTATCGCTGCGCTCAACCCATCCTACAAACCATGGGCGAATTCGATTTAATCAAACGTTACTTCACCCGTGCCACGCCAAGCGCCCTGCTCGGCATCGGCGACGATGCCGCGCTGCTGCGGGTGAATCCGGGCAACGTGCTGGCGGTGTCCACGGATATGCTGGTATGCGGCACGCACTTCCTCCCCGATGCCGACCCGTTTTTGCTGGGGCACAAGACTCTCGCGGTGAACCTGTCCGACCTCGCGGCGATGGGCGCTGAGCCGCGCTGGGCGGTGTTGGCCATCGCGCTGCCCGAGGCGGATGAGGCGTGGCTGGCGCAATTCAGCGCAGGTTTTTTCGCGCTGGCGCAGCAGCATGGCGTGGAACTGGTCGGCGGCGACACCACGCGCGGGCCGCTCAATCTGTGCGTGACCATCTTCGGCGATGTGCCCGCGCAGCAGGCGTTGCGCCGCAGCGGTGCGCAGGTAGGCGACGACATCTGGGTGTCGGGGCGGCTCGGTGATGCGGCGCTGGCTTTGGCGCATCTGCAAGGGCGCATCGTATTGCCCGATGAGGAAATTGACTCCTGCGCGCCAGCCCTGCACCAGCCGCAACCGCGCGTGGCGCTCGGGCTGGCGTTGCGCGGCATTGCCAGCAGCGCGATCGATATTTCCGACGGCCTGCTCGCCGATCTCGGGCACATTCTGGACGCCTCGCAAGTGGGGGCGGAAATCGATTTTGCGGCTCTGCCGCTATCCCCGTCCATGCAAGCTCATGCAGCTCAGCCGCTGGTACGGCAATGCATCCTGGCCGGCGGAGACGATTACGAGTTGTGTTTTACCGCTCCCGCCGCGCGTCACGAGGAATTGGCGGATATTGCCGCACGGCTCGATGTGCCGCTGACCCGTATCGGGAAAGTTGTTGCCGGGCGCGGCTGTATCGTGCGCGATGCGGCAGGCAATCCGCTCAACGTCGAGACTGGCGGCTATGAACACTTCCGGTGAACTGTTCGTCAAACCCGGCTGGAAATTTCTGCTCAGCCATCCCGCGCATTTGCTGTCGTTAGGTTTCGGCAGCGGGCTGGCACGCAAGGCGCCCGGCACGTTCGGCACGCTGGCCGCTTTCCCGATATTTTGGTATCTCGCGCCGCGCCTGACGGATGGGCAGTTTCTCCTGTTATTGGTCGGCGCATTCGCCGTCGGCGTGTGGGTGTGCGGCATCACCGGCAAAGCCCTGGGGGTGGCCGATTACGGCGGCATCGTGTGGGACGAGATCGTGGCGTTCCTGCTGGTGCTGTTCTTCACCCCGCCCGGATGGGATTGGGCGCTGCTGGCCTTCGCGCTGTTCCGCTTGTTCGACATCGTCAAGCCGCCGCCGATCCGTTATTTCGACAGCAACTGGCACGGCGGGCTCGGCGTGATGTTCGACGACCTGCTGGCTGCCGGCTATACCCTGCTGTGCATGGCCGTCATCAAGAGCGTACTGATGTGAAACTGTTGCTGGCGATGCTGTTTTTTCTGCCTGCCGGGGCGGCGCTGGCGGAGAGTTTTATTGCCGGATCGGTCATCGTGCTGGATGGAGATACCGTGCTGGTGTGGCGCGAAACAGGCGGGCGGCCGCAGAAGGTGCGTTTGGCGGATATCGACGCGCCCGAGAAAGATCAGGATTTTGGCGACGCATCGAAGCGGTCGCTGATGGAGATGCTGTCGGGGTTGCAGGTGCGCGTCGACCCGGTTGCCGTCGATGTGTATGGCAGGCTGGTGGCGCGGCTCTATACGGACGGCGGCAGCGTCAATGAGGAATTGATCCGGCGCGGCATGGCGTGGGAGTATTCGTTGCAGCACCGCAACCGGGAATATCTGCGCTTGCAGGATGATGCGCGACAGGCGCGGCGCGGGCTATGGGCGCAGCGCGATCCCATGGCACCGTCGCAGTGGCGCAAAATCCATCCGGCTGTGCCGCACGAGCCGCCGCAGCCCGATTATCGATGCGGCAGCAAGCGGCACTGCGGGCAAATCGTTACTTGCGATGAGGCACATTACCATCTCACCCGTTGCGGGGTGAAGGCGCTTGACCCGGACGGCGACGGGTTGCCGTGCGACGCCTTGTGTGCCGCCAGGTAGCTTGATCTTCGAGAGTCGCAGTTGAGGTCGCGCAGGGGAGAACGCATTCGCACCGAATGAACCTGGAAAAAGCAGTTGTCCGCAGATTACACAGATTTTCGCAGATTAAACAACAAGTAACTTTAGCTTGCTGATCTACCTATTGGGTGATGCGATATTTGCCAACGACCCTCTGAAAATCTGCGTTAATCTGCGTTAATCTGCGGATTTAACTAAGGTTTTTAGGATGAATACATTAAGAAAAGTGCAGTCGACACGGCAACGCGCTAATTGCGTTCCGGCTTCCGGGCTGCTATCAGCACCGCCCAAGCGCCTAGCGCGAGGTAACACAGCAGCGACCATTCCGGGATGCCGAGGGTGAGGAAAGTCCAGCCCTTTGCCGCGCATTCGCCGGAACCGTGCATGAGTTCTTTCAGCACGTCGGCCATCGGCATGACTTCCAGCATGTAATCCAGCCCGGGGCCGCATGCGGGCAGCTGGTCTTTGGGCAGGTTCTGTATCCAGATATGGCGCGCGGCGACGCCCGCACCGGACAGCGACAGCAATGCGATCAGTGCGGCGTAGATGCGTTCGCCAATGCGTTTCGGGCCATGCAGCGCGGCCAGCGCGAACATTATCAATATGGCGATGAAAATCACGCGCTGCACCATGCACAGTGGGCAAGGATCCTCGTGTTTGACGTATTGCAGGTACAGGCCGAAACCCATCAGGCCTCCGGCAAACATGGCACCGGCCAGATACAACCAGCGGTTGGAGATTTTTTGCCAGAGGTACAGCACGCTATTCCACCTCGTCCATCCAGGTTGCCTGTATCGCCTCGAGCACCTTTTCGCCGCCGCGCGCGTGGTCGTCATCGAAGCCTTCCAGATCGACCACACAGTTATGCAGATCGACGAAGCGCACTGAGCGCGGGTCGATGCCGGGGTGCTTTTCCGCCAGCGCAATGGCGATGTCGCGCACGTCTGTCCATTTCATGTCATTTTTCCTTGGCCATGTTGATGGTGTACTTCGGAATCTCCACCACGAGGTCTTTATCTGCTACCAGCGCCTGGCAGGACAGGCGCGAAGTTGGCTCCAGCCCCCACGCCTTGTCGAGCATGTCCTCTTCGAGTTCTTCCGCCGGCTCCAGGGAATTGAAGCCTTCGCGCAATATGATATGGCAAGTGGTGCAAGCGCAGGATTTTTCGCAGGCATGTTCGATTTCCACACCGTGCTGCAATAGCGCGTCGCAAATCGAAACACCCGGTTCGGCATCGAACAGCGTACCCTGCGGGCAGAGTTCCTCGTGCGGCAGCACAATGATTTGCGGCATTACTTATCCTAAATCCGGTAGTTGGACGTGCAATACAGCCCGTAGCGAACTCGCCCAGCGAGCAAACAGTGAAAATAAGGAAAACATTCCAGTACCCCTCAAGTTAATTCATGGAAACAAGCGGTCAACTGCCGGATTTAGGATTCTACCTCCAGATCGGAAATATTCCTGCCCGCCAGAGCGCGCGCGACACTCTTGTCCATACGCGCTTGGGCAAAGCCAACAGTGGCGTCGTTCAGTGCGGTGATGGCGCGTTTGATGGCCGGATGGTCGGTCAGTTGCAGCGTGTTGCGCAAAGCGTTCATTTTGGTTTCGATTTGCGAGCGCACGGACTGGTCGAGCAAGTCGCCGTCCTGTTCCAGCGCGTGCTGCACCGCTTCGAGCAATTGCTCCGCTTCGGTCTGCTGTTCGCGCAGCGCACGCGCCAGCATGTCGTCCTGCGCGTGCTGTGTCGAGTCGTGCAACATGCGCGTGATCTCGGCGTCGCTTAATCCGTAGGAAGGCTTGACCGTGATCGCCGCCTCGATGCCGCTGCCCATTTCGCGCGCCGACACATTCAGCAGACCGTCCGCATCTATCTGGAAGGTCACGCGGATGCGCGCCGCTCCCGCCACCATCGACGGGATGCCGCGCAATTCGAATTTCGCCAGCGAGCGGCAATCGCTCACCAGCTCGCGTTCGCCCTGCACCACATGAATGCTCATCGCGGTCTGCCCGTCCTTGAACGTGGTGAATTCCTGCGCGCGCGCGGTGGGAATGGTGCTGTTGCGCGGCACGATTTTCTCCGCGAGGCCGCCCATGGTTTCGATGCCCAGGCTGAGCGGAATCACGTCGAGCAGCAGCCACTCGTCGCCGCTGCGGTTGCCTGCCAGCAGGTTGGCCTGGGTTGCCGCACCCAATGCCACAACTTTGTCCGGATCAAGATTGGTCAGCGGCGTCTGGCCGAAAAATTCTCCGACCGCGTGCTGCACCTGCGGCATGCGCGTCGCGCCACCGACCATCACCACGCCCTTGATGTCCGCCACGTTCAACTTCGCATCGCGCAACGCGCGGCGCAACAGCTGCAAGGTGCGCTGTATCAGATTTTGCGACAACTCCTGAAACTCTGGTTGGGTCAGCACATTGTCGATGAGCTCGCCGGTCGAGAGTACCGCTGTGATGCGCGTTTCGGCATGGTCGGTCAACTGTTCCTTGGCGGCGCGCGCATGGGTCAGCAGCAGGCGCGTATCTTGCGGGCTGAGCGCGGAGAGATGGTTTTTCTCCAGCAGCCAGCAATGGATGCGCTGGTCGAAATCGTCGCCGCCCAGGGCGGAATCTCCGTTGGCCGCCAGCACCTCGAATACGCCGCGCGACAGGCGCAGAATGGAAATGTCGAAGGTGCCGCCGCCCAGGTCGTACACCGCATACACCCCTTCGGCGGCGTTATCCAAGCCGTAGGCGATCGCCGCCGCAGTCGGCTCGTTGAGCAGACGCAGCACGTTCAGCCCGGCCAGGCGCGCCGCGTCCTTGGTGGCCTGGCGCTGCGCGTCGTCGAAATAGGCGGGAACAGTGATGACCGCGCCGACCAGTTCGCCGCCAAGTGCGGCTTCGGCACGGCTGCGCAGCACCTTGAGAATTTCTGCGGACACTTCGACAGGGCTTTTTACGCCGGTCACGGTGCGCAGTTGCAGCATGCCTGCCGCGTCCACGAAACGATACGGCAGGCGGCTGATTTCGCCGACATCCTTGAGGCTGCGCCCCATGAAGCGCTTCACCGAGACGATGGTATTGGCGGCATCCTCGCTCTGCATGGCTTGTGCCGCCTCGCCCACTGCGACCTTGCCGTCGGCGAGATAACGCACCACCGAAGGCAGCATGGCGCGGCCGTTTTCGTCGTTGAGCACCACGCTGATGCCGTTGCGCACCGTCGCCACCAGAGAGTTGGTCGTGCCCAGGTCGATGCCCACCGCCAGCCGGTGCTGGTGCGGCAGGGTGCTTAAGCCGGGTTCGGAGATTTGTAGTAAAGCCATTATTGTAGGGTGGGCACCTTTGTGCCCACGCGGAGAAATTGTTAAAAAGTTATGCAGCGTGGGCACAGAACCGTGCCCACCCTACGAATCTGGTTTCAAGTATCTATCGCGTCGTAAGCGGCATGAATTTCTTCCGCAAGTTTTTCCATGAAACGCAGCTTGCGCACCAGTTCTGCGGCCGCCGCGTAATTTTTCTCGGTGTCGATTTCAATCGCGAGCCGCGTCTCGAATTCACGAGTTTCGCGCAGCGCCCGCGCTTCCAGTTCATCAAGCGCCGCAGCATCGTGCGCCTGCTGCGCTTCGAAGGCCGCTTCGCGCCACTCCATCTGCTTCATCAGGAAGTCCGCAGGCATCACGGTATTGTTTTCTTCCTGGATATCCACTTCGTGCAGCGACAACAGGTAACGTGCGCGCTGCAACGGATTGCGCAGCGTCTGGTAGGCCTCGTTCACCAGCGTGGCTCGTTGCATCGCCAGGCGCTGTTCGGCATCGGGCAAGTGGGCGGATTTGTCGGGGTGGACTTGTGCCTGCAATGCGCGGTATTGCTGTTCGAGCCGCGCTATGTCTATCCGGTAAGACTGCGCAAGGCCGAATAGCTGGAAGTGGTTGTGCTGGAAGTCGAAGCTCGAAAGTTGCATCAGACGCCGAAACTCTCGCCGCAGCCGCACTGGTTTTTGACATTCGGATTGTTGAACTTGAATCCCTCGTTCAATCCCTCGCGCGTGTAATCCAGCTCCATGCCGTCGATGTAGGTCAGGCTCTTCGGATCGACCAGCAGCGTGACGCCATGGCTGGAAAACTGGATATCGTCGCCGACTACCTCGTCGGCAAATTCCAGTTTGTAGGCCATACCGGAGCAGCCGCTGGTGCGCACGCCGATGCGCAACCCGACACCTTTGCCGCGCTTGGTAATGAAATTTTGCACATGTTTGGCCGCATTTTCCGTCAATGTGATTGCCATGTTCTACCCCTTGCAACTTTCGCCGCAGGCCGGCGTTTCCAACAACGCATTGTGTTTGCTCTTGTAATCCGCCACCGCCGCCTTGATGGCGTCTTCCGCCAGGATCGAGCAGTGGATTTTTACCGGCGGCAGCGCCAGCTCTTCGGCGATTTGCGTATTTTTGATCTCCAGGGCCTGATCGACCGTCTTGCCCTTCACCCACTCGGTCACCAGCGAGCTGGACGCGATTGCCGAGCCGCAGCCGTAGGTCTTGAACTTCGCGTCCTCGATCACGCCGTCCTTGCCGACCTTGATCTGCAACTTCATCACATCGCCGCAGGCGGGTGCGCCGACCATGCCGGTGCCCACTTCCGCCGCATCCTTGTCCATGGAACCGACGTTGCGCGGGTTTTCGTAGTGATCCAGTAGTTTTTCGCTGTAAGCCATTCTTTGCTCCTTTCAGTCGCAGTGAAGGGGGAAGGGTAAAGAGAGAAGGGTAAAACCAGCGCACCGCCCCAGCTTTTACCCTTCACCCTTCCCTCTTATCCCTTCCCCGCTTTTAATGTGCTGCCCATTGCACGGAATTCAAGTCAACGCCGTCCTTGTACATTTCCCACAAAGGCGACAGTTCGCGCAGTTTGCCGATCCTGTTTTTCAGCAATTCGATGGCGTAATCGACTTCCTCGGTTGTGGTGAAGCGCCCGATGCTGAAACGGATCGAGCTGTGCGCCAGCTCGTCGCTGCGGCCCAGGGCGCGCAGCACGTAGGACGGCTCAAGGCTTGACGAGGTGCAGGCCGAGCCGCTCGACACCGCGATATCCTTGACCGCCATCATCAGCGATTCCCCCTCGACGAAACTGAAGCTGAGGTTGAGATTATGCGGCACGCGCTGTTCCTGGTCTCCGTTGATATGCACCTCTTCCATGGCCATCAGGCCGTTCAGCAGACGGTCGTGCAACATGCGGATACGCCCGATCTCCTGCGCCATCTCTTCCCTGGCGATGCGGAACGCTTCGCCCATGCCGACGATCTGGTGCGTCGGCAGCGTGCCGGAGCGCATGCCGCGCTCGTGTCCGCCGCCGTGCATCTGCGCTTCCAGGCGCACGCGCGGTTTGCGCCGCACGTATAGCGCGCCGATGCCCTTCGGGCCGTAGGTCTTGTGCGCGGAAAACGACATCAGATCCACCTTGAGCTGTTGCAGGTCGATCGCCACCTTGCCGGTCGCTTGCGCCGCATCCACATGAAACAGGATGCCCTTGTCGCGGCAGATTTCGCCGATCGCGGCGATGTCCTGAATCACGCCGATCTCGTTGTTCACCAGCATCACGGACACCAGCACGGTGTCGGGGCGCAACGCCGCCTTGAGTTTTTCCAGGTCGAGCAGACCGTTCGGCTCCGGGTCGAGGTAGGTTGCGCCGAAGCCTACGCGCTCCAGTTCGCGCACCGTATCCAGCACCGCCTTGTGCTCGATGCGCATGGTGACGATGTGCTTGCCTTTGCCCTGATAAAAATGCGCCGCGCCCTTGATGGCGAGGTTGTTCGATTCGGTCGCGCCCGAAGTCCAGACGATTTCCTTGGGGTCGGCATTCACCAGTGCGGCGACCTGTTCGCGCGCCAGTTCCACAGCCGCATCGGCTTCCCAGCCGAAAGCGTGCGAGCGGCTGGCCGGATTGCCGAATTTTTCGGTGAGATAGGGGATCATCGCCGCAGCCACGCGCGGGTCGACCGGTGTGGTTGCGGAGTAATCCATGTAAACGGGAAGCTTCATTGTCGTGCCTTTTTAAACCGTAATGACCGTGGGCTTGGCATCTTTCTTTCTCACCACCACGGATACGGCGTTCGGGTTCGCCGCGATCTGGCTGTCCACCAATTGCTGCAATGTGACCGAAGCTAGATAATCGTAAATTTTTTCGTTGAGCCCCATCCACAGTTCGTGGGTAAGGCATTGGCGTTCGTCGTGGCAGTTGCCCTTGCCGCCGCAACTGGTCGCATCCAGCGGTTCGTCCACCGCCACGATGATCTCGGCAATGGTTATTTTCTCTGCGAGCCTGGCAAGATAATAACCGCCGCCCGGGCCGCGCACGCTTTCCACGATTTTGCTGCGGCGCAGCTTGCCGAATAATTGCTCCAGATAGGATAGCGAAATCTTCTGCCGTTCGCTGATTGCCGCCATGGTCACTGGGCCGCGCCCACCGTTCATCGCCAGGTCGGCCATCGCCGTGACGGCGAAACGCCCTTTGGTTGTCAATCGCATACCATCCTCCAAATTATCGATCGCGTTCGAATGGCCCGGTACTAAACCCGAAAGCCAGCCTAAATTTCATTCGGGTAAATAGTATAATACCCTAATTATTTAGTCAACTATCTTATTCAGGTGGTTGGGGTCAAATTTGTCGGCAGTAGCGCGTTCTTCTTCGACCGGTACGCCCATTTTTTCAAGTTGCTGCAAAATAAAATCGATGCGTTGATCCACCGTCACGCTGTGCCCGAGCAGACCGTGTATCGCCTTGGACAGCGGATCGTTCTGGTCGTTGCCGACGCCATAGGCATTGAAGCCGGCGGCAGCTTTCTTCTCTTCGTCGAGAATGCGCGCGGGGATGCCTGCCGCCGTCGCCCCCGCCGGGACATCCTTCACCACCACCGCGTTCGAGCCGATTTTCGCACCGTCGCCGATGGTGATCGGGCCGAGTATCTTGGCGCCGGCCCCGACCACTACGCCGTTGCCCAGCGTGGGGTGCCGCTTGCCTTCCTTCCACGAAGTGCCGCCCAGGGTGACGCCGTGGTAGAGCGTAACATCGTCGCCGATCTCGGCGGTCTCGCCGATCACCACGCCCATGCCGTGGTCGATGAAAAAACGCCGACCGATGGTTGCACCCGGATGAATCTCGATGCCGGTGAAAAAGCGCGCGATATGCGACAGAAAGCGCGCCAGCCATTTCAGGTTGGCGTACCACAGGGTATTCGCCATACGGTGCATGATGCGCGCATGCAAACCCGGGTAGCAGGTCAGCACCTCGAAAGTGGTGCGCGCCGCCGGGTCGCGGTCGAATACGCTGGCGATGTCTTCCTTAATGTTGCCGAACATCCGGATGTTCTTCCTGGTAACGCGATTTGAGGCGCGCATTGTACTCGGTTGTCACGCTCAATATGCCGCGCAGGATATTGACCTCTTCCGGCTCTGGCCGGGCGCGGGCATACAAACGGCGCAGGCGCTGCATCATGCGCGCCGGGTTCTGCGTGGTGAAAAAACCGATCTCCAGCAGGGTTTTTTCCAGATGCGCAAAAAGCCCCTCCATTTGTTCATGTGTGGCAGGCCGGATTTCCGGCACGTCCGGCACATAGTTTTGCGCCGCCGCATTCAATTCGTAGCCCATCACCTGCACCGCCGCCGCCAGATTGAGCGAGGAAAAATCCGGATTGGCGGGAATATTGACCAGCACCTGCGCCTTGCCCATTTCCTCGTTGGTCAGGCCGGACATCTCGGTACCGAAAAGCAGTGCCGCCTGCTGTTGCGCCGCCTGTTGCAGCAACAGCGGCGCCGCCGCGCGCGGCGTTTTCACTTCGATGGAAATGTCGCGCAGCCGTGCGGTCATCGCCACCGTGAACGCCACGCCGTGCAGAGCCTCGTCGATGGAGCCGCACACCACCGCCCCGCGCAAAACATCGTCGGCCCCGGCGGCCATCGCATCGGCCTGCGGGTCGGGGAAATGCCTCGGGTTGATCAGGTACAGATGGCGCAACCCCATAGTTTTCATCGCGCGCGCCGCCGCACCGATATTGCCAGGATGGGTGGTGTGGCTGAGAACAATACGAATGTTATTGAACATAGTTTTTAATCGTTAGACGTTAATAGCGGGGCGCTAGTTAAATCATGCGGATGCATCGACACAATCTCGCACGCAACCGCATCGTACCGGTACTGCAAAATACTGCAATCGAGCAGCATTGCAATAGCCGTCTCAATAACCGGAAGAGGCAGCAGGAACCATTCTCTCGGCCGGAATGGCTTTCCGAATCGGTCCATAATTTCGATGTCCAGTCGTGCATCGGCGAAAAATCGGTGCATCAAGCTCTCGAATTTGTTGGCATTAAGATTGATCGCATCGTAAGTTCGGACAGGATGAACCGGAGCCATCAGAAAAGTCGGATCGTCCTTCGCTCCGCGAATGCGGTCTTCAAATGAGCCCATAGTGAAACCAATCTTGAAAAGCTGGCCATCAAGCTTGGCGATCTCTGGTGACGGCGAGAGACTACGCACGACGTAAATACAACCCGTGATCCGCTCGTTTGGCCCGGCCACCGTGGTGAAGGTCGGCGCAGGATCAAACAGCGGCCCGGCATTCGGCTCGGACAAACGGCGACCACTAGGGTCTTTGTAAAGCTCCGTCGCCAATGATCTGAGCAGGTTTTTCCCCTCGGTGCCGTTCTCAAAAATCAGCCTGAGCCGCGCATTGCGCTTTCCGTTGCGGATATGGGGATCATTCACCTCGGCGACATAGACCATCACTCCATGCAGGATGAAAAAGCCTCCAGCTTCGATCTCCTGCTCGTTGGCGAACTTCATGCTCTTGCGCTTGCCCGTCGCCAGATCGGCGGCAGCCTGATCGAATAACGGTTTGAACTGCGCAAAATCCTCGCACGGCTTGCGCTCCGATATTTGATCCGGTCGCGCTGCCGCCGGGCGCGCATGGCGAAAGGTAAAAATATCCTCATTGGGTTCGGAAAACAGTTCATCGTCCAGAGCAAGAATATCGTCCAGGCTGGCCGGTGGCGGCTGGATGGCTTGGAGCATCAGCAACCCATGGCGATCAAACTCTTTCAATTGCTCGGCGATATCCAAGTTTTCCCGGTAGGTTCTAAGGCGCACTTGCAGGGTGCGCTCATTTACCGAAACCTTCCCGCCTGCCTCTCCTTCGCCTGGGGCGAAACGGTGGCGATCAACAAACACGCTGATCTCTTCGAATGCCTGCTGAATGCGCACCGCTTCGGTGCTGGTGTTGACCGGGCGCGGCTTCACATCCAGCAACCCCAAGTCGTCACTCTCGGCCAGCAATTCGTCCAGTGTCAGGCGTGCCATGGCGTTAACGTGAAACAACTTCGAAAATCCCCCCTACCCCCCTTTTACAAAGTGGGGGAAACGCCCCCTTTGAAAAAGGGGGAGGAGCGAAGCGGAGGGGGATTTGCTTTTGTTTCATTTCGTTTGGTGTCATCTTCTCCATGGCGTTACGCATCCTGCTGTGCAGCCGCCATCCTCCAGCAGCGCCCGCACCACCTCGCCCAGGCGATTGTTCTCGTCGGCGGATACGTGGTGAAACTCATCAATGGCGATCAGTCGTCCATGGTTTAGTTGTAACTGATGTGCTCAGGAGTCCAGCGCATCAGGGTTTTTAAGTGCTTTTTTCTCATCCGAGGCAAGGCGGCGCTCGACCTTTTTGACATCTTCGGCGGCAGGCAGACTCTCTGGTCGTATGCCTCGTTCCAGCAGCGTTTTTCGGACTGCCTCGTTGTTGGTGATGTGTTCGCTGGAGATTGCCGCTTCCGTTCCCATCTGGTGCTGCCGCGCATTAAAGATGGTGATTTCCGTGGCGAAGTCCTTGGCCTTGAGGAGGATGGTGGGAGCGAAGTCAGCCAGCGGTCGGTTGTCCGGCACTTTCCATTGCGACTTCATCGCCTGCGTGTTTTTGCCAAACAGGGCTTGATCGCCTTTGCTGCGAATCAGGGCAAAATTCTGGTCGCTTCCCGTTTGCTCATAGATAATTTCTGACAGCTCTTTTTCCGTGGTTGTAAGTTTTTTGCGTGCTGCTACTCGTTCGGCTTCGAGTAGTCGCTGTTCGATCTGCTCCGCCTTGCGGGTCTGCATGGCGAAATAGGTTTGAGCAAAAGCGATTTGCGGCTTTCTGGGGTCGCCGTTCTGAGCAATCAGGTAGCAGGCGTAGCGGGTGAGCATGAGATCAGGGACTTCTTTTTCCGCGCCTTTGGGCATGGAGATCGTTTTGTTGACGTCAACAAAATGATCCGCAACCGGGTGCCCCGACACTTCACACGATGTTTTTGCCTTGCTGATGACGGTCGAAAAGTTCCGCCATTCATCGTAGCCCAGCAGATGCTGAAGGTCGCGGGCAAGCCAGAATTCGATACCGTTCTCCGCTTGCTGTGAGTGCGCTTCAAAGGTGTCGGTGAGTGTGTGAATGAGATCAGTTTTCATGAGCAATCCTTTTTCTATCGGCGGCAGTCAAGGGTGGGCAAGTCTTTGCTTCGTAGATGTGCTCGCACCCAGGGGGGCCACACTTTTCGATCCATTCGTCGCTGCAGCCCTTGGCCTTGTAAAGCTCGCGCATCCGCGCGGCAGCCAGCTCTGGATTCTCGACTTCTTCTAAACGTTCATAACTCACCTTGGCCAGCCAGCGTTTGAATGGTTCTGCCTTGGGTGAGGGGATGGACTGGATAATGCGGAGCAAGCCTTCGGTGTAAGAACAGTCTGTTTCACGCAACTTGCCGTCCGGTGCTTCGAGTTTGAACTGTCGACAGATTGTCGACAGTTCCATGCCGCTGATCTTTTCACGCTGTTTGATGCGGTACCAGTAGTCCCGTGGATTCTGGCTATCCGTCAACGCTGCGACCACATCTACGATGGAGAAATACCATTTCTGGCCGTATTCGCTCCAGATGGAGCGAATCTGCTTTGATTCAAACAGCTTGATGTTGCTCATGGCATTACCCCGCGCAAAGGATTAGGTTTATTCCAAACGCAATACCAATTAAAATACGCGCCGGATTTCCCCAGCTCATTAAAAAGGTCGTAACTTTATGCACCCCATGCTCAACATCGCGGTGAAGGCCGCGCGTCGCGCCGGCAACCTGATCCACCGTTCCGCAGACAAGATCGATCACCTCACCATCACCCGGAAATCCCATGCGGATTTTGTTAGCGAAGTGGATCGCGCCGCCGAGCAGACCATCATCCAGACCTTGCTGGAGGCCTATCCGGGGCACGCGATTCTAGCAGAAGAGAGCGGCACCCAAGGCGAGTCCGAGTTCCTGTGGATCATCGACCCGCTGGACGGAACGACCAATTTTTTGCACGGCCTGCCGCAATATTCCGTGTCCATCGCGTTGCAGCACAAGGGCATCATCACCCAGGCAGTGGTATACGACCCGGTCAAGAACGAACTGTTCACCGCCACGCGCGGACGCGGCGCGTTCCTCAACGATAAACGCCTGCGCGTCACCAAACGCCTGCACCTTGCCGACAGCCTGATCGGCACCGGCTTTCCCTACACCCGGTTCGAGCATATGGATGCCTATATGGCGATCTTCAAGGAACTGATGCAAAAGACCGCCGGCCTGCGCCGCCCCGGTTCCGCCGCGCTGGATCTGGCCTGGGTGGCGGCGGGACGCTACGACGGCTTCTTCGAGACCGGACTCAAGCCGTGGGATATCGCCGCAGGCTGCCTGCTGATTACCGAAGCGGGCGGCATGGTCAGCGACCTGCACGGCTCCGACACCTTCCTCAAGACCGGTCATCTCTGCGCGGGCAACCCCAACATCCATCCGCTGTTGCTGGATGTCATCAAACCGCATCTGACTGCGGAATTAAAAGGCTAACAAGCGCTACGGGCTGATGCCGGCATGGACTCCATCCTCGTCCTGGCTCTCGCCACCATCGTTGTAGTGCTGCTGTTCGAGTACACCAACGGCTTCCACGATGCGGCCAACATCATCGCCACTGTTATCGCCTCGCGCGCGATGACGCCGGTGCAGGCGGTGCTGGTGGTCGCTTTCTTCGAGTTCCTCGGCCCCTTGCTGGGCGGCACCGCAGTCGCCAACACCATCGGCAAATTCGTCACGCTGGACGACCTCGACCGGGTGATGGCGCTGACCATCGTATTCTGCGGCTTGCTCGGCGCGATCGCGTGGAACCTGTTGACCTGGTGGTACGGCATCCCCTCCTCGTCTTCGCATGCGCTGGTCGGCGGGCTGGCTGGCGTGGTGATGGTCGCTGCCGGTTCCGACCATGTCTCATGGGGCTTCGGCGAGTTGCTGGATGGCCATCTGACC
>MGXA01000100.1:20452-21214 GCA_001801215.1 Gallionellales bacterium RIFCSPLOWO2_02_FULL_59_110 | reverse complement strand
TGAACGATAGGCTGACATGCACATCCGCCTGACCCGCTGGGCAACCGGCGTAGCAGATGCCGACACGATGGCGATTGACCACGCTGTGAATAGCTTGCCACTTATCCTAAAGTTGGCAGTGATGCAGGCTTACCAATATGGCCGCGACCTTGGCGATGAACGCAACGCGGAGGTGCTGGGCATTTCTCGAAAGTCGTTATCGCAGTACATCAACGCGGCGCACCGGCAGATTGCGCTGGCACTTTCGGGCGATCCTGCCGCAAACAGCTAAACGGGCAACGTTGCCCCTTTAGGGCTTCCCGCCTGAACAGGCCGACCTCGCAGAACGCGCCACAAGCGATTATTCCCGCCCAGCCTAGGCTGCCCCCTGTCCGGTATCTGCTCGTGAACTATGCGCGCCATGCTCTGTACTAATCCAGACTAAAACGCTCAAGTGTAATCGGATTACGCCGGTCTAAGCAGTATGGCTTCCGCCATTGGCGGATGTTGGGGGATGGATGCCCGCAAAACTGCTTTGACTGGATGGATGCCAGCCACAAATTGTGGATGAGGCCATAGAACGGAATAGATGCCGGAGAATCCGCCGCCATCTCGTCCAGGACGTACCCGTCCGCCTATTCGCAGAACTGGCCGGACATGCGCCAGCTTATCTTTCGCGGTGACATACTGGTGACACAAAGCCAAAACAGCCGGACGTGAAAAAAGCCCGCATCGCTGCAAGCCTTATGGATAGTGGTGCCGCTTATCGGATTCGAACTGATG
>MGXA01000100.1:0-20441 GCA_001801215.1 Gallionellales bacterium RIFCSPLOWO2_02_FULL_59_110 | reverse complement strand
GATTCGAACTGGCGACCAACGGATTAAAAGTCCGCTGCTCTACCGGCTGAGCTAACGACCCTTCGCAAAAGAGCGCGAATTATACGGGTTTAGCTCTTTCTGTCAACGCAAAACACCGCTTTCAACAAGGCTTGGCGGGCTATATTGCGCGATACGCTGTCTGATCGGCCACGCCGGCGGCGGCAAACCCGGCGCGGCGCAGGCGGCATGAGTCGCATACGCCGCAGGCGCGTCCCGATTCGTCTGCCTGATAGCAGGAAACGGTCTGTGCGTAATCCACGCCGAGCGCAATTCCCTGCCGGATGATCTCTGCCTTGGACAGGTGCAGCAGCGGCGCATGGATGGCCAGGGAGCTGCCCTCGACGGCGGCACGGGTAGCGAGATTGGCCATGCGCTCGAAGGCCTCGATGTATGCGGGGCGGCAATCTGGGTAGCCGGAATAATCCACCGCGTTCACGCCGATAAAAATATCCTGCGCCTGCAACACTTCTGCCCAGGCCAGGGCCAGCGACAGCATGATGGTGTTGCGCGCGGGTACGTAGGTCGGAGGAATGCCCGCGCTGGGTTGCTGCGGCACCGCGATGTTGTTGTCGGTAAGAGCTGACCCGCCGAATCCGGTCAGGTCGATGTCGATCACCCGCTGCTCGTGCGCACCGAGCATCTGCGCGACACGCTGCGCGGCGGCCAGTTCGGCGTGATGGCGCTGCCCGTAATCCACGCTCAGCGCATAGCAGATAAATCCCTGCGCGCGCGCCATGGCCAGCACGGTTGCCGAATCCAGCCCGCCCGACAAAAGTACAACAGCATTTTTCATCATTGACATCCTGAAGCGGTTAATGTCCGGGAGCGTCGTTCCACAGCAGCTTGTGCAATTGCAGCAGCATCCTGACCGGCAGACGGTCGCGCAATATCCATTCGGCCAGTTGTGTGGCATCGAGCATACCGTGCGCCGGCGATAAAGCCACTGCGCATTTATCGTTCAGCCGATGCTGCAGCAGGATTTGTTTTGCCCAGCGGTAATCGCTCTCGTCGCACAGCACGAATTTGATTTCGTCATGCATGTTCAGCAGCGGCAGATTTTCCCAGCGGTTCTTTCCGGCTTCGCCGGATGCTGGGGTTTTGATGTCCATCACGCGCATCACACGCGCGTCCACTTCGCCGATATCCAGCGCGCCGCTGGTTTCCAGCGACACCACGTAGCCCTCGTCGCATAACGCGCACAACAGCGGCAGGCAGTTCTTCTGCGCCAGCGGTTCGCCGCCGGTGACGGTCACATAACGCGGCGCATATTCCGCGACATGCCGGAGAATATCGGCGATGCCGAGGTTCCTCCCGCCGGCAAAAGCATAAGTGGTGTCGCAATAGGTGCAGCGCAGCGGGCAGCCGGTTAGCCGGATGAACACCGTGGGCAGGCCGATGCGGCTGGTTTCGCCTTGCAGGGAAAAAAATATTTCGTTGATGCGCAACTGCGCAGTCGCCCCGCCCGCAGCCGAAAGCTCTGCCCCACCGTCTCGGGGCGGCAGTTGCGCGTCCGGGTTCACATGCGGCATTTAAAGACTACTTGAGGGTAGCGAGGAGTTCTTTGGCTTTGCCGGCCGCTTCGCTGGAAGGGTATTTGGCAAGAAGCTGTTTGAGGGTTTTCTTGGCAACCGCTTCCTGCTTTAATTCCATTTGGCATCCGGCAATACCGAATAACACATCCGCCGCCTTGGTGGTATCCGGGAATGACTTGATCAGCCCTTGATAGGTCTCGAGCGCGCCCGCGTAATCCTTCAGCACAAACTGCGCGTTGCCCAGCCAATAATTGGCATTGGGCGTATGCACCGAGCCAGGATATTTGCCGATGAATTCCCGAAACAGCCTGATCGCATTTGCATGGCTCCCGCCTTTGAACAGGGCGTAGGCGGCTTCAAAAGCGCGGTTCTCCGATACGGGATCGTCAGGGTCGGCCGGCATGGTCTCTGCGGGAGTTTCGCTGCCGGCTTGCGCGCTATTCTCCGTGGGTTCGAAACGGCGCAGGCGCGTATCCAGATCCACATAAAAATCTTTCTCGCGTTTTTCGGCATTCTGCAAGCCGTGTGCCAGCTCTTCGTTCTGCCCGCGCAGCTTGCGGATTTCACTGCCCAGCATCTCGATTTGCCCCAGCAAATCCAGGATCGACTTGGATTGCTGTTCGGCAAAAGTTTCCTGCCTGGATGCGCGTCGCTCAAGCTGCTGGACAAGCGCCTCAAGCTGCTGGATTTGTGTGCGCGCCTCATCGTCCGAGAACAGCCCCGCTTGGGCGGGGACGGCACAACACAAAGCCAGCAACAAGAAGGCTCGCTGCTTCAACATCGTTTACTTCGCGTAATTCAGATCGGTGCGACGATTCTGCTTCCAGCATGCTTCGCTGTGGTCGCTGCAACGCGGCTTTTCTTCCCCGTAACTGACACTTTCCAGTTGGCCGGCCTTTGCTCCGCCCAGTTCCAGCATTTTCTTCACGCCATCGGCACGGCGCTGGCCGAGACCAAGGTTGTATTCATTGCTGCCGCGTTCATCGCAATTTCCTTCCAGGCGCACCTTGTGGTTGGCGTGCCCGCTCAAATGCTTGGCATGCGCCTGCACGACAGGCTTGTCTTCGTCCTGCACCACCGCAACATCGAACGGGTAGTAAACGCTACGCTTGGCCAAAATGCTGCTCGGGTCGTTCAGCTCGTCAACTTCAGTCTTGGCAGCGGAAGCCTGAGACGCCGCCGATGTCCCTTCGGACTTCGACGTTGCCGCCTTGGGTGCTGCAGCTTCTGGTTCTTTTTTCGGATCGCTGGCGCAGGCGGCAAGCAAATTGACCAATACAATACCAATTACGAGTTTCTTCATAGCGCTTCCCCTTATGCTGGTTAGGTTTGATTAAGGATAGGGTCCCCACATTGGCTCGCGTGCGTCTCCGCTTTGCGTAAACATATGCTGCTTGACACGACCGTCGCTGGAAACAGTCGCCAATATACCACGACCGCGCGCCTCGCTGGCAAACAGAATCAGCTTGCCATTGGGTGCAAAGCTGGGCCTTTTTTCCCATCCGCCTTCGGTGAGCAGGGACATCTGCCCGGTCTGAAAGTCCCGCACGGCAATATAAAACTTGCCCTTGAACAGATGGGAAAACACAAAGCTCTTGCCGTCCGGACTATGCCGCGGCGAAAAATTGGTGCCCTCGTCGAAGGTCATGCGCTGTGCCGCCCCACCGTCAACCGGCATGCGATAAACCTGCGCGCTGCCGCCGCGATCCGAGGTGAACAGCAGATATTGCCCGTCCGGCGAAAAATTCGGTTCGGTATCGATCGTGCCGCTGAAGGAAAGGCGCCGCAGCCCGCTGCCGTCCGGGCGAACCAGGTAAATCTGCGAGCTGCCGTCACGCGTCAACACCACGGCCAATTGCTTGCCGTCTGGCGACCAGGCCGGCGCGCTGTTGCTGCCGGGATAATTGGCCAGCACCGCGCGCTGATTGGTGTACAGCGATTGCACATATACGGCGGCATGCCCGGTCTCGAAGCTCACATAGGCAAGATGGCTGCCGTCCGGCGACCATGCCGGTGACATGATCGGCTCGTTCTGCGTCAGCACGGCCTGTTCGTTATGGCCGTCGCTGTCCGCCACGACCAGGCTGAATTTTTTCCCCTGCCGGTTCACATAAACGATGCGCGTGCTGAACACGCCCTTGTCGCCGGTCAGCTTTTCATAAATCAAATCCGCGATGCGGTGCCCGATGGCGCGAATTTGATTTTCGCTTGCCGAAACCGCCTGGCCGGCCAATTCCGTTTCCTTGACCGCATCCAGCAGACGGAAACGCGCCTCGATGCGGCCATTGGGCTGCGTCTCGACCGTGCCGATCGCCAGAGCCTCCGCGCCGCGCACCTGCCAGTCGGCATAATTCACTTCGGCGGGCTCGTGCGGCGACTTGCCCGCCGGATCTACCAGGCGGAACAGGCCGCTGCGCCGCAAATCGCCGGCCACCACCTCGCTGATCGATTGCGCCAGCTTTTCATCCCCGCCGAACGGCACGATAGCGATCGGAATCTGGTTTTCTCCCGCCCCGATAATCTCGATGTTCAGCGTCGCCATGGACATGGTTGTCTGCGCCAGCAGCCACAAACCGAACAAACCCCGCAATACCGCCATCGTCATTCCCTCCCTATTCGACCGGTTTGAATCCCAGGTTCAATTTGCGAAACCTGCTGAACAGCGCCGCATCCGCGGGCAGCGGCAGCGGCTGTGACTTGAAAATCGCGCGCTCCACCGCATTATCGTACACCGCATTGCCGCTGGTGCGGGACAATCTCGCGCTCAGCACCGAGCCATCCGGCAGCAGCGTCACCGCAAACTCGGCGCGCGCGTCGTCCGCCACATCCGGCGGCATCACGATATTGCGGCGGATCTTATTTTTAATCCTGCCGGTATACTCGTCCAGCACACGGCCAATCGCGGCATCCTGTGCGGCGCGCTCCCGCGCGGCCTGCTCGGCGCGTTCGCGCGCAGCCAGTTCCGCGATCCTGGCTTCCACCTCCTGCCGCGAAGGTTTGGCTTCGGCCTTTTTCTCGGGAGGCGGCGCCGGTTTCTGTTTTTCCGGCTTCACCTCGACCGGTTTTGCTTCCGCCTTTTTCTTGTCCGGCATGACAATTTCCGGTTTGACGATCTTCTCAGGCTGCGGCGGCGCTTCCGGCTCTACAACTTTCTCCGGTTGCGGCGGCGGCGCCATTTTTTCGATTTTGGGCCGGGCGGGCGGCGCATCGACCGTATCCGGCAGGCTCTGCCACAGCTCCACACTCATCGCTCCGGCGGGCTGCGCCTGCCATGTGAAACCGAAATACAGCAGCGCGAAAAACGCGCCATGCACCGCCACGGCCAGAATGCCGGCCGGCAAGCGGTAAGGTTCGCGATAAAGCGCCGCGCTCATTTCCCCTTTGCCTGGGTGAGCAGCCCTACCTTCTTGATCTGCTGCCGTTGCAGCATATCCACCACGTTGATGACCTCTTCGTAGCGCACATTCTTGTCGGCGGAAATCACCACCGCCTGCTCCGCCTGCGCGCCCTGCCGGGTCTTGATGATCGCGACCAGCTCGTCGCGCGACACCCTGCTTTCCTTGCCGCCCCGACTATGGTCGCGCAACGCCAGCGAATTATCTTTCCGGATGACGACTTCCAGCGGCGCGACCGGTGGCGGCAGCGACTTGCCCACGCTGGGTAAATCGACCTGGCCGGGGTTCATCAGCGGCGCGGTCACCATGAAGATCACCAGCAGCACCAGCATCACGTCGATATACGGCACGACGTTGATCTCGTTCATCAAACGATTATTGGCGCGGCGGCTCGATCTCATCTGGCTCATGGCTGGCGTTGAAGCACGTTGGAAAACTCTTCGGTGAAGCTCTCGAAGCGCGTCGCCAGGCGGTTGATGTCGTGCGCGTAGCGGTTGTAGGCAACCACCGCCGGAATCGCCGCGAACAGGCCCATCGCGGTCGCCACCAGCGCCTCGGCGATACCCGGCGCGACATGCGCCAGGGTCGCCTGTCCGACATTCGCCAGGCCGCGAAACGCGTTCATGATGCCCCACACCGTGCCGAACAGCCCGACATACGGGCTGACCGAACCGACCGAGGCGAGGAACGCCAGATGCGACTCCAGCCGGTCCATCTCGCGCTGGTAGGTCGCGCGCATCGCGCGGCGCGTGCCGTCCATCACCGCTGCGGCCTCCACGCCATGCTGCTTTCTCAGCTTCACAAACTCGACAAATCCGGCGGCGAAGATACGTTCCAATCCGCCCTGGTCGCCGCGCGATGCGCCGCTCGCAAACTTGTAAAGCTCGTTGAGATTCTGGTTGTGCCAGAACGCTTCCTCGAATTCCCCGGTCAGCCTGACCTCGCGGCGGATGGCGAACAGCTTGAGGAAGATGTACCACCACGACAACAGCGACACCAGCAGCAGCAACCCCATCACCAGTTGCACCAGCAGGCTGGCATTGCTGATGAGATGTATGAACGACAAATCCTGCGTCACTTCCATTACTGTCCTTTCCCGATTAAACCTTCCACTGCTTGCGCAACACCTCCGGCACGCTGACCGGTTTGAAACCTTCCATTGAGACACAGACCAGATGTATTTCCCCCTCGGCCAGCACCTCGCCGTCGCGCCGCACGCTCTGCAACAAATTCAAGCGGCTGCGCCCGACTTCCTTGATCTGCGCCGTCACCTCCAGCAGATCGTCGAGCAGTGCAGGCTTGAAATAATCCAGCTTGAGCGAACGCACCACGAACACCACGCCGAATTCCTTCATCAACCCGGCGTTGCTGTAGCCGTGCGTGCGCAGCCACTCTGTCCGCGCCCGCTCCATAAAGTTCACATAGCTGGCGTGATACACCACGCCGCCCGCGTCGGTGTCCTGGAAATATACGCGCACCGGCAGGCTGAATACATGGTCGCGCTTACTCATATTTCTTCGCTCTCGTTTCTCTTGGCTTTCCATTTTACCAACCCATACCATCGGCTGCTCTAGCGGCGAATGAAAACCGCCAGTCATTGTGGCTTTCACCCGCGCCTGCTCTACCGCCTAATCCATCGCCGCCCGGATCGCCCGCCCGGAGCAACGGAGGGAAGCGAAAAAAACCGTCAGCGATTGTTCCAGCAATGCCATGTTGCCAGCCACGGTTATCCCGTCTTTTTGCCAAAATGATAATGACCGCTTTGTCATCACACTGATTTATTTAATTATTTAGCCAAATAAAAATTCATTATCTTGCGCCTCTGATAATGAACTCGTCTGTTCCGTCAGGCGCTCTGGCTTGAAACAGAGCGTCCACACCGGCACACACTAATGAGCAAGGAACTCTCATTTTGATAATGACTCAACCAGAAACATGCTGATTTATAATGAATTTCATGGTTTTGGCAATTCATTATCTTGGGCGCTTGATAATGAATCCGCTTCCCCTACCGGCCGCATTGGCTTGGTATAACGGGCTTGCTGACGTGATGCGGAAGGCAGGGCAATCAGCACCCCTTGTGCGACCCAGGTGCGCAACATGCGCGAAGCCTCCAAGGTGTCCAGCCCAGTAATCTCGCGCAACTGGCGGTTGGCAATTTCCCCGTGCGCATCTATCCAGTGGCTGACTTCATCCCACACGGTGGGTCGCTCCAAATTCAACAGCGTTACCGTCACACTCTCCACCTCCGCCTCGGTGTTTTGCCGGTACTGCGGTGGATAAAGTTTGGCGCTCGCCATTTCGGCGAACATCATTTTTACACCCTCGCCAGCATCAATATTGGGGGCGACAGGAAATTCACGCAGATTTTGCGCAACCATGGGGTTGCGCGCCTTGGAGCCTGCCTTGTCCACATTAGCGGGTGTGATATTGCCGGGGAATACGCCCGGACTTTCCACCTCAATGCGATCATCGAAAAGGCGGATGAAAATATCGCGGTTCAAACGGTAATCGCGATGGATCACCGCATTAACGATAGCCTCTTTAACAACCCGTTCGGGGTACAAATGCTTGGTTTTGAAGCCACTACCGGACAGTATCAGCCCTTGCGCAAGCTCATCCAGAACAGCCTTTACCGAAGCATCAATTTGCTCGATCAGCGGGCCGCGTATCGTCTTGGGCGTCTTGCGCAAATTGGGCGTAGCGCCCGGCATGGCCTGTTTTCCGTCATACACCATCAAACGGATGTCGGCGCGAGAGCCATGCGCGGCAAGCAAGCTGCCCGGCTCGTCGGCAAACAGCAAGATTGCCGCGCGGGTTGGCTGAACTTCTTTCCCCACCTTCGACGCCAAGCCGATTTTTTGCAACTGTTCCGCAAAAGTGCCGCTTTTCAAACCTCGTGCAGCGACAAAACTACGCCAGGCATCCGTCTCAAGCAACTCCAGCGGCACCGGCACCGGTTCGCTTTCCGCGCTACGCACACCGCGCCGATAAGAAAGCTCGGTAATCTCTTCCGCCCTCATCTCGCGGTTGCCAGCATCCAGCCGCGTCCAAGTGCCGTCATCCACGATGGAATGCACCTTGTCGCTTTTCGACACCTGTATCAACACCAGATACCCCGCACTTCCATCGCGCAAAGCACACGGTAAACGAACAAAACGAATCGCCTCTATCGGCGGATGAAATTGTGTTCGCACTTTTCGGATTAAATCATCCAGAGCTTCAGGGTTTTCCTGAGTACCGTAGAATCTTGCGCTGCCTTTTTCCTGCTTTTCATCTGCAATTCCCAACACCAGAATGCCGCCTTCTGTATTGGCAAAAGCGCACAGCGTTTCCAGCGCCTTGCCCACCATCTTGCCGGACACGCGTTTGAATTCGAGCGTGCGGCTTTCGCGGGCAGTGAGCAGCATTTTAATGCGTGGCGCTGCCTGCTCTTCGGTGAGGTCTATGATGGCCACGGCTGTCATTGCGCTGTCGGTTTGGATGCCCGCAACCACTCTTGCACAGGCAGCAAATCATCCCAATCCACCGTCTCGCCGAGACTGCCGTCATCGTTCACCACACGCAGTCGGCTTTGGTCTTTAGTGAGAAACAACACCTTCCCATAGCACTTTGGAATGCGCCGCGCCTTGCGCGCGGCATCCTTGGTATTCTCCTTGGTCTCGATCAGGCGAATCACCGGTGCATCATTGGGTACATGCGACAGGCAAACCACAAAATCTGGGTGAAAATAATTCTGGTGTTCGCCCCGCACTAGCCGGACGGCATAGGGCTTGCGATCCGGGTTGCGATGCCACCACTCGACAAAATCAGCACGATCAAGCGCCTTGGCAAACTCGCGCTCTTCGCCGTTCAGCTTGAGCAAGTTGTCGTATTTTCCGATGCTTAATGCACTGCCTGCCAGCATCATCTGGCGGTCAGCCAACCATTCGCGCTCATCCAGCACCAGCAAGGTTTCTATTTTCGCCAGATCGTCTTCCGATGGCGGCATCACCCCATAAATGTTTTTGCGTGAAGCCGCCAGACTCAACGCTGCCGGGAACACCATCAAATCCGGCAGCGGCGCGGCATCTTCCAGCGTGGTAAATTCGGCGACGATGCTTTGCATCAGCTCTGTAATATCCTGCGCCTCGCGGCGTATCACCCAATACGCTGCATCGCGCGCATAACGCGTCAGCTCAGCCTCTTGTGGTCTCGACTCATCGTCGAGATATTCGAACTCTTCCGCTATCCATCCACACAAACGGCCCGCCAGCACCCCGACGATAATGCGCACATCCTCATCCTCAACCTGCGGCAAGTTGTACAGGATTGCTTTGGCCTCACGCGCCAGCGCGTTGCGGTCGGTAATCATCAGCACCTCTTCCTCGTGGCGCACGCCCTCGGTCAGCTCGGTATGAACCTCTTTTTCCTTGAGCCGGTTCAATGCCGCACGCACCGCACTCCGCTTTAATTCGTCTGAAATCGCCAAGCGTGTCGCCACCGCCTCCGACACCTTATTCATGTCCTGCATCACTGGGCGCTGTTCGCGCTTGAGCGCGCGCGGCAGGTTGCGGATATTCATATGGAGCGGGTAAGTGCGTATGCCTTTTACATTTAACAGTTCCAGCAACTCGGCTTTAGAACGCGGGGCATCATGCTTGCGCGAGACTGCGGTAACCGCCGGAGCAGCAAGCCCCTCATCAATCGCAAATAGCACCTCGTCCAGCTTATAGCCATCATCGGCTTCGCCGGGCAGATTTCCAAACAGCGACTGCTGCGGCCCAACTGTTGTGGGTGCCAAAGGCGCATGCGCCGGAATGTCGGTTCCCATCTTGCTCTCCGGCAGGGGCAAGTCGTACATCAACGGCGTTTGCAATGTTCCGCGGTTAGTCAGCACCACCGCGCCGGATTCCGTCTGGCGCACCAGCAGTTTTTCCGTCTGCCCTTCCAACTGGCTTTTTACCGCGCTGCTGGCCTGCACTGCCGCTTCGAAGCCGCGTTGCGCCTCCGCATTCGCCAGATAAACGTAGGCAGTATCCAGGTCTGGCGGTATCTGCATCGGCTTGGGGTACGCCTCGCGTATCGGGCGCGATACGCGCATCACCCGGCCGATAAACTGCATCGCGAAATCCGCATCGTTCACCGATTTGGTCGAGGCCAGCACAAACGCGCGCGGCGCATCGAAACCCGTGCCTGCCGACTGTTTGAAGATCAGCACTTCCTTGCTGCTGTCATTCGCAATCGCCGCCATCAGAACCGGGTCGGGATCGTCCGAAGAATGCTTGCCGATCAGCGCCGGATGCACGCCGCACAGCTTGATCAAATCCTGCTCGGCCTCTTCCACCGTTTTGTCGCCGTTCCCCACCTGCACCAGCAACAGCGGTGTCAGCGCCACGCCCGCCGCCTGCAACTGCCGCTTGATGCGCTGCGAACGCTTCCATGCCTGGCGCAACACCGTGCGCTTCAAGTCCGCCACCGTCTGCACGCTCTGGCGCAAGTCGTACACCACCGCCTCGATGTAGCGTTTGTTGAGGCGCGCGTTCACCACCTCGTCGCGGCTGGCAGCAAAATTCTCGTAGGCGCTTTTGCCTGCCGCATTCAAGAACTCCAGCAGCCGCTCATCCTTCGGCGTCGCCGTCGCCATGATGAGGAAATCCGCATTCAGCCAATTGGCGAACTTGCCAAATTCCGTAGTCTTGTCCAAGCCGATGTGCGCCTCGTCCACCACCAGCCCGATGGACAAACCCTGGACGCGCGCTCGCGCTACAAATTCCGCCAGTGTGCGGGTATCGTCATCGGCATTCGAGTTATAGCCCGTCTTGCGGTCGGTTGCTTTTGCCACGCCCTGCGCGGTGGAGAGCAACACCATGCCGGGGCGTGCATCCTGATTGCGTCCGCGCGACAACATCACCGGGATCAACCCGGCACAATTTGCCGCCAGCGCATCCTCGGTCTGTTGTACCAAGTTAACGAATGGCACGAACCACAGCCACAACGTGGGGCGCGCCGCGCTCACCGACTCCAGCACGCGCGAAATAATGAACGTCTTGCCGGAACCCGTCGGCGCGCGCAGCAGACAAGGCGGTGTAGATTCGCGCAACAGCGCGCGCGTCATGCCTTCCACAATCGCGCTCTGGAACGCCTCCGGCTCGATGGCTGCCGATTGCGCGGCAATGATGTCGCGGATGGTCATGCGGCGCGCTCCGGCCTGAAGGATTTCAGCATGGTGAAATAACGCAACGGCAATTCGCGACACAGTGTGTAGCGAATCCCTTGAAATTTTCTCCACACCGTAGAGAAAATTGAAAGCTTCAGCTCAGGTAATTCATTAGGCTCGCTATTCTTCCCCCTTTGCAAAAGGGGGACTGAGGGGGATTTAAGGTTTTCAGCGGCCACAAAAGAAAAGCAAATCCCCCCTGCCCCCCTTTTGCAAAGGGGGGGGGAGACCTGCCAGCGGACTCTAGTGAAACCGCTCATGCCGCATTCCCCCGTTGCCCGCTCAACAACGCATCCATCAGGCTATAACAATGCGCCTCCACGCCGCGCGCGGCAAGCTGTTCGCTCAAGGTTTTAGGGCGGGTGGAATATATCGCCAACCTTGCCGCGCCATGCTGCTGCGGCCATGCGGCGAGAATTTCTATT
Organism: Gallionellales bacterium RIFCSPLOWO2_02_FULL_59_110; assembly: GCA_001801215.1. GTDB lineage: Bacteria > Pseudomonadota > Gammaproteobacteria > Burkholderiales > Gallionellaceae > Gallionella. Next base: position 8,869 of record MGXA01000100.1, on the reverse strand, counting down.
GCCTCGGCGTTGACATCATTGCACACCAGCAACTCGCAATCCTCCACCCGCCCGAGGCGCTGCACCGCGCCTTCGGTCGAAGCACACACCACACCCAAACGCTTCAACGCCAGCAATTGGAAGGCGTGTGCCGCATCGACTTCAAAATGCGCGTCGGCGGCTTCCACCTTGTCCAGTTGCAGATAGGCGAATTCGCCGCCCTGCTCAGGCGTGTAACCCGCCTTGCCGCCGTAACCGTTGATGACGCGACGCATCCGTTCCGCGCACACGTCGCGGCACAGGTTCTTGTCCGGCTCCTTGCTGTTGGCCTCGGTGCTGGAACACAGGATGAAGCGGCGCTGGCCAGCATCTTCGGCATTCAACTCCAGCACCGCCTGCCCGGTAGTGCCGGAACCGGCGAAGAAATCGAGCACGATGTCGTTGGGTTGGGTGGCTTGGGAAAGCAGGCCTTTGATGAGCGACAGCGGTTTTGGATGGGGGAAACTTTTGCTGCCCAATGCTTCCTTTACTTCGTCCGTGGCAACACCGCCGCGCGTGCTACGCAAAACAACCGGCTCATCATCTTCGCACTCTTCCAGCGCGCTAACTTCTTCATTCATGCCCGCGATCCAACTGCTCAACGGAGCAAGGCGATCTTCCTCTGGCTTGGCCGTCCAGAGTTCCTTGCGCGATGGGCGTCCGGTGGCAATCGGTTTGCCTATCCAGAAATCCAGGTCGGGCAGGTCTGCGCGTAGCAACGGAGTTTTCTTCTTGGGTAGCATCGGCCCCTTGCCAGCCTTGAGCGCTGCCAGTAAATCTTCTCGGCTCGCGTACTGCATGACTTCCGAGGGTTTGCAAGATGGAAAGTAGATGAGTTTCTTTCCGATCAATTGCTCGATGGTGTCGCTGCGCAAGCCTTTTAATGCAGCCTCAATAGCTGCCTCGTCACCGTTTAGCCGCTTGCGAATTTCATTTTCTGATGCGAAACGCCAAACGCTGTCTGGGTCGCATGGATACCAGTACCCCGTGTCGGGGTCTTGAATTGGGTAGTAGGTGTTCTCGCGGTCGGTATATGTATGGGCTTTGGTCAATGGTTGGGGAGACCAATCGCCGCGCGCGTCATTGTCGGGATTGCGAAACTTGCTGCGGTCGGTAGCGCGGCCATTGAACTTGAATCCCGCATTGGCATACACCAGCACATGCTCATGCACATGGCTGAAACGTTGCGACAAGTCGTTACCCGTATCCTTGGTGCGCCAAACCAGACTACCCAGCCGCATCCCCGGAAACACCTCGTCCATCAGCAGCTCCAGCCGCGCGCGGTTTTCGTCGTTGATCGACACCAGAATCACGCCTTCCGGCGTGAGCAGGTCGCGGGCGAGCGTCAAACGGCGGTACAGGAACTCCAGCCACTGCGAATGCCGCCAGCGGTCGTTCTTCCCGACGTAATCGTCGTTATAGACCCAGTCCTTGTTGCCGGTGTTGTACGGCGGGTCAATGTAGATGACGCGGATTTTCCCGGCGTGGGTGGCGCGCAGCAGGCGCAGGGAATCGTAGTTGTCGCCTTCGATGATGAGGTTGCGGTGAAAAGCTCCCCCACCCCAGCCCTCCCCCGGTGGGAGAGGGAGCCGATTCCCCTCGCCCTCCGGGAGAGGGGCTAGGGGTGAGGGAGCAGGCCGGTGGCTCCACTCCTCCACCAGACGCGGCAGCACCAGATCGGCATTGAGCGCCGCATCGCGTTCGATGGCATTCGCTTCCCAGTACAGCCCGAGCTTTTGTTTGGTGAGATGCTCCACCAACAGGCGGCGCAGTTGTTGCTCGTTCAGGTGTTCGAGCTGGGCAAGCAGGTTGACAGCGCGGGAAGGGTCGGTCATGAATATTTCTGGATGTACTGCACACCTTGGATTCCGGCAAAGTCATTGTCTTGTGTCCACAGAACAGCGGCGTGGGCGCGAGCCGTGGCAAGTATCAGACTGTCCGCCATAGGCAATTTGAGATCGAAGGAAATTTTTGCAGCCGAAAGCGCAAGCGCATCATCCAGCACGACCACGCGCCCCTGCTGCATCAGCGCCACTGCGCGCAAGGCATCATTTTCGGTGCGTTGCTGCAGAATGCGCTTGAACACTTCAAACAAACTGACAGTTGGGACGATCAGCGATGCGGTGTCTTCGATAACGGGAGCAAAGAAAGCGGCGTTTTGACCATCGGCAAAATACTCAAGCCAGCCGCAGGAATCTACAACATTCATGGGCGGTCGGCCTCACGCGGAACTGAAGTGTCTATGCCTTTGAGGAAGCCGCGCAAGTGAACCGGAGATTGCAACGGAATCAGTTCAATCCGTCCGTTGTAGGCGATGACCTGCATCTGCTGCCCGGCCTCCAGATGCACTTGGTCACGCACCTCTTGAGGGATGACGATTTGAAATTGTGGAGAAACAGTAACGGCATTCATGGTTAACCTCATCGTTGTGAGTGGCTGCGGGCGTTATGGTAATCGTTTGCTTATCGCCCTGCCACCCAGGTTATCTTGCTCGATAACTCATTGTTGATCGCCCAGCAAACCCCCGTTGACCGGATTGTTCGCCACGACCAGCCCGAAATGGCGGTATGCATTCGCGGTAGCCATGCGCCCGCGTGGCGTGCGTTGCAGATAGCCCTGCTGGATCAGGTAGGGTTCCAGCACGTCTTCGATGGTGTCGCGCTCCTCGCCTATTGCCGCAGCAAGGTTATCTACGCCGACCGGCCCGCCGAGAAATTTCTCGATCACGGCCAGCAGCAGTTTGCGATCCATTATGTCCAAGCCCTGCGAGTCCACGTCCAGCATGGTCAACGCGGCATCTGCCACTTCGCGCGTGGCGTGGCCTTCCGCCTTCACGTCGGCAAAATCGCGCACGCGGCGCAGCAGGCGGTTGGCGATGCGCGGCGTGCCGCGCGAACGTTTTGCAATTTCCAGCGCGCCTTCCGGCGAGATCGGCATTTCCAGCAAGCCGGAAGAGCGCGTGACGATGCGCTGCAATTCCTGCGGCGTGTAAAACTCCAGCCGCGCGACGATGCCGAAACGGTCGCGCAGCGGGTTGGTCAGCATCCCGGCGCGCGTGGTCGCACCGACCAGCGTGAACGGCGGCAGGTCGAGCTTCACCGAGCGCGCCGCCGGGCCTTCGCCGATCATGATGTCGATCTGGTAGTCCTCCAGCGCGGGATAGAGGATTTCCTCGACCACGGGAGAGAGGCGATGTATCTCGTCGATGAACAGCACGTCGTTCGGTTCGAGGTTGGTGAGCAGCGCGGCGAGGTCGCCGGCGCGTTCCAGCACCGGGCCGGAGGTGTGGCGCAGGTTGACTCCCATCTCGCGCGCGATGATCTGCGCCAGCGTGGTCTTGCCCAGGCCGGGCGGGCCGAATAGCAGCACGTGGTCGAGCGGCTCGCTGCGCCGCTTAGCTGCTTCGATGAAGATTTCCAGTTGGCCGCGGATTTTTTCCTGTCCGACGTATTCGTCGAGCTGTTTCGGGCGTAGCGCACGCTCCAGCGCTTCCTCCTGCTTCGAAGCAGGTGCAGAGGCGATCAGACGCGGTTCGGTGGAGAGGTTGTCGCTGTGGATCATGCTACGCCAAGTCTTCCATGTCGCAGCCCAATGCTGCGGCCAGCTTGCCCAGCGTGTCAACAGTGGGGCGGCTTTTGCCGGTTTCTATTTTGGATACGGCAGCCGAGCTGATTCCGATCTCCGCCGCCAGTGCGCGCAGAGTGTAGCCGCGATATTCGCGCCATACTTTTAGCGGCGCTTCGCCCGAGGTGAGACGCGCGACGATTTCCGTTGGCAGCGTTTCTTCGCCCGCTTGTATCTTGGCTAACTGCGCTTTGGCATCAGCGATATCGTCGCGTTCTTCCAGGCGCGCCATCAGCGTATCCCATTCCGCGATGGGTACGACAACGAAGGCATCTTGTCCGTTTTGCTTTATGGTTTGTAGTTTCATTTGTACGCATCTCCACGCGAGGCGATCTTCAACACCAACACCACCAACTCGCCATTTTGCACATCGCATATCGCGCGCCAACCGCCGACTCGCAATCGCCAAAACTCTGTCCCCTCCAGCCTCTTCCAATCGCCTTGATACGCCGCTGGATTTTTTGCGATATTCAACATCGCGGACTGAATTTTCTGCGAAACACCGCCGGGCATCTTGTATAACGTCTTGGTGGCTTGCTTACTGTAGCGAACAGCGAACATGGCGTGAATGATAACCATTGGTTAGCAACGAGTCAACCGCACGGATGGCCCAACCGCTATCCCTTCGACAACAGCTTCAACGCTTGCCGGATGCCGTCCGAAACATCGGCATCCTTGGGCAATTGCTTGACCGCCCAGTCCGCCTCTTTTTCGTTGTAGCCCAGCGCCAGCAGCGCGTTGGCGATGTCGTCGCCGGGCGATGCGGTCGCAACATCCCGCGCAGCGCTTGCGCCGGTCGTCGTAAATTTGCCCTGCAATTCCAGCAGCAGCCGCTCGGCGGTCTTTTTGCCCACGCCTGGTATCTTGGTGAGGCGGCCCGCCTCCTTGTTCGCCACCGCAAGCGCCAGGTCGTTCAGACTCAAGCCAGACAGCACGGACAACGCCAGTTTGGGGCCGACGCCGCTGATCTTGAGCAACTGGCGGAACGCGATGCGCTCCTCGTTGCTCAGGAATCCGTACAGCAGATGCGCGTCCTCGCGCACGATGAGCTGCGTGTGCAGCACCACTTTTTCGTGCAGCACCGGCAGGTTGTAGAACGTGCTCATCGGTACGTCCAGCTCGTAGGCCACGCCCTGCACGTCCAGCAGGATTTGCGGCGGGTTCTTTTCCAGCAGAATTCCAGTTAAGCGACCGATCATTATTTCTATCCCAAGATTAAACCCAGCGCGAGCAAGGCGCCATGCATCAGCATCGCGGCGATGGTCAGCTTGATTGCACCACCGAGTTGCTGCGGTTGCGCGGCATGGCGCAGCAACATCTGCGCAGCTTTGATGCTCAACGGTAACGCCAGCACTGCCAGCAAAGCTGGCAGCGGCAACCAGCCCAGCATCACACTGGACAACACCCACACATAAGCCAGCGCCGCGATCAGCGCATAGCCCCAGCGCGCCTGCCGCACCTCCAGCCGCGCGACCCAATGCAGCTTGCCCGCCGCCATATCCGCCTTGCGATCCGGAAACTGGTTGATGTAGAGCAGGTTGGCCACAAGCAGCGCGTAAGACAAGCCCGCCACCAATGGCGCGGTGGAAAAGCCTTTGCGCTGTACAAAATCGCTACCCACAGCGATCAATAAAAATCCTGCCGTCACGCATAACTCGCCCAGGCCGCGGCTGTTCAGGCGGAACGGCGGCGCGGAATACGCCCAGCCGATGAACAGGCCGGCGAGGCCAATATAGAACAGTTGCGCGCCGGAGCGCAGCATCAGCCACAACCCCGCCAGCGCCACGCCGGACAGCAGCGCAAAGCCGAAGTTGCGCGTCTGTGCCAATGTCAGCACACTGTTCTGGATGAAGCGGCTGCCGCCGGTGAACGGGAATATGCGCTCTACGTTACACGCATCAGTGCCGTTCAGCGCGTCGTAATAATCGTTCAGCACGTTCACCCCCGCATGCGCCAGCAGCGCGAACAGCAGCGTGATCGCCGCCAGTTCCGGGCTGAGCGCGATGCCGCCATGCCATGCCGCCGCCAGTCCGATCATGCATGCCATCAGGCTCGCCGTGAGAAATGCCGGACGCGTCGCTGCGGCATAGCGCAGCAGTGGGTTATGAAAGGTTGCGAGAGTCGGCTCCAGCGGTCGCACAGTCATACCAGCCTCCCCCCACGCACGCGGAACCCCTTGGTCGCCAGCGCGCCCAAACCCATCCCGCCGTGCGCATGGCATATCGCGCAGGCCAGCGCGTCCGCCGCATCCGGGCTGGGGGTGCCGGACAGTTTCAGCAGGCGCTGCACCATCTCCTGCACCTGTTCCTTTTTGGCATGGCCGTTACCGACCACCGCCTGCTTGACCTGCAACGCGGTGTATTCCGCCACCGGCAGATTCGCCAGCACCGCCGCGCAGATCGCCGCGCCGCGCGCCTGGCCGAGCAGCAGGGTGGATTGCGGGTTGACGTTGACGAAAACCTTTTCCACCGCCACCTGTTGCGGCTGGTGTTGCGCGATCACTTCGCCCAGCGAACTCAAAATTGCCTTCAGCCGCTCCGGCAATTCGCCGTCCGGCGTCTTGATGCAGCCGCTGGCAACGTAGTGCAGTTTCTGACCTTCCTTGTCGAGGACGCCAAACCCCGTGATGCGCAGGCCGGGGTCGATGCCCAGAATTCTTGTTGGGGAAGGGAGAAGGGGGAAGGGAGAAGGGTGGCTCATCGGAACACGCAGGTTTTACCCTTCCCCCTTCCCCCTTCTCCCTTCACTTTCATCATTCCTCGATCACCGCCGTCGTATACACTTCCTGCACGTCGTCCAGATTCTCCAATGCGTCGAGCAGCTTTTGCATCTTCGCCGCGTCGTCGCCTGCGAAGATCACTTCGTTGGCCGGTTTCATCGTCACCTCGGAAAACTCCGGCTTGTAGCCTGCTGCCTCCAGCGCCTGCTTCACGTTCACGAAATCGTTGGGTGCGGTGATGACTTCGATGCTGCCGTCTTCATTGTTCGAAATATCTTCCGCACCGGCGTCCAGCGCGACTTCCATCAGGCCGTTCTCGTCGGTGCCGGGCGCGAAGATCATCTGCCCGCAATGCTTGAACAGGAATGACACCGAGCCGTCCGTTCCGAGGTTGCCGCCATTCTTGGAAAAGGCGTGGCGCACTTCCGCGACGGTGCGCGTCTTGTTGTCGGTCATGCAGTCCACCATCACCGCCGCGCCGTTGATGCCGTAGCCTTCGTAGCGCAGTTCTTCATAGTTCACCCCCTCGAGCTGGCCGCTGCCGCGCTTGATGGCGTTCTCCACGGTATCTTTTGGCATGTTGTTTTCGCGCGCCTTTTCGATTGCCAGACGCAGGCGTGGGTTACCGGTCTGGTCGCCGCCGCCCATGCGTGCCGCGACGGTGATTTCTTTGATCAGGCGCGTGAAGATTTTGCCGCGCTTGGCATCCTGCTTGCCCTTGCGGTGTTGAATGTTCGCCCACTTGCTGTGCCCGGCCATACTGTTCCCCCAAAAAAACCATGGCGCGATGTTATCATTTACGCTCGAATATCCCAACACAGGCTCATTTTGAGCCGCACTGGATTAACATGGCCGAGCCGCTACTGATCGCAAGGAACGACGAACAGGAACTCTACCTGCTGCCGCAGATGGCCAACCGCCACGGGCTAATTACCGGCGCGACCGGCACCGGCAAGACCGTCACGCTGCAAACGCTGGCAGAAGCGTTCAGCCGCATCGGCGTGCCGGTGTTCCTCTCCGACATCAAGGGCGACCTGTCCGGCATCGGCAAGGCGGGCGGCGGCAACGCCAAGGTCGCCGCGCGCGTGGCGCAGCTCAAGCTGGAAGACTTTTCTCATCGTTCATTCCCGGTGACGTTCTGGGACGTATTCGGCGAAGCGGGGCACCCGTTGCGCGCCACCGTTTCCGACATGGGGCCGCTGCTGCTCGGACGGATGCTCAATCTCAACGAGGTGCAGCAGGGTGTGATGGCGCTGGTGTTCAAGATCGCCGACGACAACGGCCTGCTGCTGCTCGACCTGAAAGACCTGCGCGCGATGGTGCAGCACGTCGGCGACAACGCGCCCGATTACACCACCGAATACGGCAACATATCCACTGCCAGCATCGGCGCGATCCAGCGCGGCCTGCTGCAAATCGAAACGCAGGGCGGTGACAAACTGTTCGGCGAGCCGATGCTAAACATCGCCGACCTGATGCAGACCGGCGGCGACGGCTGCGGCATGATCAACATCCTCGCCGCCGACATGCTGATGACTGCCCCGAAGGTGTATTCGACGATGCTGCTGTGGCTGCTTGCCGAGCTGTATGAAAATCTGCCGGAAGCGGGCGACCTCGACAAGCCGAAGATGGTGTTCTTCTTCGACGAAGCGCATTTGCTGTTCGACGACGCCCCAGCCGTACTGCTCGACAAGATCGAGCAGGTGGTGCGCCTGATCCGCTCCAAGGGCGTGGGCATTTATTTTGTCACGCAGAACCCCGCCGACGTGCCGGACAAGGTGCTCGGACAGCTCGGAAACCGCGTGCAGCACGCGTTGCGCGCCTTCAGCCCGCGCGACCAGAAGGCGGTGAAAGCCGCCGCCGAAACCATGCGCGGCAACCCGAAACTGGATGAAGCCGCCATCATCACCGAGCTCGGCGTCGGCGAGGCGCTGGTTTCCTGCCTCGACGAGAAAGGTACGCCCGGCATCGTCGAGCGTGCCCTGATCGTGCCTCCGCAGGCGCAGATCGGCCCGATTACGGATACCGAACGCAAAGCCATCATGCAGAACTCGCTGCTCGCCGGACATTACGAAAAAGCCGTGGATCGCGAGTCGGCCTACGAGATCCTCAAGCAGCGCACCAGCGAAAAACAGGTGGAAGCCGCCACAAAACAAACCGCCCAAACACCCGCAGGGAATGGCGGCGGGATGCTGGGCGGAATATTCGGCAGCGGTTCTTCCGGCCGCCGCGAGGGTGTGGGCGAAGCGCTGGCCAAGAGTGCCGCGCGCGCCATCGGTTCGGCAGTCGGGCGGCAGATTATCAGAGGCGTGCTAGGGTCGTTGCTGGGAGGCCGCAGGTAGCAACCCCATAAACCCCAGAAAAAGCAGCTAGCCACATAACCAGCGACTAGGTTGGTGTTTTCTGCCAACCTAGTATATAAACCCATTAATTACGAAACATAATGCCGAGCCATTTTTACATCTGCATCCTGCCGCGTGAACGACCACTCGATGCCACGTTGCTCCG